>NZ_JBEYTB010000005.1:0-478119 GCF_040642915.1 Actinomadura sp. NPDC047616
GCCTCCAGTAGACGACTGGGTTGATAGGCCAGGCATGGAAGCATCGTGAGGTGTGGAGTGGACTGGTACTAATAGGCCGAGTGGCTTGACACACATATTCTGGCGAATGTGTCTGCTGTTGTGTGGTGTTCGCGTCCCTGTGCGGTTCCCAGGAAACAAACGGGAACCCGTTGTTGATAACTGGATTTTAGGCTTGCCGGCCCGCTCGTCGGGTTGGTGTTGGTTGTTCGGTGGTTTTGGCGAAGGGGAAACACCCGGTCCCATTCCGAACCCGGTAGTTAAGCTCTTCAGCGCCGATGGTACTGCATGGGAGACTGTGTGGGAGAGTAGGACGCCGCCGGACATTCTCTTCTGGAAGGCCCCCGCCGTGACGGCGGGGGCCTTCCGCATTTCCGGAGCAGATTCAGATCTCGTTGCGGAGGATGCTGTAGACGACGGCGTCGCGCCACTCGCCGTCGCGGAACGCGTAGCTTCGCAAGACGCCCTCGCGCGTGAACCCGGCCTTCTCCAAGGAGCGTTGCTCGGCCACGTTGGAGACCTCCGTGTCGGCCTCGACGCGCATCGCCTGGGTGTGGGCGAACAGATAACGGGCCAGCAGGCGTTGGGCCTGCGCGCCGTAGCCGTGGCCGCGTGCGTCCGGCAGCAGGATGATGCCGATGTTCCAGCAGTACGAGCCAGTGCCGGTCACGATCTTGCGCCAGGCCATGAAGCCGAGGCGTTCGGCGCCGCGCACCACCATGAGACGGCCGCCGTCGTCCCCCAGCAGTCCGTTGTCCGCCCATTGGCGCCGCAGCCGGCCGGGATCGCTCCAGCCGAACCACTGAAACGGGCTGGTGAATTCGGGGTCCAATGCGAATCGGTCGAGCAGCGGCAGATCCATTTCGAAGACCGGACGCAACGCGACTTGATCAACTGTCATGATCAGCAACGGTAGGGCGTCTCCGGTCAGACCGCCAGGAAACAGGTCAAGACTTAAACATCCTGGCAACTCGTACGAGGGGCACCGCGGCGTCAGGCTGACGCTCAACGAGATCTTCAGGCGGTGTGATCCCGCAGAACCAGGTCGAGGGTCGAAGCCCACTGCCGCAGCAGGCGGGAGCGGCGGGCGGAGTCGTCGGTGAGGAGGTCGGCCAGGCCGAGGCCGCGGACCAGGTCGAGCGTGGCCTGAACGGCCTCGCGCACGCCGGGGACGGACTCGTCCGCGCCGAGGGCCTCCACGGTGAGGCGGTGCGCCGCCCGTCCCACACGCGCCTCCAGCGGAACGACCTGGGCGCGCAACTGTTCGTCCGAGCTGGCGGCGACCCACAGTTGCAGGGCCGCGCGGAACAGCGGGCTGGTGTACATCTCCGCGAGCATCGTGAGGACGTCCAGGGTCGGCAGGCGCCGCCCCGCCAAGGCGTTGAGATGCTCGCGCACCCGCTGCAGGCGCACCTCGGTGCCGTACTCGACGGCGGCCGTCACCAGTTCCTCGCGGGTGCGGAAGTGGTGCTGCGCGGCGCCCCGGGACACCCCGGCGCGTTCGGCGACCACGGCGACGGTCGTGCGGCCCCAGCCGAGGGATGACAGGCAGTCGACGGCGGCCTCCAGCAGCCGCTGCCGGGTGGCGCGGCTGCGGTCCTGCCGCGGCTCGCGCACCGCCTGCGCGTTCGACACCCTCGGTTCCATGGCGTTCCAGTCAACCAGACCGTCCGGGCCAAAAACAATCAAGCACGATTGATTTCTTCGCGGCGGAGTGGCAGGGTTCACCCATGACCGAACCGCGGCGATCGCCCGCCGTCGAGTCGTGACGGCGTCCCGGCCCGGGCGTGCTCATGACGCCGTGCTGCCGCGGGCGTCCCGCCGCGAGCTGGGGCGCGGGCGGCCGCCCACCCCACGGCGGCTTCCGTCGTGTCTCACGGAGGCAGGGCGGGAGGAGCGGGGCCATGCTGCACGCGAGGCTGGGCGTCGATGGGATGTCACCTTGGCCTGGGGGCGTGCCGGGGCGGCTCGGGTCGGTCGCCGGCCGCCTCCCGTCGCCGAGCCGCGGTGGGCATCGCGGCGCTGGGCGGGTTGGAATCTACGACGTAAAGGTGGCCGGCTTGCTGATCTCGTGGAGGGGTGAGCGGTGATGGGCACTCGGAGCATGACGGCCGGCCGCGGCACCGCCCGGCCGTTGCGCAGTTCGCTCGACGTGGGCAGTCCCGTCTACCGGGAACGGCGCGCGGCGATGCTCGCGAAGCTGGCCGAGCTGGAGGCCGAGCATGCCAAGGCGCTGGCCGGGGGCGGGGAGAAGTACGTGGCCCGGCATCGTAAACGCGGCAAGCTGCTGGCGCGCGAGCGGATCGAGTTGCTGCTCGACCCGGACTCGCCGTTCCTGGAGCTGAGTCCGCTGGCCGCGTGGGGCACCGACTTTCCCGTCGGCGCGAGTGTGGTCACCGGTATCGGGGTCGTCGAGGGCGTCGAATGCATGATCGTCGCCAATGATCCGACGGTCCGGGGCGGGTCCAGCAATCCGTGGACGGTGCGCAAGAGCTTCCGCGCGTCCGACATCGCGCTGGAGAACCGGCTGCCGGTGATCAACCTGGTGGAGTCGGGCGGCGCCGATCTGCCCTCGCAGAAGGAGATCTTCATTCCGGGCGGGCGGATGTTCCGCGACCTGACCCGGCTGTCGGCGGCGGGGATCCCCACGATCGCGCTGGTGTTCGGCAACTCCACGGCGGGCGGGGCGTACATCCCGGGGATGTGCGACCACGTGGTCATGGTCCGGGAGCGGGCGAAGGTGTTCCTGGGCGGGCCGCCGCTGGTGAAGATGGCCACCGGTGAGGAGGCCGACGACGAGGAGCTGGGCGGCGCCGAGATGCACGCGCGGATGTCCGGGCTGGCCGACTACATGGCCGTGGACGAGCCGGACGCGTTGCGCCTGGGCCGGCAGATCGTGGCGCGGCTCAACCACCGCAGGCTGGGGCCGGCGCCGGGGCCGGTCCGCGAGCCGCTGTACGACGCCGAGGAGCTGGCGGGCATCGTCCCCGAGGATCTGCGGACGCCGTTCGACCCGCGCGAGGTGATCGCGCGGATCGTGGACGGCTCGGAGTTCGACGAGTTCAAGCCGCTCTACGGGGCCAGCCTGGTGACGGGCTGGGCGCGCCTGCACGGGTATCCGGTGGGGATCCTGGCCAACGCGCAGGGCGTGCTGTTCAGCCAGGAGGCGCAGAAGGCCGCGCAGTTCATCCAGCTGGCCAACCAGACGGACACGCCGCTGCTGTTCCTGCACAACACCACCGGCTACATGGTCGGCAAGGAGTACGAGCAGGCGGGCATCATCAAGCACGGCGCGCTGATGATCAACGCGGTGGCCAACAGCCGGGTGCCGCACGTCTCGATCGTCATGGGCGCCTCGTACGGGGCGGGGAACTACGGCATGTGCGGCCGGGCGTACGATCCGCGCTTCCTGTTCACGTGGCCGAGCGCGAAGTCGGCGGTGATGGGGCCGCAGCAGCTGGCCGGGGTGCTGTCGATCGTGGCGCGGCAGGCCGCCGAGGCGCGCGGGCAGGTCTACGACGAGGCGCAGGACCGGGCCATGCGGGAGATGGTCGAGTCGCAGATCGAGGCCGAGTCGCTGCCGTTCTTCCTGTCCGGGCGGCTCTACGACGACGGGGTGATCGACCCGCGCGACACCCGCACCGTTCTCGGCATCTGCCTGTCGGTGATCCACAACGCGCCCGTGGCCGGGGCCGAGGGCTTCGGCGTCTTCCGGATGTGAGGCCATGATCGAGTCTGTGCTGGCGGCCAATCGCGGCGAGATCGCCCGCCGTGTGTTCCGTACCTGCCGCGATCTGGGGATCGGCACGGTGGCGGTGTTCTCCGACGCCGATCACGGTGCCCCGCACGTGGCCGAGGCGGACGCGGCGGTGCGGCTGCCGGGCGTGACGCCCGCCGACACCTACCTGCGCGGCGACCTGATCGTGGCGGCGGCGCGGGCGGCGGGGGCGGACGCGGTGCATCCCGGCTACGGGTTCCTGTCGGAGAACGCCGAGTTCGCCCGTGCGGTGGTGGCGGCGGGGCTGACGTGGATCGGCCCGCCGCCCGAGGCGATCGCGGCGATGGGGTCGAAGATCGAGGCCAAGAAGCTGATGGCCGCGGCGGGCGTGCCGGTGCTGCCGGAGCTGGACCCGGACGCGGTGACGGCCGGCGACCTGCCGATCCTGGTGAAGGCGTCGGCGGGCGGCGGTGGACGCGGCATGCGGGTCGTGCGGGCGCTGGGCGACCTCGCCGACGCCGTCGCGGCGGCCCGGCGGGAGGCGCAGTCGGCGTTCGGCGACCCGGCGGTGTTCTGCGAGCCGCTGCTGGAGCGGGCCCGGCACATCGAGGTGCAGGTGCTGGCCGACCGGCACGGCACGGTGTGGGCGCTGGGCGAGCGGGAGTGCTCGATCCAGCGCCGCCACCAGAAGATCGTGGAGGAGGCGCCGTCGCCGGCAGTCACGCCGGAGCTGCGCGCGCGGCTGTGCGCGGCGGCGGTCGACGCGGCCCGCGCGATCGGCTACGTCGGCGCGGGCACGGTGGAGTTCCTGCTGGCCGGGGACGGGCGGTTCTTCTTCCTGGAGATGAACACGCGGCTGCAGGTGGAGCATCCGGTCACCGAGTGCCTGTACGGGGTGGACCTGGTGCGGCTGCAGATCGAGGTGGCCGAGGGCCGGGTGCTGCCCGCCGAGCCTCCGGCGCCCCGTGCCGGGCACGCGATCGAGGTGCGCCTGTACGCGGAGGATCCCGCCGCGGGGTGGCGGCCGGGCAGCGGGGTCCTGCACACGTTCGACGTTCCGGGGGTGGACGCCGCGTTCGGCGATCCGGGGCGTGGCGGCGCGTACGGGCTGCGGCTGGACGCGGGGGTGCGGGACGGCAGCGAGGTCGGCGTCCACTACGACCCGATGCTCGCCAAGGTCATCGCGTGGGAGGCGACCCGGGGCGGTGCGGCGCGCAGGCTCCGCGCCGCTCTCACGGGGGCGCGCCTGCACGGCGTCACCACCAACCGTGATCTGCTGGCCCGGGTGCTGGCCGAGCCGGCGTTCCTGGCCGGGGACACCGACACCGGGTATCTCGACCGGGTGGGCCTGGACGTGCTGGCCGCGCCGCTGGCCGGCGAGCGCGCCGTGCGGCTGTCGGCGCTGGCGGCGGCGCTGGCCGACGCCGAGCTGAACCGGGCCGCCGCGCCGGTGCAGCGGGGCCTGCCGTCCGGGTGGCGCAACCTGCCTTCGCAGCCGCAGCGCAAGACGTTCGAAGGGCCGGACGGCGCGGTGCTGGAGGTCGCCTACCGGCTGGGACGCGGCGGCCTGTTCGCCGAGGGGCACGATGACGTGGGCCTGGCCGGCGCCGTCGTCACCGGCGAGGCGAGGGGCGAGGTGGCGGTGACGCTGGACGTGGCCGGGGTGCGGCGGGTGTTCCGCGTGCGGGCCGTCGGCGACCGGCTGTTCGTCGACTCGCCGCTGGGGCCGGTGGCGCTGCGGGCGCTGCCGCGCTTCGCCGATCCGGGGGACCTGGTGGCGCCCGGGTCGCTGCTGGCGCCGATGCCCGGCACGGTCGTGCGGGTTGACGCCGAGCCCGGCGCCGCCGTGGCCGAGGGGCGGACGCTGGTCGTGCTGGAGGCGATGAAGATGGAGCACGCCATCGCCGCCCCGGCCGCCGGGATCGTGGCCGAGGTGAACGTGACCGCCGGGCAGCAGGTGGAGGCGGGTGCCGTCCTCGCCGTGATCGCCGAGCCGTCGCCGTCCGATGAGCCGTCGCCGCCCGGCGAGCCGTCGCCGCCCGGCGAGCCGTCGCCGTCCGGTGAGCCGTCATCGTCCGAAGGGAATCCCGAGTGAGTTTCGTGGAGAGTGAGGAGCGGCGGGCCCTGCGCGAGGCCGTGGCCGCCCTGGGTGCTGAGTACGGGCCCGCGTACTACGTCGAGAAGGCGCGCAGCGGGGAGAAGACCAGCGAGCTGTGGGCCGAGGCGGGGCGGCTGGGGTACCTGGGCGTCAACGTGCCCGAGGAGTACGGCGGCGGGGGCGGCGGCATCGGCGACCTGGCGGCGGTGTGCGAGGAGCTGGCCGCGGCGGGCTGCCCGCTGCTGCTCATGGTGGTGTCCCCGGCGATCTGCGCGACGATCATCGCGCGGTCCGGCACGGCCGAGCAGAAGAAGCAGTGGCTGCCGCGGTTCGCCGACGGGTCGGTGACGATGGCGTTCGCGATCACCGAGCCGGACGCGGGGTCCAACTCCCACCGCATCACCACCACCGCGCGCCGCGACGGCGACGGGTGGGTGCTCACCGGGCAGAAGACGTTCATCTCCGGGGTGGACGAGGCCGACGCGGTGATGGTCGTCGGCCGTACCGAGGACCAGAAGGGCACGCTGCGGCCGTCGCTGTTCATCGTGCCGACCGACGCGCCCGGGTTCACCCGGACACCGATCGAGATGGAGATCGTCTCCCCGGAGAAGCAGTTCGTCCTGCACCTGGACGAGGTGCGGCTGCCGTACGAGGCGCTGGTCGGCGACGAGGACGGCGGGCTGCTGCAGTTGTTCGCCGGGCTCAACCCCGAGCGGATCATGGCGGCTGCGATGGGCGCGGGCATCGGCCGGCTGGCGCTCGGGAAGGCCGTCGCCTACGCCAAGGACCGGCAGGTGTTCCGCGCGCCCATCGGGACGCACCAGGGCATCGCGCATCCGCTCGCCCAGGCCAAGATCGAGCTGGAGCTGGCGCGGCTGATGGGGCAGAAGGCGGCCTGGCTGTACGACGAGGGCGACGACGCGGGCGCGGGCGAGGCCGCCAACATGGCCAAGTACGCCGCCGCCGAGGCCGCGGTGCGCTGCGTGGACCAGGCGATCCAGACCCACGGCGGCAACGGGCTGACCACCGAGTACGGCGTCGGCATGCTCGCCGGGGTGGTGCGGCTGATGCGGATCGCGCCGGTCAGCCGCGAGATGATCCTCAACTTCGTGGCCCAGCACTCCCTGGGCCTGCCCAAGTCGTACTAGCAGGTCGTACGTGGACCGGCCCGCTAGGACGCCCCAGCCAGGCGGGCGACCTGCTCGTCCAGGTCCACAGGCGCCGACAGCCGGTTGTCGATCTCGGTGTGAGGGACGGGCGGCGGCTCGTCCGGCCGCATCCGCGCGACGAACGCGTCGAACGCGGCGAGCTTGCCGCGGTCGCGTTCCAGGCCGCGGGCGGTCAGGCGGTGCCGCAGCGTGGCGGCGTCGGTGCGGATCCACACCAGCCGCACCGGCGCCCCGCCGAGCGCGTCCACCCACCCGGCCCACCGCTCGGGGCAGCGGATCTGGCCGGTGAACGGGCCGTTCAGCAGCACCGGGCAGCCGTGGGAGCGGATCTCACGGGCGGTGGCGGTCATCCCGTCGTACTCGTGCCGTTTGACGTGCTCGTCGTACCAGGGGCCCTCGCGTTCGCCCGGGTCGCGTCCGTGCGCCGCCAGGGTGGCGGCGACGAACGGCCCGTACATGGTGTCCTTGTCGAGCAGCGCGGGCACCGGACGCAGGCGTGCCAGCAGCAGCGCCGCCACGGTCGACTTGCCGCCGCCGGGAGCCCCCGCCACGACCCAGACCGTTCCGTGCCGCTCCTGCTCGCTCATGTGGTGGGGATCCGGGTGCGGCGGCGGGCGAGGCGGCCGATGCGCTCCTCGTCGATCTGGTGGCCGAGGCCCGGCTGGGTGAGGGGGACGCCGACCATGCCGCCGGACGAGCGCACCGGCGGCGACACGAACGCCGGGCCGCCCGCCGGGTCGGTGACGTCGCTGGGCAGCGTGCAGCCGGGCAGGGCGGCCAGCGCCACGGCGGCGGCCTGGCCGATGCCGAACGCGCCCGTCCCGGTGCACCACACGTCCCATCCGGCCGCGTAGGCCAGGTCGTGGGCGCTGCGCGCCGCGGTGAGGCCGCCGAGTTCGCAGACGCGCAGGTTGAGCACGCGGCCCGCCTCCATGGACAGGGCGGCCTCCAGGGTGTCGGGGTCGCCGACCTCGGGGGCGACGGCGGTGGCGATCTGGCGTTGCAGGCGGGCGTGCGCGCTCAGGTCGTCGGCGGGGAAGGGGCGTTCGACGGCGAGCAGCCCGTAGGCGTCCAGGGCCTCCAGCACCCGCAGGTGCTCGGGCGACTCGGTGTAGGCGTGGCCGGCGTCGGCGACCATCGCCAGCGCCGGGTAGGCGTGCCGGATGGCGCGCACGGGTTCGATGTCCCAGCCGGGGCGTACCTGGACCGTGACACGGGTGTGCCCGGCGCCGACCGCCTGGTTGACGCGGGTCACCACCGTCTCGAGCATCGGTTCGGGGGTGATGCGCACGCCGGTGACGATGGAGGTGCGGGTGCCGCCGAGGGCGTGCGCGAGCGGCAGGCCCCGCTCCCGGCACCACAGGTCCCAGCAGGCCATGTCGACGGCCGCGGCGGCGCGGTGGGAGCCGAGGTCGGCGACGGCGGACACGTCCTCGGGGCGGTCCCATTCCAGGCCGAGGACCGCCGGGCCCATCCGTTCCTCGATGTCGGCCCAGACGGGGTCGGGGCCGCGGGACCCGTCCGGGACGGCGACCTCGCCCCAGCCGACCGTGCCGCCGCTGTCGGTGAGCCGCACGAGGATGCTTTCGGGTCGCCGTCCGCGCGGCATGGCCACGCGGAAGACGTCACACCCATGGACCTGGGGCACCCGTGTCGTCCTTCCCGGAGGAGAAACTCTCACCCTCCATGATCCCCCCTTCGGGGACCTGTGCCGACACCCAGATGAGCCCGGACGGCGGGAGGCGTCAGGGGCAGGTGGCGTCCAGCGACACCGGCTTGGTCTGCCGGGTGGGCTGCTTGGACGAGGTGGCGCCCGGGGTCCGGCCGGCCTGGGGCGAGGTCGAACGCGACGCGGACGCCGACGGCGACGCCGACGCCGACGGCGACGCCGAGGGGGAGGCGCTCTCGGGCGAGGTGGCCACGGCCTGGGCCGCCAGGCGGCGGATCAGCGCGAAGTCGGGGTTGCCGGTGTAGATCAGCGGCGGCACGAACTGCAGGCTGGTGACCTGGCCGCCGTCGTTGAACCGGTTGGACAGGGTGATGAACGCCGGCAGCAGCTCCTGCGGGATGTCGGTGGCGATCGCGCGCTTGGTGGCGGCGGCCAGCCGGTCGAAGCTGGTCAGCACGGTCCGCGGGTCGGCCTGCCGGGCGATGGCGCGCAGCAGGCACTTCTGCCGTCCCATCCGGGTGTAGTCGTCGCTGTTGGTGCGGGACCGGCCGTACCACAGCGCCTCCTTGCCGGACAGCGTGCGGTCGCCGGGCTGCAGCACGCCGCCCTCCAGGCCGTAGGAGATCGGCTGGGTGATCTTGATCTTGACGCCGCCGATGGCGTCGATGATGTCGGCGAAGCCGAACATGTCGACCAGCACGTAGTAGTCGACGGGGATGCCGAGGATGCCGCTGATGGTGGCCTTGAGCAGCTCGGGGCCGCGCTCGTTCTTGCGGGCGCCGGGGACGACGTCGGGGTGGTCCTCGGCGTACTGGTAGACCTCGTTGAGCAGGCCCGGGGTGGCGGGGCCGTCGCCGGTGAAGCCGTAGGGGAAGCGGTCGCGGGCCGGGCCCTGCGGCATCGGCACCCGCTCCAGGTTGCGCGGCAGGCTGAGCAGGACGGTGTCGCCGGTCTTGGTGTCGATGCTGGCCACCGTCATGCTGTCGGTGCGCACGCCCTCGCGGTTGGCGGCCGCGTCGCCGCCCAGCAGCAGCACGTTGACGCGGCGCTGCCCGTTCCACGGGTCCTTGATGTTGATGGGGCGGCCGTGGCTGTCGCCGGTGCGGAAGATGCTGGTCAGCGCGTCCCGGTAGAGGTAGGTGCTGTATCCGGCCCAGGCGGTCGGCAGCGCGACCGCGAAGCACAGCAGGATGACCCCCGCCACGCCCGCGCTGCGCGCGCCCAGCGACATCGTCTCGGGCCGCACGATCTGGTACGAGCGGATCACCACGGTGATCCACAGCAGGCCCAGCGTGAGGATTCCGGCGGCCAGGCCCGTCAGCCAGTCCGGGCGCACGGCCAGCTGCAGCAGGTCGGAGCGGAAGAACAGCCCGGCGACCGTGCCGGCGGAGGCCAGCGCCAGGAACAGGGCCAGCAGCAGCGCCCCCGCCCAGCGGCGGCCCACCCGCAGGTGCGCCACGCCCCACACCAGAGTGGACGCCAGGGTCAGCCCGAGCGCGCGCAGGAGCCCGCGGGTTCTGGGGGCGGTGCCCTCTGCGTCCTCTTCCTCCTCAGAGGCGGGACGCGCCGCCGACCGACTCGCCATGTACGCTCCGATCCCCACGCACGCTGAAAACAGGCTCCCGCCTACATTATGGACGCGCGAAACCGTCTCAGGGTTGCGGAGCCGTGGGCCGTAGCCCTCCGCGACATGTTAGGCGCAGCTTTTACCGAGCATATGCAAGCCGGCGGCGTTGGCGCTTCCGTTCTGGGACGCCGCGACCGCCCTGGCGGTCATCCGCCGGATGGCGCGGTAGTCGGGGTCGCCGGTGCGGATCAGCGGCGGCACGAACTGCAGCCCGGCGACCTCGGCGCCGCGCACCCGCCCGGCCAGCCGCACCAGCTCGGGCAGCATGCCGCGCGGCAGGTCGGTGCTGACCGAGCGGGTGACGGTCCGCGACAGCCGCTGGAAGCCGCGCAGCACCGGCAGCGGGCGGGCCTGCCGGGCGATCGCCCACATCAGGCACTTCTGCCGGGCCATCCGGTCGTAGTCGTCGGAGCCGGTGCGCGACCGCCCGTACCAGAGGGCCTCGCGTCCGCTCAGCCGCTGGCAGCCGCGTTTCAGCCGTCCCCGGGGGATCTGCTCGCGCGGCACGGGCACGGGCCGGCCGACGCACACCCGCACGCCGCCCATCGCGTCGACGAGCTCCCGGAAGCTGCGCATGTCGACCATGGCGTAGTAGGGCACCGGACGGCCCAGGATGTGACCGGCGGTCCGCTTCAGCAGCTCGGCGCCGGGATCGCGGACGCGGCGGCCGTCGCCGCCCGCCAGGACGCCCGGACGGGCGTTGCCGAGCGCGTACACGGCGTTGAGCAGCTCCTCCGGGGGGAAGGGGACGTGCCCGCGGCCCGACCACACCGGCACGCGCTGCAGGTTGCGCGGCAGGCCCAGCAGCAGCGTGCGGCCGGTGCGGGTGTCGATGCTGGCGACGGTCATGCTGTCGGTGCGCAGCCCCGGACGGGTGACGTCGGCGTCGGCGCCGATCAGCAGCACGTCCAGGCGGGGCGGCAACGCCGGCGGCTCCTCGGCGGCGGGCGGCGCCGTGGGGGGCGGCGGGGCGGCGCCGGGGCTGGTGGACGGCAGCGCGGCCGGGGCGGGGGCGCGTCCGGGGAAGACGCGGTCGAGCAGGTCGCGTTGCAGCGTGCCGTAGTGCGCCACGGTCAGCGGCGGAAGAGCGGCCAGCGCGCAGATCACCGCGACGGCGGCGCCGCCGACGAACCGCAGCGACCACGCCAGCCCGCCGGGGCGCAGCACGACGTAGGAGTGGACGATCAGCAGCGTCCACAGCCCGGCCAGCGCCACGCAGCCGAGGACCAGCCCGGCCAGGCGATCCGGGCGGACGGCCGCGTCCACGAGCGCCGACCACAACCGGCCGGCGGCCAGCACCAGGCCGCTCAGCGCCAGCGTGTAGGACAGCAGCAGCGCCGTGCCCGTACGGACCCGTCCCGCGCGCAGGTGCGCCATGCCGGGAAGCACCGCCGACACCGCCGTGACCAGCAGCGTCTCCCCGAGCCCGCGCCACGGCGCGTCGCCGTCCATGTCGCCTCTCCCTCCGAACCGTCTCGGGGGGACAGGGTCGAACGGCCGTCACCGTCCATGCCATCGCGGACGCGGCCGGTTGTGGTTTTCGGACCCGCCGTCTACCAGCTCGTGGCCAGCGGCATTCCCTCGGCGTAGCCGGAGGCGCTCTGCACGCCGACGACCGCGCGCTCGTGGAACTCCTCCAGCGTGCGGGCGCCCGCGTAGGTGCAGGCGCTGCGCAGCCCGGCCACGATCGAGTCGAGCAGGTCCTCCACGCCGGGACGCTGGGGGTCCAGGTACATGCGGGAGGTGGAGATGCCCTCCTCGAACAGGGCCTTGCGGGCCCGGTCGAAGGGGGAGTCCTCGGAGGTGCGCAGCCGCACCGCGCGCGCCGAGGCCATGCCGAAGCTCTCCTTGTAGAGCCGTCCGTCGGCGGCGCGCTGCAGGTCGCCCGGCGACTCGTAGGTCCCGGCGAACCAGGAGCCGATCATCACGTTGGCGGCGCCGGCGGCCAGGGCCAGCGCCACGTCGCGCGGGTGCCGGACGCCGCCGTCGGCCCACACGTGCCGGCCCAGGCGGCGCGCCTCGGCGGCGCACTCCAGCACCGCGGAGAACTGCGGGCGGCCCACCCCGGTCATCATCCGCGTGGTGCACATCGCGCCCGGCCCGACGCCGACCTTGACGATGTCGGCGCCCGCCTCCACCAGGTCGCGCACGCCCTCGGCGGTGACCACGTTGCCCGCCACGACCGGCACGGACGGGTCCAGCCCGCGCACCGCCCGCAGGGCGCTGATCATCTTGTCCTGGTGGCCGTGCGCGGTGTCCACGACCAGCAGGTCCGCGCCCGCCTCCAGCAGCGCCTTGGCCTTGCCCGCCACGTCCCCGTTCACGCCGACGGCCGCGGCGACGCGCAGCCGCCCGGCGGCGTCCACGGCGGGCGTGTACAGGGTGGCGCGCAGCGCGCCGGTGCGGGTGAGGACGCCGGCCAGGCGGCCGTGCTCGTCGACGACCGGGGCGAGCCGGTGCCCGCGCCCGTGCAGCCGGTCGAACGCCTCGTGCGGGTCGACGCCGTCGGGCAGCGTCACCAGGTCGCGGGACATGATGTCGCGAAGCTGGGCGAAGCGGTCCACGCCCTGGCAGTCGGCCTCGGTGACCACCCCGACGGGACGGTCGTCCTCGACGACGATCACGGCGCCGTGGGCGCGCTTGTGCAGCAGCGCCAGCGCCTCGCCCGCGGTCGAGTGCGGGTCCAGGCGGATCGCGGTGTCGTACACCAGATGGCGGCGCTTGACCCACCCGATCACCTCGGAGACCACCTCGACGGGGATGTCCTGGGGGATCACCGCGACGCCGCCGCGGCGGGCGATCGTCTCGGCCATCCGCCGGCCGGACACGGCCGTCATGTTGGCGACCACGATCGGCACGGTGGTCCCGCTGGCGTCGGCGGTGGACAGGTCCACCTCCAGCCGTGACCCGACCGGGGAACGCCGGGGGACCATGAAAACGTCGTTATACGTGAGGTCGTGAGCGAGGTGCTCACCGTTCAGCAGGCGCACGGCTCTACTACACACCAATCGCGGTCAAACTGGCTGGATCACCGTACATTGTGATCCATACCCCCGGGTGCTTCCGCCAAGCCGGGCATCTCCGGCGCCGCCCGCGCATCCCGCGGGGTCGGTGTGCGTACTACCTGAGGGTGACGGCGAGGTGGCTTCGAGGCCCCTGCCAGCGCATTCTCGCGTGGCCGGTGTGTTGGGGCGGGCAAGAGTCGATATGTGGGCAACGTGAGGTTTCGCTCTCTGTAAAGTTACCTCTTGACGATCCTGTCGGCTCGTTGCAGTTTTCTTACATGTGCCTCACGCGGACGGCTGCTTCCCGTAGGAGGCGTCACAGCAGAACACCGGGAGAAGCGCATGCATGTCACGCTGGCGACCCCGGTGTGCCGCGTCCGCCCGCGCGGGGGTCCGTCCCGTCCGGCAGGTGATCGTCGCAATGTCGTCCGGTGCCGCGCCGTCGCCCAGCGTCACCGTCCGCGCACGATGATCCGACCGGCGTTGCGCTGTCGTACCGGTTTACGCGGCACCCGATCGTCGCCGCCGCGACCGGACGCCGACGCATCGACGGTCGCCGGGCAGGACGAACACGAGCAAGATCAATATTTGACGTCAGACCGTCCCCGAATGGAATGATCTTGCAGTCATTGGCAAATCGATTCATTGCGTGTCGAGGAGGAGAGCCGTGCTGGATGCGGTCGACGCCGTGCTCGTCCGCGAGCTCCAGCGGGATGGCAGGGCGACGTTCCAGGCGCTCGCCGACCGCGTCGGGCTGTCCCGCACGGCCGTGCGGGCGCGGGTGCAGCACCTTCTCGAGTCCGAGGTGGTGCGCGTCGTCGGCATCGTGCACGCCGCGGTGGTCGGCGCGGAGGCGATCGGGCACGTCTCGGTCACCGTCGACGGCTCGGCCCGGGAGGTCGCCGGGATCATCGCCGCCAGGCCCGCGGTCAGCTTCGCCGCGCTGACGGCCGGCCCGCACGACCTGGTCGCCCAGGTGCGCACCCGCGACGACGCGGCCCTGGCCGCCGAGGTGGACCACATCCGCTCGGTGCCGGGCGTGCGCGCCGCGGAGGTGTTCCGCTCGGTGACCACGGTCCGCGACACCCACTCGGTGGTGCGCGAGCTGGGCGAGGTCAGCCTCGACGACATCGACTGGCGGCTGCTGCAGGAGCTGCAGCGCGACGGCCGCGCCCCCTACACCCGGCTGGCCAACATCATCGGCCTGTCGCAGGCCGCCACCCGGGCCCGCGTGGTCCGCCTGATGCGCTCCGGCGTCATCCAGGTGACCGGGCTGGCCGACCCCCACGCCCTGGGCGCCCGCGAGCTGGGCGGCTTCGGGCTGGTGGTCACCGGCGGGCTGCGACGCGTCGCCGAGGCGGTCGCCGAGCAGGACGGCGTGCGCTACGTGGCGACCGGCTTCGGCCGGTACGACATCGTCGGGCAGGCCGAGGCGCCCTCCCGCGCCGAACTGGTGTCGGTGCTGGACGCCATCCGGGCGGTGCCCGGCGCCACCGTCCGCGAGTCCTGGCATCACCTGGACGTGGTGAAGGAGTCCTACGCCGTCGAGCTGCCGGACAAGCCGCTCAACGGAGCCGTCCGCCCCGGCGGTCACTGACCCCTCACCGGCGGCCCCGGTCGCCTCGCGCAACGGTCCGGCCGTCACGGGAGCGCTTCCACCCCGACGGCCGGGCCCGCGCGCGGCCCCCGCCCCGCATGGGGCAGTGGCGGGTCGGCGGCGGGCCAGTGGCGGGCCGGTGGCGGGTCAGCGGTGGTCGCGGGCGGTCTCCTTGGCGAACGCCAGGAAGTCGCGGGCCGCCGGGGACAGCCGGCGGTGCGCGTGCACCAGGGCGATCAGGCGGGTCAGCGGCGGGCCGAACGAGCGGACCACCAGCCCGCCGGTGTCCTCGACCTGGTTGCGGTACCACACCAGTGAGCCCAGGCCCGCGCGCACCCAGTCCAGCCAGGCGGAGCGCTCGTCGGACTCCACCGCGGGCACCGGCCTGACACCGAAGTGCGCCAGCATCGCGTCCAGCTCGGCGCGGCGGGCCCCGCCGCGGGCGGGCATGATCAGGCGCAGGCCGTCCAGCGCCGCCGGCGGCACCGGCTCGCGCAGCCCGAGGCCGGGCGGGGAGACCAGCACCACCTCCCGCTCCTCCAGCGGGTGGGCGACCAGGTCGCCGGGCACCGGCAGGTCGGTCACGGCCAGGTCGGCGCGCCCGGCGCGCAGCGCCGCGGCCACCACGTCGCGGCCCGCGCAGCGCACCACGCGCACCCGCACCGCGGGCTGCTCGCGGGCGAAGCGCGGCAGCAGCCCCCCGGTCAGCTCCGGCTCCAGGGACGGCTGGGTGGCCACGCGCAGCTCGGCCCCCCGCCCGTCGGCGCGCGTCACCGACAGCCCCTCGATCGCCTCGATCGCGCCCAGGGCGACGCGGGCCTGCCGCACCACCTGCTCGCCGACCGGGGTGAGCACGACACCGCGGCCGGAGCGGGCGAACAGCTCCACGCCGAGCTCGCGTTCCAGCTCGCGGACCGCCCGCGACAGCGCGGGCTGGGCGACGTAGAGCGCCTGTGCCGCCGACGTCATCGTCCCGTGGTCGGCGGTCGCCACGACATAGCGCAGCTGCCGCAGATTCATGCCCCGACGGTATGCCAACGAACCGATTCGGGCCTGGACATAGCCGGAACCGGACCGATGCTCGCCGGGCGGGACGAGCCGCACGTCCTCGTGCTATCGGGGCGTCGTGCCCGGCGCGGCGTCCGGCGGGGGAGCGGCCTGCCGGCCGGCCTCCTGGCCGGGCTCGTGGTCGGGCTCCAGCGGCGGCGCGCCCACCGCGCAGTGGCTCTTGCAGCGGGGCTCGCGTTCGTGGTCGGGGGCGGCGCGCAGGACGTCGTCGCGCACCGTCAGGACCGTCAGCACGGCCCCGGCCAGTAGCATCACCGCGCACACCCGCATCGACGCGGCGAACCCGCCGGAGAACACCGCCGGATCGTCGTAGGCGGCGCCGGTCAGCCCGGCCAGCGGCGGGATCGCCGCCACCGCCAGCAGCCCCGCCGTGCGCGCCACCGCGTTGTTGACGCCGCTGGCGACGCCCGCGTGCCGGCTGTCCACCGTGGCCAGCACGGTCGCGGTCAGCGGCGCCACCACCGCCGACAGCCCCAGCCCGAACACCGCCACGGCCGGCAGCACGTCCCGCACGTAGGAGGCGTGCGCGCCGACGCGGCCGACCAGCAGCATGCCGACAGCCGCGACCACCAGCCCGACCGTCATCGGCAGCCGCGGCCCGATCCGCTGCGCCAGCGCCCCCGCCCGCGACGACAGCAGCAGCATCAGCACCGTCACCGGCAGCAGCGCCGTGCCCGCCGCGATGGGCGAGAACCCCGACACCACCTGCAGGTTCACCACGAACAGGAAGAACATCACGCCCATCCCGCCGTACATGACGAAGGTGACGGCGTTGACGGCCGAGAACTGCCGCGACCCGAAAACCTCCAGCGGCAGCATCGGCTGCGGCACCTCCCGGCGGCCGCGCCGCCCGCCCCCGCCCCTCCGGGCCCGGCCGCGGGAGCGTTCGAGGAGCAGGAACCCCGCCGCCGCGAGCACGCCCACCACCGCCGCCGTGGCGACCACCGGGCCGACGGCGCCCTCGGGCGCCTCGGTGAGGGTGTAGGTGACCCCGGCCAGCGCCAGCGCGGCCAGCGCGGCCCCCAGGACGTCGAAGCGGCCGTGCGCGCCCGGGTCGGCGCTCTCGGGCACGTGCCGCACCGTCACCAGCACCACCACGGCGGCCAGCGGCAGGTTCAGCAGGAACACCCACCGCCACCCGGCGGCCTCCACCAGCCACCCCCCGACGAAGGGGCCGACCGCGCCCGCCACGCCGCCCAGCCCCGACCAGGCCCCCACGGCGCGGGGACGGTCGTCCGGGGCGAACGACGCCTGGATGATCGCCAGCGCGCCCGGCGTCAGCAGCGCCCCGCCCGCGCCCTGCAGCGCCCGGGCCGCCACGAGCATGACCACGTCCTGCGCCGCCGCGCACAGCGCCGAGGCGACCGCGAACCACACCACGCCGATCAGGAACACCCGGCGCCGCCCGTACCGGTCGCCCAGCGAGCCGCCCAGCAGGATGAACCCGGCCAGCGTGAGCGTGTAGGCGTTGACCGTCCACTGCAGGCCCGACATGGACGCGTCCAGCTCGCGGGCCAGGCGCGGCAGCGCCACGTTCACCACCGTGGAGTCCAGCAGGGCCACGCTGGAGCCGAGCACCGTGGCCAGCAGCAGCCAGCGGCCCTGGGCGGTGCCCAGCCGTATGTCCGACATCAGGGCCGGACCAGCTCGTACGACGCCATGCAAGCATCGTCGCACGCCGCCGGCCGTGGTTCAGCGGCGCGAGGGCGTCACCAGTGGTCGGGGCTGAACGGCTCGTCCTCGGGACGCGCCGACTGCGACAGCAGCCGCAGGTCGGACTCCACCATCATCGTCACCAGCTCCTCGAAGGTGACGTCGGGCTCCCAGCGCAGCTGCTCGCGGGCCTTCTTGGGGTCGGCGCACAGCAGGTCCACCTCGGCGGGGCGGGTGTAGCGCTCGTCCAGCACCACGTGGTCGCGCCAGTCCAGGCCCGCCGTGCGGAAGGCGAACTCCACCAGCTCGCGCACCGAGTGCGTCTCGCCCGTGCCGATCACGAAGTCCTCGGGGGCGTCCTGCGCCAGCATCAGCCGCATCGCCCGGGCGTAGTCGCCGGCGAAGCCCCAGTCGCGCCGCGCCTCCAGGTTGCCCAGCCGCAGCTCCGTGGCCAGGCCCAGCTTGATGCGCGCCACGCCCAGCGTCACCTTGCGGGTGACGAACTCCGCGCCCCGCCGCGGCGACTCGTGGTTGAACAGGATGCCGCTGACCGCGAACATCCCGTACGACTCGCGGTAGTTCTGCGTGATGTAGTGCCCGTAGGTCTTGGCGACCCCGTACGGGCTGCGCGGATGGAACGGGGTCTTCTCGTTCTGCGGGGTCTCCCGCACCATCCCGAACATCTCCGACGACGACGCCTGGTAGAAGCGGATCTGCCCGGCGCCGGGGGTGCGCGACGGGCTGATGCCCGACACCACCCGGATCGCCTCCAGCATCCGCAGCACGCCCATGCCGGTCACCTCGGCGGTGAGCTCGGCCTGCTGCCACGACATCGGGACGTAGGAGATCGCGCCCAGGTTGTACACCTCGTCGGGCCGCACCCGCTCCACCGCCGAGATCAGGCTGCCCTGGTCCAGCAGGTCCCCGGTGGTGATCTGGACGTCGCCGACGTGCTTGCGCAGCCGCGCCACGTGCGGGTTGGCCTGACCGCGGACCAGGCCCCAGACCTCATGTCCTTGCGCGAGCAGATGCTCGGCGAGGTACGAGCCGTCCTGCCCGGTGATGCCGGTGATGAGTGCTCGCCTGGACAGCGGATCCTCCTGGCCGTATCGGTCGCACACGGGCTCACCGCGAGGGGGTTCCCCGCCGTGAGAGTGAAATATGAGGTTAGCGACCCGGTTGCGACGCTGACGAGAGAGGGCGCCGTTTGAACCGAATTTGCTTCGAGTTCAACGGCGGCGTGGCGCGCCGGGAGCGGGATGTGCGAGCGTGGGCTCATATGAGGTGCTGCGTGAGGTGCTGTGATGACCGCCGGTGAGGTCCGTCCGGCCGCCGGGGGCGCGGGTGCGGCCGCCGGCGCGGCGCGTCCGGAACCGGCCCCGCTGCGGCCGAACGGGCGGCCGCTGGGCCGGTACGCGATCATGGCGGTGGTCAACCGGACCCCCGACTCGTTCTTCGACCGGGGCGCCACCTACGCCTTCGAGGCCGCGCTGGCGGCCGTGGACCGGGCCGTCGCAGAAGGCGCCGACATCGTCGACATCGGCGGCGTCAAGGCCGGGCCCGGCGAGGACGTCGACACGGCCGAGGAGATGCGGCGCGTGGTCGAGCTGGTCGCCGCCGTCCGCGACCGCCACCCCGGCGTCGTGATCAGCGTGGACACCTGGCGCGCCGAGGTGGGCGAGGCCGTGGCCGCCGCCGGCGCCGACCTGCTCAACGACACCTGGGGCGGCCCGGACCCGCGGCTGGCCGAGGTCGCCGCCGCGCACCGCATCGGCCTGGTCTGCGCGCACGCCGGCGGTGTGGCGCCCCGCACCCGGCCGCACCGGATCGGCTACGACGACGTGGTCGCCGACGTCGTGCGGCACGTGACCGCCGAGGCCGAACGCGCCGCCGCGCTGGGCGTGCCGCGCGACGCCATCCTCATCGACCCCGCGCACGACTTCGGCAAGAACACCCGCCACTCGCTGGAGATCACCCGCCGCCTGGGCGAGCTGACGGCCACCGGCTGGCCCGTCCTGGTCGCGGTGTCCAACAAGGACTTCATCGGCGAGACCCTCGGCCAGCCGGTCGAGAAACGCGGCGTCGGCACCATGGCCGTGCTGGGGGTGTCGGCGTGGCTGGGCGCGCGCGTGTTCCGCGTCCACGACGTCGCGGGCGCCCGCCGCGCCCTGGACGCCGTCGCCGCCCTCACCCCCTGACCGCACCCCGCCTCGGTGATCGCCGCGCCTGGGTGATCGCCGGCGGTTCGGCGGGCGGCGCGGTTCAGTGGGCTGCGGCCTCGCGTTGGCGGGCCCGATAGGCCGCCACGTGCATGCGGTTGCCGCAGGTGCGGCTGTCGCAGTAGCGGCGGCAGCGGTTGCGCGACAGGTCCACCAGGACGCGTGAGCAGTCGGGGGCCTCGCATGTGCGCAGCCGGTCCAGTTCGCCCGCGGCCACCACGTACGCCAGCGCCATGCCGCAGTCGGCGGCCAGATGCTCGTCCATGGGGGCGCCCGGGGCGAAGAAGTGCACGTGCCAGTCGTAGCCGTCGTGGTCGGTCAGGTGCGGCGTGGTGCGCACCTCGCCGACGATGTCGTTGATCAGCCGGACCGCCGCCGGGACGTCGGCCGCGGTGAACACCGCGTGGAAGCGGTCCCGCAGGTCGCGCACGCGCGCCAGGTCCCGCTCGGTGAGCCGGTCCACGTCGCTGAACCGGTTGCGGTCGACGAACGCGCGCAGCGCGGCCAGATCCGCGAGCCGTTCCTCCCCCGACGCCTCGGGCCCGGTGTTGATCAGGTCGACGACGGTGGCGAGCGCGTGCTCGGCGTCATGGGTGAAGATCACTGTGACTCCAGTCTCGGCGACCGGCGACGGACGTGGGGGCACGCGTCGGCACGGGGGCCGTCCCCCGAGAGCGCCGCACGTTATCACCATATGACGCCGGAGGCTGAACGGCGCCCCGTCCCGGAACGGCGCCCGCCTCCGGTGGGGGACGCGCCGGGGACGGCCCGTCGGCGTCCGTTGCGAGCGGGGCGCCCGACTACTGACGATCCACCGCGAACGCGCGTATACCGCGTCGTCGTGGACAGGTAACGGCCGTGGGCGAGGAACGGATCTTCGTCGTCTTCCTGGTCGTCGCGGTCGTCGTGCTGGCGGCCCGCGCGCTGGCCGGGCGGATGCGCGTGCCCGACGCGATCCTGATGGTCGTGCTGGGCATGGCGGCCGGGTTCGTGCCGGGGCTGCCGCCGGTGCGGGTGCCGCCGGAGGTCGTCCTCATGGGGTTCCTGCCGCCGCTGGTGTACCACGCCGCGTTCTTCACCGCGCCCCGCGAGGCCCGCGCCGACGCGGTGCCCATCTTCACGCTGGCGGTCGGGCTCACCGCCGTCACGACCGTGGCGGTGGCGGGGACCGCGTATGCGCTGCTGCCCGGTGTCGGCTGGGCCGCGGCGTTCGCCTTCGGCGCCGCGGTGGCGCCCACCGACGCCGTCGCCGCCACCTCCGTGATCCAGCGCCTGGGCGCGCCCCGCCGCATGGTGACGATCCTGGAGGGCGAGAGCCTGATCAACGACGGCGTGGCGCTGACCATCTTCGGGCTGGCGGTCGAGGCGCTGTCCACGCCGTTCACCGCCGGGCACGGTGCCGCGCGGCTGGCGCAGGTCGCGTTCGTCGGCGTGGCGTACGGGCTGGCGGTCGGCCTGGTCGTGCGCCGGCTGCGGCGCCGCATCCAGGATCCCAGCAGCCAGATCATCGTGTCGCTGATCACCCCCTACCTGGCCTTCATCCCGGCGGAGAACTTCGGCGCGTCCGGGGTGCTGGCGACCGTGACCGCCGGGTTCTACCTCGGCACCCGCTCGGAGGGCGTGCTGCAGCCCGCGTCCCGCCTGGTCGGGAACACGTTCTGGCGCATCCTGGTCTTCCTGCTGGAGTCGACGCTGTTCGTGCTGCTCGGACTGCAGATCCGCCAGGTGCTGCGCGAGCCGCACGGCCACACCTGGACAGAGGTCGGCTGGGCCGCGCTCGCGCTGGCGGCCGTGGTGGTGGCGGTACGGCTGGTGTGGGAGCTGGCGACCGGGCCGCTGGCGGTGCTGGTGCCCGGCGGCCGCCGCAGCCGCCGCGGGCTGGGCTGGCGGCAGCGCGTGGTGATCGGCATGGGCGGGATGCGCGGCGCGATCTCGTTCGCCATGGCGCTGTCGGTGCCCGTGGCGGCCGGACCCGACCGCGGCGTGCTGGTGCTGCTGGCGGCGCTCGTCGTGCTAATCACACTGGTCGGGCAGGCGCCGCTGCTGCCAGTGCTGCTGCGGCGGTTCGGGCTGATCGAGCCGGGCCGGCGGCGCGTGGAGTCGATGCGCGCCCGGCACGACGCCCTGCAGGCGGCCCTGGCCCGGCTGGACGAGATGGCCGCCGCCGACGAGGTCGACGACCGCACCGCCGACGCGTTCCGGCAGATGCTGGAACTGCGCCTGCAGCGCGTCCGCAACCGGCTCGACACCGACGGCGACACCGAAGGGGACGACACCGCGCTCACCAGCAGCCGCCGCGTCCGCCGGGAGCTCGTGCGGGCCCAGCGCGCCAAGCTGCAGGCCCTCTACCGCAAGGGCCGCATCGGCGCCGACACGCTCCGCGAGATCAGCAGCGAGCTGGACTTCGAGTACTCCGCCCTGACTCGCCGCCCCCGCCCCTGACCGGCCGGGCCCGCGCCTCGGCGGGGGAGTACGCGGGTCAGCGGGAGTACGCGGGTCAGCGGGAGTACAGGGGGTCGGCGACGACCGGGTAGTAGGCGCCCTCGTGCGCGACGCGCATCGTCACGACGTTGCCGTCCAGCACGTAGTCGGCCTTGACCGGCCGGAACATCGAGTCGCACGCCCACGGGCTGTAGAGGCGGCCCACGGTGGCGCCGTAACGCAGGTGGACGACGTCGTAGCCGCCCGACGGCATGGCCTCCAGCGCCAGCCCGTCGGCCAGCGCGAACGGGAAGCGGAACTCGGCGGGCGCGTCCGGCCCGTGGATCACCGTCAGCAGCCGGACGCCGCCAGAGGTGGTCTGCGCGAGCATGTCGGTGTCGACGTCCACGCCGACGAACACCCGCAGGCTCGGCCGGATCACCTGGGCGACGGTGTCGGCGGCGGTCGCGTCGATCCCGATGTGGACGCGCTGGCCGTCCTTGGTCGGCACCCACACGCCGTCGCGGGCGCGCTGGCCCCACCCGACGTCGGGGTTCTCCAGCTCCTGGGGCTCGTTCTTGCCCCGAGCGACCAGAATCCTGGAGGCGGCGCTCATCGCCGCGGCAGCCCCGTCACGTGCGTGCCTCATGGCGGGCCCCCTCGCATCGTCGATCCATCGCCCCATCACACTGATGTGGGTTTACCACTGTGACCCCCGGCACGGGGCTACCGGGTCGATACCGGGTGCTTTGCCGTGCTTCGCCCCCTGCGCCGTTGGACTTTACACCACGCTTATATGTGACGATCCAGCCCATAACCGGGATGACCACACCATGTCACAAGGGAGACCAGCCATGACCAGCACGCCGCCGCCCGGCACCGTCCGCGTCGCCGACCTGCCGCCCGAGCGGCAGCGCGAGCTGCACGCCATGATGCGCGACTCCACCCCGCTGCACCGGCTGCTGGCGCTGGAGATGGTCGAGATCGGCGAACGGCACGCGGTGCTGTCCATGCCGGTGCGCCCGGAGGCGTTCAACAGCACCGGCAACCTGCACGGCGGCGCCATCGCCACGCTCATCGACGTGGCCGCCGGCACCGCGGCCGCGCGCGGCAGCGGCTTCCAGCCGGGCGAGCAGAGCCTGGTCACCGCCGACCTGCACGTCCGCTACCTGGGCCGGCCGCACGGCGACACGGTGTTCGCCCGCGCCGAGGTGCTCAAGGCGGGCCGCCGGCTGGTGATCGTCGAATGCCGGGTCACCGACGTCGAGGACCGCGTGATCGCCGCCGCCGACTTCTCCATGATGATCGTCCCGCTGCGGAGGCCGCTGCGCCCGGTCGACGGCGCCACGCCCACCGACCCCGACCTGTGACCGCCCGCCCCGCGATTCCCCGTCCCGGAAAAACAATTGCGGGGAATCGCGGGCCCGCGCATCCTGGACGTGTCGAAAGGCAACGGGAACACCGAAGGGGTGAGCCACCGGTTAGGCGACTGGTCTCCAAAACCAGTGAAAAGCAGGTTCGACTCCTGCCGCCCCTGCCAGGCGAGCGACGGCGTTCGCCGCGACGGGCTTGTGGTGTAACGGGAACACATCTGTCTTGCACACAGACGATCAGGGTTCGACTCCCTGCGAGTCCACGAGGCGGCTTTCGGTGCTCGGCGAGCTGCTGCTCGCCTTCGCCGAGGCCCGCCGTGTCCTTCGAGGGGCGGCCCCCCGAATCCCCCGGGGTGCTGTATTCGTGCCGTAGAGGCCTTGTGGGTGAGGCGTCAGGTTTCCACCCTGAAGAACCGGGTTCGACTCCCGGCTACGGCTCTCATTCGGTGCTCGTTAGGGCGTCAGGGCCTCGCGTCGGATCGTCTCGAACTGGGCGGCCATCGCGTCGGCGAGGGTGCGGGCGGCCGACATCGGCCGGACCATGACGCACAGTTCCTCGATCAGCCCGGCGTCGTTCGTGCGCAGGAAATCGCACCCGTGGACTTCGCGGTCGCCGATCCGCGCCTTGAACATCAGCGCGTGGTCGCGGCCCGCCTGATCGGCGATCTCGCGCACGTACCGCAGGTCCTCGAAGACCCGCGCGACGCCGCGCAGGATCGCGCCGACCATGGCGCGGCCGGTGTACGGGGTGAAGGCCACCGGGCTGAGGAAGACGACGTCCTCGGCCAGCAGCCCCGGCAGGGCGCCGACGTCGCCCCGTTCGACCGCCTCGCGGAACGGGTGCATCCGCCACCTCCATAGTCAGATTTTTGAATAGGTATGAACGTTAGTGTGACCTCCGGGCGTTGTCCAGGTGTCGTCCGGGGCCGGCCTACCAGGCGCGTGCGGCCCGCAGCAGGTGGTCGCGGACGAGGGTGACGTGCGGGTTGTCGGCGGGGCCGGAGCGCTGGGCGAGGAACGCGGTGTTGATGGGCGGGTCCTCGGGCTCCAGCAGGAGCACCAGGGTGCCCGCGGCGAGCTCCTCCTGGCACAGGTAGCGCGGCAGCACGCTGATCCCGGCGCCCGCGACCACGGCGGCCAGCACGCCGCGCAGGTCGGGGACGACCACGGCCGACGGGCCCGACAGGCGCGTGCCGAACACGTGCCGCCAGTAGCGCCGCGCGATCGGCAGATCCTCGGCGTAGGTGACGAGCGGGACGCCGCGCAGCGCGGCCGGCCCGTCGGCGGCGACGCGTCCCGGGCCGACGCGCCGCGCCCAGCCGGGCGCGGCGACCAGCACGAACTCCTCGTCCATGAGCGGTTCGGCGGCCAGTACGCGGCCGCGCGGCCGCCGTGTGGCGATGACCAGGTCGAACAGGCCCCGCCCGAGGTCGGCGAGCAGGTCGTCGGTCAGGCCGGGGGTGACGCGCAGCCGCAGGCCGTCGTCCACCAGCGGCGCCAGGGACGGCAGCACCCGCACGGCCAGCAGCTCGGCGGGACCCGCCAGGTGCACGGGCCCCGGGGGCGCCTCCCGGCCGGATCCGCCCGCCACCACGGCCAGGGCGTCCAGCGGCGCGGCGACCTGGGCGGCCAGCTCGTCGGCCACGGGCGTCGGGGCCACGCCGCGGGGGAGCCGTTCGAACAGGCGGCGGCCCAGCCGCCGTTCCAGCGCCCGCACCTGGGCGGTGACGGTCGGCTGCGCCAGCCCGAGCAGCGCGGCCGCGGCCGTGAACGAGCCGGAGCGGTGCACGGTGAGGAAGGTCCGCAGCTGGTTGAGGTCCAGCGCGCCGCCACCGGCGACGCCGGAAGTGCCATCGGTTTTTCTATGGCTCACCCAGCGCAGCCTATTTGTTGGCGTCGCAGCGGGCGATCTAGCGTCGATGCCGTCCGGCAGACATGGAGAGGACGAACGATGGCCAGGATTCTTTTCGTGATGACCGGGGCGGCCCACTGGACGCTCGCCGACGGCACCCGCCACCCGACCGGTTTCTGGGCCGAGGAGGCGGCCGTGCCCTACCGGGCGTTCACCGAGGCCGGGCACGAGGTTGCGGTGGCCACGCCGGGCGGCGTGGAGCCGCCCGTGGACCGCGCGAGCCTGACGCCCGACGCGGCCGGAGGGCCCGAGGGCGCTCGGGAGATGGCGGCGGCGCTGGAGTCGTTCGGCGCGCTGCGCGAACCGGTGGCGCTGGAGGACGTCGACGTGGACGGCTACGACGCGGTGTTCGTCCCCGGCGGGCACGGCCCGATGGAGGACCTGTCGCGCGACCCGGCGTGCGGGCGCGTGCTGACGGCCGCGCTGGACGCGGGCAAGCCCCTGGGCGTGGTGTGCCACGGCCCGGCCGCGCTGCTGGCCGCCCGGCGGCCCGACGGCACCTGGCCGTTCGCCGGATACCGGCTGACGGCGTTCACCAACGCGGAGGAGACGCAGGCGGGCCACGCCGCCAGGGCCGCGTGGCTGCTGCAGGACCGCCTCACCGAGAACGGCGCCGACTTCCAGGCGGGTCCGGCCTGGCAGGCCAACGTGGTCGTCGACCGCAACCTGCTGACCGGGCAGAACCCGCAGTCGTCCGCGCCGCTGGCCGCCGAGTTCGTCAAGGCCCTCGGCGGCGCCGCATGACACGGCGGCCGTGGACACCGGTCCACGGCCGCCCTGTCCCCGGTCCTCAACGCCTGAGGACGCGGTCCAGCAGGGCCGCGGTCTCCCGCCGGTGGGCGTGGGAGATCACGCCGAACACCACGCCCAGCACGGCCGGGAACGTCGCCCACGCGGGCTCCAGCACGAACACCTGGGTGACGACGGCGCCCGCCATCACCCCGATCAGGCCCAGCGACGCCAGGCCCGCCAGCCGCGGGACCAGCAGCCCGACGCCCCCGGCCACCTCGACGACGCCGGTGAAGTACCGGAACCACTGGCCCCAGCCGATCTTGGTGAAGGTCTGCACCGCGTCCTGCTGCCCGGCGAACTTGGGCAGCCCCGACGCGACGATGAGGAAGACGGCCAGCAGGACCTGGACCGTCCAGAGGGCGACGACGGCGGGACGCCGCCGGACGGCGGTCCGCTCGGCGGTGCGGGATGCGAACGCTTCCTGGGTGGCCATGACGATCTGCCTTCCGGGTCGGGGAGGGGGAAGGACGCTGTCGTGCGTCTCGCAGATGTCGACCCGGGGCGCCCGCGAAACTCATCGCCGAAACAGGGGGCGGCGCGATGCCGGTTCCCTCGACATGGCGAGGCCACGGCGGCCGGACAGCCGCCGTGGCGTTCGGGTTCGACCCGCCGGACGCGGGGTCAGCAGGTGGCGGGGGCGGCCAGGGGCGTCGGGGCGGTCACCGCGGCCAGGACCTCGCTGAGACGGTCCAGGGAGTCGGCGATCCAGGGGAGCGTCAGCGGGTCGGGGGTGGCCAGGGCCGCCAGGCGCTGCTCCTCGGTCTCCCCGTACAGCAGGCTGGACGACACCCGCATGCGCAGCGCCTCCTCGGCGTCGCCGAAGGCCGCGCCCGGCAGGACGCCCACGCCGTGCCGCTCCAGCAGCAGCTCGGTCAGGTCGGCGCCGGTGCGCACGCCGTGGTCGGCGCGCAGGCGGTCGCGCAGCGGCTCGAAGTCGGGGTAGACGTAGAAGGCGCCCTCGGGGGACGGGACGCGCGCCCCGACCGCCTCGAAACGGGCGGTGACGGCGGCGGCGACCGTGGCGTGCAGCCGTCGGCTGCGGTCGACCCGCTCGACCAGCTCGGGCGGCTCGGAGAAGGCGAACGCGGCCGCGTGCTGCATGGGCGCCGGCGCGCTGGACCAGATCTCGCTGCCCACGCCCAGCAGGTCGGTGCGCAGCGTCTCGCCGATCGGGCCGTCCGGCAGGCGGGCCACCCCGATCCGCCAGCCGCCCGCCGCCAGGTGCTTGCTCAGCGCCGTCGTCACCACGGTGCGCTCGGGGGCGTACGCCGCCGGGCTCGGCACGTCGCGGGACGGGTCGTGCACGAGGTCGCGGTAGATCTCGTCGGAGACGATCACAAGGTCGAGCTCGCGGGCCACCTCGCACAGCCGCCGCACGGTCTGCTCGGACGCCAGCGTGCCGGTCGGGTTGTCCGGCAGCGTCACCACGACCCCGGCGACCGAGCGGCCCTGCGAGCGGGCGCGCACCACGGCGTCGGCCAGCAGCGCCGGGCTCGGCACCCCGCCCTCGCCCGGGGGCGTGGCGACCTGGATCGCCCCCTCGGCGGCCATCGTCGCCTGGGCGGCGTAGCTCACCCAGCTGGGCGCCGGTATGACGATCTCACCGCCCAGTGACATCACCAGGCCGAAGAGCAACGCCTTGCTGCCCGGCCCGCTCACCACCATCCCCGGCTCGGTGGGCAGGCCGCGGCGGCTCCAGTAGCCGGCCGCGGCGGCGCGCAGCGCCGCCGACCCGGCGACCGGGCCGTAGGCGCCGCGGTCGGAACCGGCGGCGAGCTCGCGGGCGAGCGCCGGGTGGATCGGCAGCCCGGCCTCGCCGAAGCCGAGCGGCAGCACCCGCACCCCCTCGCGACGCTTGCGCGCCATCGCCTCGTTGATGGCGAGGGTGGGCGACAACGGCACCCGGCGGGCGCCGGAGGGTCTGGACCCGGTGGAGGTCGCCTCGGTGGACTCGTTCTGGACTGGCATTCAAGTGCTCCAGGGCATGCTGGCGTACACGGAGAGTTACACAGGGATCCCCGTAAGTGACCCGGCCGGGCTCGACTCATTGTTTTCCCAGAAAAAGCGTCATCACAAGCGAGTCTCATCGATGCAGACCATAAGATGAGCTGATGCTCGAAGTGCGTAGGCTGCGGTTGCTGGCCGAGTTCGCCCGCCGGGGCAGCATCGCCGCCACCGCCTCGGCGCTCGGCTACACCCCCTCCGCGGTCTCCCAGCAGCTCGCCGCGCTGGAGCGGGAGGCGCGCGTGGCGCTGCTGGACCGCACCGCCCGCAGCGCCGAGCTGACCGACGCGGGGCGCCGCCTGGCCGAACGCGCCGAGGAGATCCTCACCCTGGTCGAGGCCGCCGAGGCCGAGCTGTCGGCCAACGCCGACGCCCCCATGGGACGGGTGGTCGTCACCGCCTTCCCGACCGCCGCCGTGGCGTTCGCCCCGGCGCTGGCCGGCAGCCTGGCCGACCATCCGGAACTGACGTTCGTGCTGCGGCAGACCCGGCCGGGCGACGGCATCCGCCAGGTGCGCAGCGGCGAGGTCGACATCGCGCTCGTCGACGACTGGACCGGCAAGCTGGCCTCGCACGCGCCCGCCGCGCTGAAGTTCTTCCACCTGTGCCGCGACCCGCTGGTGCTGGCGGTGCCGGCCGGGCATCCCATGGCCGACCCGGCCAAGCCGGTCGACCTGCAGGAGCTGCGCGAGGAGGCGTGGATGGCCGCGCCCACCGGCGAGCCGTCCCGCCAGGCGGTCGACCGGCTGCTGGACACCGTGGGCGGCCGGCGGCCCATCCCGTGGGAGTTCGAGGGCCTGCACACCATCCTCAGCCTGGTGGCGCGCGGCATCGGCATCGCCGCGATCCCGGCGCTGGCGCTGGCGGCCGGCGATCCGGACGTGGCGGTGCGCCGCCTTCCCGACTGCGACCTGGCCCGCGAGGTGTACGCGGTCACGCGGGCGGCCAGCGTGCGCCGTCCCTCGGTCGCCGTGACGCTGCGCGCCATCTACTCGGCCGCGCGGAAGGTCCCGCCCGTCCTGCCCGACGAACCGGACTACCTGCTCGGCTGAACCTCGCCGCCGCCCGGCCCGAACCTCCCCGCGACGGCACACCGCCGAGGGGAGGAGCCGGGATGGCGACAATTCGGGGCGAAACCGTCCAGTCCGGTACGCGGCATCCCGTACCGTGGGGCGGGTCGTGACCAGCTCCGCCCGCCCGGACCGAGCCGATTCGGGGACGCAGCGCTTCATGGACCCACGCTCCACGGACCCACCTCTCACGGACCCACGCCCCACGGACCCAGGCTTCATGGACCGACCCGACCACCACGCCTTCGAGATGCCCCGCCTGACGGCGCTGATCAGGCACGCCCTGCCGCGCTTCGTCGAGGGCGTCATCGCGCCGGTCGCGGTGTTCTACGCCGCGTTCGCGCTGCTCGGCCTGAACGGCGCGCTGGCCGCCGCCGTCGCCTGGGTCTATGGCGGAATCGCCTGGCGCTGGTGGCGCGGCCACGGCGTGTCGGCGATGCTGGTGCTGGCCGCGCTCGGCGTGACCGTCCGGGCGGTCCTCGCGGCGGCCACGCACAGCGCGGTGGTGTACTTCCTGCAGCCCACGCTCGGCACGCTGATGGTCAGCGTGGCCTTCCTGGCGTCGGTGCCGCTGCGCCGTCCCCTCGCCCAGAAACTGGCCACCGACATGGTGCCGCTGCCCGAGGCGTTTCTGCGGCACGAGCGCGTCCGGCAGTTCTTCCTGCGCATCTCGCTGCTGTGGTCGCTGGTCTTCTTCGCCAACGCGCTGATCAGCCTGTGGATGCTGTTCAATGAGTCGATCGGCATGTACCTGTGGGTGCGCACCAGCCTGGTGACCGCGCTGGGCGCGGCCGCCGTGGTGGTGTCGGTGTGGGGCTTCCGGCGGTGCCTGCGGCACGTCAACGGCGAGCACGCCGACGGCGAGCACGGCGCGGCCCCGGCCGCCGCCCCGCCCGCGCCGTCGGCCGCCTGACGGGCGCGTCCGGGGCGCGTCCGGCGGCCGCCCGGGAGCCGTCTGACGGCCGCGTCACATCTCTCGCGCGGGGGCCAACTTTTTCTCCGGACGGAGCGTCTTTCATTCTTGGATAGATTCCGGGTAAGGGATTATTCAAGAACAGTGGGGGTTGTTCGTGGGCGACAAGGGTCGTTTTGGGTTGGCGGTGGCCGGAGGTGCCGGTGCCGTGCTCGTCCTGGTCACGGGCTGCAGCGGCGGCGACGGCGGTTCGGGCGAGCTTGCCTCCGGCAAGACGGCCACGGCGACGATCACTCCCGCCAACGGCGCCGCCTCGGTGCGGCCGGACGGGCCCATCGAGGTCAAGGCGGCCCAGGGCACCCTGCAGAACGTCACCGTGCAGGGCAAGGGTTCGACCATCACCGGGAAGATGTCGGCCGACCGCAAGACGTGGCGGTCGGAGCGGACGCTGACGCCCGCCACGTCGTACACGGTGACCGCGCAGGTCAGCCATGACGGCAAGACCGAGACGGTGAGCAGCACCTTCACCACGCTGAAGCCGGCGAGGACACTGTCGATCATCGACGTCACGCCCAACCTGGAGGGCGAGAAGGTCGGCGTCGGCATGCCCATCTTCGTCCGGTTCAACCGGGCGGTCACCGACCGGGCCGCCGTGGAGCGGGCGCTGCAGGTGACGCCGGAGAAGCCGGTGGCCGGCGCCTGGCGGTGGGTGGCGCCCGACCAGGTCATCTACCGCACCCAGACGTACTGGCCCGCGCACCAGCGGGTCCGCTTCAGCGCCCGGCTGGCCGGACTGAACCTCGGCAACGGCACCTACGGCGCCAAGGACGTCCAGGAGACCATCCAGATCGGCGCCGCCCAGATCACCAAGGGCAACATCAACGGCCACCACATGACGGTCACGCGGGACGGCAAGAAGCTGCGCACCATCCCGTTCAGCGCGGGCAACGGCACGACCCGCGAGTACACCACCACCAGCGGCGTCCACCTGCTGATGGAGAAGGGCAACCCGGTCATCATGGAGGCGCCGGGCCGCAAGCCCGGCGACCCGGGCTACTACAAGCAGAAGGTGAACTACGCGGTCCGCTTCTCCAACAGCGGCGAGTACGTGCACTCGGCGCCCTGGTCGGTGGGCTCGCAGGGGTCGGCCAACGTCAGCCACGGCTGCCTCAACGTCAGCCCGTCCAACGCCAAGTGGTACTACGACATCATGCAGCGCGGCGACGTGATCGACCTCAAGGGCACGTCCCGCGACGTCGAGTGGGACAACGGCTGGAGTTTCTGGCAGCTGTCGTTCGCCGAGTGGAAGAAGGGCAGCGCGCTCTCCTGATCGCGCCGTTCCCGGTCCCGCCCTTCCGATCACGCCCTTCCGATCACGCTTGGTCGCCGGTCCGGCGGCCGCCGTGACCCGCTGCAACGCTTTGATCTCGGGGCCCCGCCGAATACCCCGGTTGTCGACATCAGGAACCTCATTTGTCGCTAATGTTCCGGTGGTAGACGGCGGGGTCCTGGAGGTTGACGGTGCAGCGGAGGGTTTCCGCAGGAGTGCGGGCGGGCGCGGGAGTGGCGGGGGCGCTGCTGCTCCTGACGGCGTGCTCCGGCGGTGAGGACGGTGACGGGGTCACCGTCGGCGGCAAGGGGGAGGCCGGCGCCCCGCAGGTGACGGTCACCCCCGGCAACGGCAGCGGCCAGGCCCACCCCGAGCAGGGGGTCACGGTCCGGGTGACGGGCGGCACGATCGAGCAGGTCACGCTGACCCGCAAGGGCAAGCCGGTGGAGGGGCGGCTGTCGCAGGACCGCACCAGCTGGCAGTCGCGCACCCTGCGGCCCGGCACCCAGTACCAGGTGTCGGCGGTGGCCAAGAGCCCGAAGGGCAAGAGCACCAGCGTGCAGAGCACCTTCACCACCATGAAGGCCCCGGTCGCGCTGAACATCACCGACGTGACGCCCATGCAGGGCGAGAAGGTCGGCGTCGGCATGCCGATCATCGTGACGTTCAACCGCCCGGTGGAGGACAAGCGCGCGGTCGAGCAGGCGCTGGAGGTCAAGTCCACCAAGCCCGCCACCGGCGCGTGGTACTGGACGGCCCCCAACCAGGTGATCTTCCGTACCAAGAACGGCGCCTACTGGCAGGCCAACCAGACGGTCACCCTCCGCGCCCGGCTGGCCGGGGTCAAGGCGGGCAAGCGCACCTACGGGGTGAACGACGTGGCCCGCCGGTTCACCATCGGCGACGCGCACGTGGCCAGGGTCAGCACCAGGACCAAGCGGCTGGTGGCCACCAGCAACGGGCAGCGGGTCAAGAGCTGGCCGATCAGCGCCGGGAAGGGCGGCCGCGTGGTCAACGGCGTCGACACCTTCCTGACCACCAGCGGCATCCACCTGACCATGGGCAAGGAAAACCCGGCGATCATGACGTCGGAGTGGATGGGCGTCGACCCCAAGGACAAGAAGAACGGCGGCTACCGGGAGGTCATCCCGTGGGCCGTGCGGATCTCCAACAGCGGCGAGTACGTCCACTCCATGGCCGCCACGATGTGGGCGCAGGGGCGCCAGAACGTCAGCCACGGCTGCGTCAACTCTCCGCCCGCCTACGCCAAGTGGTTCTACAACTGGTCCTACCGGGGCGACATCGTGATCATCACCGGCAGCGCGCGCCGCCTGGAGTGGAACAACGGGTGGAGCTACTACCAGATGAGCTGGAACCGCTGGGTGAAGGGCAGCGCCCTCGACCGCGAGGTCACCACCTCCTGAACCGCGCCTGCCGAACCACCTCCTGAACCACCCGCCGAACCACCGCCAGGCCGCAGCTTGACCGCGGCCTGACGGTCCGCGCGGCGACCGGCTCCGGCCGGTGCTCGTCGTTGATATGGCGAGATCTCGGGAAATATCCCCAATACGGATTCCCGGAGATCGGACGGCCCATGGTGCATGGAGAACGACGCGCACGGCGTCAGGCGCGGCGCGCGACACCGCGGAACGTGCGCGCAGCCGCACGCCGCAGGCTGCGACGCGGCCGGCGTCGGGTGCTGACGGTCACGCACCGGGGCGTGCGCAGGGTGGCCCTGTGGACGGTGCGGCCGCTGATGCCCGACCGGCCGCCGCCGTGGGACGCGCCCTGGGCCGCGCCGCCGGACGGGCGGCCGGATGGGAGGCCCGGGCCGGACGGCGCGCGGCGGCCGCGCGTGCGGATCCTGCTGCAGCACGCCCACGGGACCGGCGGCACCATCCGCACGGTCCTCAACCTGGCCGGCCACCTGGCCCGGCGGTACGACGTGGAGATCGTCAGCGTGGTCCGCCGCCGGGCCGAACCGTTCTTCCCGATCTCCCCGGACGTGACGGTGCGGTTCGCCGAGGACCGCCGCGTCCCGCCGTCCGGGCGGGTCGAGCGCCTGCTGACGCGGCTGCCGAGCGTGCTGGTGCCCGTCGACGACGCCTCGTTCCGCACCGTGAGCCTGTGGACCGACCTGTGCCTGCTGCGCGCGCTGCGCGGGCCCGCGCCCGACGTGCTGGTCGGCACCCGGCCGTCGCTCAACCTGCTCGCCGCCGAGCTGGGCGGACGCGGCGTGGTCACCGTCGGGCAGGACCACATGAACCTGCCCGCCTACCGGCCCCGCCTGCGCCGCGAGATCGCCCGCGCCTACCGGCGGCTCACCGCGGTGGCCGTGCTGACCGAGGCGTCGCGCGCCGACTACCGGGCCGCGCTGGCGGGCGCGCCGACCCGGGTGGTGCGCATCCCCAACGCGCTGCCGGAGCTGCCCGGCGGGCCGTCCCCCCGCACCGCCAAGGTGATCCTGGCCGCGGGGCGCCTGACCAGGCAGAAGGGGTTCGACCTGCTGCTGCGCGCGTACGCGCCGCTGGCCGCCGCGCACCCCGACTGGACGCTGCGGATCTTCGGCGCGGGCCCCAAGCGCGACGCCCTGCGCGCGACGATCGCCGAACACGGGATGAACGGCCGGGTGCAGCTGCGCGGCCGCACCCCGGACCTGGCCGGGGAGATGACGCGGGCCTCGGTGTACGTGCTGTCGTCGCGGTTCGAGGGCATGCCGATGGTGCTCCTGGAGGCGATGGGCAAGGGCTTGGCGGTGGTGGCGTTCGACTGCCCCACCGGCCCCGGCGAGATGATCACCGACGGCCGCGACGGCCTGGTGGTGCCCGCCGAGGACGTGCCCGCGCTCACCGCCGCGCTGCGCAGGGTGATCGAGGACGCCGACCTGCGCGACCGGCTGGGCGCTCGCGCCGCCGCCACCGCCCGCGGCTACGGCCTCGAGCTGGTCGGCCCCGAGTGGGAGCGGCTGCTGGACGGCCTGCTGGCGGCCCCGCGCGGGCCCGCGCCGGCCGTCCCGCTGGCGTCCGCCCACGCGCTGCTGGGCGTGCTCGGCCTCATGTGACCGAGGAGCGGGCCGGGGCGGCTCAGCCGCGCAGGCCGACGGCCGCGTACATCAGCGCCTGGTCCGGCGGGCGCACCGGGCCCACCGGACGCCACTCGGAGGTGAACACCACGCCCGGCCCCAGCAGCTCCAGGCCGTCGAGGAACGCCGCCACCTCCGCCCGCCCGCGCGGCACCAGCGGCGTGCCGCAGCCCGCCGCGTACAGCGACGCGGCCTCGGCCACCGCGGCGGGCGCCGGGTCGGCGGTGAGGTGGGAGACCGCCAGGGCGCTGCCCGGCGGCATGGCGCGGCGCAGCCCGGCGGCCAGCTCGTGCGGGCGGTCGGCGGCGGCGAGGTGGTGCAGCACGCTCGTCAGCAGCACGCCGACGGGGCGGGTCCAGTCCAGCGGCGCGGCGACCGTCACCGCCTCCAGCAGCCCGTCGTGGTCGCGCAGGTCGGCGCGGACCACGCTGACGTTGCCGTCGTCGGCCAGCAGCGCCCGGGCGTGCGACAGCACGATCGGGTCGTGGTCGACGTACACCACCCGCGCGCCGGGCACGTGGCGCTGGGCGATCTGGTGGACGTTCTCGCCGGTCGGCAGGCCGCAGCCGATGTCGACGAACTGGGCGACGCCGTGCTCGGCCAGCGCGCGCACGGCCCGTCCGACGAACGCGCGGTTCTCCCGGGCGGCCGTGCGGGCGTGCGGCTGGACCCGCAGCAGCAGGTCGGCCAGGTCGCGGTCGGCGGCGTAGTTGTCCTTGCCGCCCAGCAGCAGGTCGTAGAACCGCGCCGGGTTCGCCTCGCCCGCCGTCGCCCACGGCCTGGACCGTGCGGACGCGGGCGCCGGCGGCGCCGCGGTGGCGGTCTCCGGCTCGCTCATCGCCGTTCCGCCGGTCCGTCGTGGCACCTGGCCGGCCCGCGAGACGTCGCCCCGTGGTGGCCCCCGGCTCCGCCGTGGTACGTGGCCCCGTCATGGGACGTGGACCCGTCGTCGAACATGGTCACCTCACCCTCGGCTCGACAGCCGACCCCCGTCGGCGGCGGGCGGCCCACCGTGTCGCCGGCGGCGACCGGGTGGGACGGGTCCGGCGGGAACGTGGGGAGCGCTCCCCGTCCCAGGGCCGCATACCGATCATCCCCTGACTCACCCGAGAAAACCGACCTTCCACCCCTTATTGACAGGTGACCGCATCCGGCCGGACGGCCCCGACGATCCCGACGCCCCCCACGACCCCGCGCGCCGACTGGGGGCCCGTGAGGTGAATCGACGCCCGCGAACGGGGAACCGGAGGGGGACCCGGACCGTACGCCGAGAGGGGGCACCGTGCCCGACATCGACGACGTGACGCGGCTGGCCCTGCCGATCGAGGAGGAGGCGGACCTCGACCCGGTGCTGGACCGGATCGGGGACGCGCGCTGCGTGCTGCTCGGCGAGGCGAGCCACGGCACCCACGAGTACTACGCCTGGCGGGCGGCGCTCACCCGGCGGCTGATCGTCGAACGGGGGTTCTCGTTCGTCGCGGTCGAGGGCGACTGGCCCGACTGCTGGCGGGTCCACCGCAGCGTGACCGGGGCGCCCGGCGCGGACGGCGACCCGTACGCGGCGCTGGACGCCTACCGCCGCTGGCCCACCTGGATGTGGGCCAACCACGAGACGGTCGCGTTCTGCCGCTGGCTGCGCGGGCACAACGCCGCCCTGCCGCCCGAGCGGCGCGCCGGCTTCTACGGGCTCGACGTCTACAGCCTGTGGGACTCCCTGCGCGCCGTCATGCTGCACCTGGCCGAGCACCGGCCCGAGTACCTGGCGACCGCGCGCGAGGCGTACCGGTGCTTCGAGCCGTACGGCGACGACCCGCGCGCCTACGCCCGGCTGGTGCCCGAGGACTGCGCGGACGAGGTGCTCGCCCTGCTCACCCGGCTGCGGCGGCCGGCGGGCGGCGGGCGCGCCGTCGACCCGGCCGAGCAGCTGAACGCCCGGCAGAACGCCGAGGTCGCCGCGGGCGCCGAACGCTACTACCGCGCCATGATCGGCGGTGGGGAGCGGTCATGGAACGTGCGCGACACGCACATGGCCGACACCCTGGACCGGCTGCTGGAGTTCCACGGCCCGCGCTCGCGCGCCGTGGTGTGGGCGCACAACACCCATGTCGGCGACGCCCGCGGCACCGACATGGGCCGCGCGGGCCTGGTCAACATCGGCCGGCTCGCCCGGGACCGGCACGGCACCGCCGGCACGGTGCTGGCCGGGTTCGCGGGCGGGCACGGCGAGGTGGTCGCCGCGCCGCGCTGGGGCGCGCCGATGGAGGTCATGCGGGTGCCGCCGCCGCGTTCGGACTCGGTCGAGGCGCTGCTGTCCGGCACGGGCCTGCACCGCGCCCTGTTCGTGTTCTCCGACGAGCCCGACGCCCGGTGGCTGACCGCCACCCGCACCCAGCGCGCCATCGGCGTGGTGTACGACCCTGACCACGAGCTGGGCAACTACGTCCCAACCCGCCTCGGCGAACGCTACGACGTGCTGTGCTGGTTCGCCCATACCTCCGCGCTGGATCCGCTGCACCTGGAGGCGTCCCGGCGCGGTGAGCTGGAGACCCTGCCGACGGGCGTGTGACGCGGCGCCCGCCCTGCGATGCCGCCGTTTCGGCCTGCCGGAGACGGTCGTTTTGCCTGTCCGTCTCCGGGCAGGGGCGGGGAAGTGTCCGTTATGACCGACGAGGGGGAACGTCATGACCGGCGACATGTTCGGACACGGGGCGTTCGGCTCCGATCCGTTCGAGGACTTCTTCGCCCGCTTCTTCGGTCCCGGTTACACCCGCAGGCCGATGCACCGCATCGACATCGGGCGGCTGATGAACGAGGAGGCGCGGGAGGCGGTGCGGGACGCGGCGGCCAAGGCCGCCGAGTGGGGGAGCCGCGACCTGGACACCGATCACCTGCTGTGGGCGCTGACCCGGCAGGACGCCACGCGCCGGCTGCTGGAGCGCGCGGGGACCGAACCGGACACCATCGCCCGCGCGGTCGAGTCCGAGGTGTCGCGCGGCCAGCCCCGTGACACGCCGCCCGTGCTGACGCCCGCGGGCAAGCGCGCGCTGCTGGACGCCCACCAGATCTCCCGGGCCCTCGGCGCGTCCTACATCAGCCCCGAGCACCTGTTGTACGCGTTGCCGTTGAATCCCGAGTCGCCCGCGGGACGCATCCTGGCCAGGGTGCGGCTGACGCCCGAGACGCTCCAGGAGGCGGGCTCCGGGGGCGGTCCGGGCGGGCAGGGCGCACCGCCGCCCACCGGCACGCCGACGCTGGACGAGTTCGGCCGCGACCTGACCGCGATGGCGCGGGAGGGCGCCATCGACCCCGTGGTGGGCCGCGACGAGCAGATCGAGCAGACGATCGAGGTGCTGTCGCGCCGCACCAAGAACAACCCGGTGCTGATCGGCGACCCCGGCGTCGGCAAGACCGCGATCGTGGAGGGCATCGCCCAGCGCGTCGCCGACGGCGAGGTGCCCGAGACGCTGCGCGCCACCCGGGTCGTCCAGCTCGACATGGCAGGCGTGGTGGCCGGCACCCGCTACCGGGGCGACTTCGAGGAACGCCTCAAGAAGATCATCGACGAGATCCGCGAGCACTCGGGCGACCTGATCGTGTTCATCGACGAGATGCACACCGTGGTCGGCGCGGGCGGCGCCGAGGGCGCGATGAACGCCGGGAACATGCTCAAGCCCGCGCTGGCCCGCGGCGAGCTGCACATCATCGGCGCGACCACGATCGACGAGTACCGCAAGCAGGTGGAGAAGGACGCGGCGCTGGAGCGGCGGTTCCAGCCGATCCTGGTGCCCGAGCCGTCCGTCGAGGACACCATCGAGATCCTGCGCGGCCTGCGCGACCGCTACGAGGCCCACCACCAGGTGCGCTTCACCGACGAGGCGCTGGTGGCCGCCGCCCGGCTGGCCGACCGCTACATCACCGACCGGTTCCTGCCCGACAAGGCGATCGACCTGGTGGACCAGGCGGGCGCGCGGGTGCGGCTGCGGGTGCGCACCCCGGCCGCCGACGTGCGGCAGCTGGAGCAGGAGCTGGAGCGCCGCCGCCGGGAGAAGGACCACGCCGTCGCCGCCGAGCAGTACGAACGCGCCTCGGCGCTGCGCGACGAGATCCAGGACCTGGAGCGGCGGGTGGGCCAGGCGCAGCAGCGCGGCACCGACCCGCACGCCGTCCCCGAGGTCACCGAGGTCGACATCGCCGAGATCGTCTCGCGCACCACCGGCGTCCCGGTCTCCCAGCTCACCGAGGAGGAGCGCGAGCGGCTGCTGCGGCTGGAGGAGCACCTGCGCCGGCGCGTGATCGGGCAGGACGAGGCGGTCACGGCCGTCGCCGAGGCGGTGCGGCGCTCGCGGTCCGGCCTGGCCGACCCGAACCGGCCGATCGGCAGCTTCCTGTTCCTCGGCCCGACCGGGGTGGGCAAGACCGAGCTGGCCCGCGCGCTGGCCGAGGCGCTGTTCGGATCGTCCGACCGGATGATCCGCTTCGACATGAGCGAGTTCCAGGAGCGGCACACCGTCAGCCGCCTGATGGGCGCCCCGCCCGGCTACGTCGGCTACGAGGAGGCCGGGCAGCTCACCGACGCGGTGCGGCGCACCCCGTACGCGGTGGTCCTGCTCGACGAGATCGAGAAGGCCCACCAGGACGTGTTCAACGTGCTGCTGCAGGTGCTGGACGACGGGCGGCTGACCGACGCGCAGGGCCGCACCGTCGACTTCAAGAACACCATCGTGATCATGACGAGCAACCTCGGCTCGGAACTGATCACCGGGGGCGGCGGGGGCGTCGGCTTCACCACCGAGTCCGGGGCCGTGGACGCCGCGCTGCGCGAGCGGGTCATGCGGCGGCTGCGCGAGTCGCTGCGGCCGGAGTTCCTCAACCGCATCGACGAGATCATCGTGTTCCGCCGGCTCGGCGCCGAGCAGCTGCGGCAGATCACCGACCTGCTGCTGGAGGAGACCCGGCGCCGCCTGCACGCCCAGGACGTCACCGTCGAGTTCACCACCGAGGCGGTGGACTGGCTGGCCGAGCGCGGTTTCCAGCCCGAGTTCGGCGCCCGCCCGCTGCGCCGCACCATCCAGCGCGAGGTCGACAACCCGCTGTCGACGATGCTGCTGGACGGGCGGCTGCACTCCGGGCAGCACGTGCGGGTCCGGGTGGCCGACGGCCGCCTGTCCTTCGACACCGAAGTCCCGCAGACCGCGGGCGTCTGAGCCGCGGTCTGCGGGACCTCGGGCGTCCGGGCCGCGGCCGCCTCACCCGCCGGTGACGCTCTGGAGGTGCACGACCTTGACGGCGGTCATCTCGTCCAGCAGGTCGGGCCCGTAGCCGAACCCCCGGCCGCTGGCCCGGCGCGGCGTGGCCGACCCGCCGGGCGCCCCGCCGAACACCGCGTTGATCTTCACGGTGCCGACCGGCAGCGCCCGCCAGGCGCGCTGCGCGTGCGCCATGTCCGTGGTCAGCACCGTGGCGGCCAGCCCGTACCGGGAGCGGCACGCCTCGTCCAGGGCCTCGTCGAACGACCCCACCGTGCGCACCGGCGCGACCGGGCCGAACGTCTCCTCGGCCATGACCGCCATGTCGTCGGTGCAGCCGGCCAGCACGGTCGCCGGGTAGAAGCAGCCGGGCCCGTCGGGGATCCGCCCGCCCGCCAGCAGCCGGGCGCCCTCGGCGACGGCCTTCTCGACGTGCTCGTGCACCTGCGCGCGGTGCCGCGCGTCGACCAGCGGCCCCAGTCCGGTGGCCGGGTCCGCGCCCGGCCCGGTGCGCAGCCCGCGCGCCCGCTCGGCCAGCGCCGCGAGGAACTCCTCGGCGACGTCCCGGTGCGCGTACACCCGTTCGACCGACGTGCAGATCTGCCCGGCGTTGGCGAAGCAGCCGGTGGCCGCCTGCTCGGCCGCCCACCGCGGGTCCACGCCCGCGTCGACGATCAGCGGGTCGCAGCCGCCGTTCTCCAGCAGCGCCCTGGCCCCGTTGCGGGCGGCCAGCCCGGCGATGCGGCGGCCGGTCGCCGACGACCCGACGTGCGCGACGACGTCGACGCCCGGATGCCCGGCCAGCGCCGCGCCCGTGCTCGCGTCGCCGCTGACGACGTTGAGCACGCCGTCCGGCAGGCACCCGGCCAGCAGCTCGGCCAGCAGCGCGCCGGTGTGCGGGGTGCGCTCGGACGGCTTGTGCACGACGGTGTTGCCGGTCGCCAGCGCCGCGCCGAGCAGCCCGCACGCGATCGCCACCGGGTCGTTCCACGGGGTGATCACCGCGACCGTCCCGTACGGCTCGCGCACCATGAAGTCGGCCGCGTCCCGGCCGCCCTGCAGGCTGCGGGCGCCGTGCAGCGGACCCAGCTCGGCGTACTGCCGCAGCGTTCCCGCGCCCGCCTCGACGCCGCCGCGCGCGTCGCCGGCCGGCTTGCCCATCTCGGCCGTGGTGAGCCGGGCCAGCTCGTCGGCGTGCTCGTCCACCGCCCGCGCGGCCGCGTGCAGCGCCGCCCCGCGTTCGGCGGCGGGTGCGGCGGCCCACCCGGGCGCCGCCGCGACCGCCGCGGCGACCGCCTCGTCCACGTCCGCCGCGGTCCCCACCGGAACCGTGCCCAGCGCGTCCCCGGTCGCCGGATCGCGGACCTCGAACGCCTCCCGCGCACGGCCCCGGCTCCACCGCCCGTCCACGAGCATCCACCTGTCGTGCGGTCGCAACGCTGTTCCTCCCCATCACGGTCGTCGGCCGACCGCAGGTGCCTACCCGGCCGAACGTCCGTGATTCGCGGAGATCAGCCGCGGTTGGGATCCCCGGGGCCCAGGGCCGGGCCGTGGTCGAAGCGGAAACGGGGGCCGGGCAGCCCGCTGCGCCTGCGCTCGGTGAACACCTGGCGCCGGCGCTCCGCGCCCAGGAAGCCGGCCACCTCGTCGCGGAGGCGGGGCAGCATCGCGTACAGCACGTCGCCGGGGCAGGCGGTGGCGTTGTAGTCGCGGTGCCCGACGATCGCGGTGTAGGGGTTCAGGCCGTACACGTCGCACAGCCACGCGCACGTCTCGACCAACCGGACCCAGAGGGCGGCCGTGGGCTGCACGGTCATGTAGAGGCCCTCGTTCTCGATCCCGATCGTGTGGTCGTTGTGGCTGGCGGTGTGCGCGCCGACGACGTGGTCGCCCGCCTGGACGGCCGCGAGGCTGCGGTTGCGTCCCTCCATCAGATGACCGCCGCGGCTGATGGTGAGCTGCTGCCCGGTGTCGTCCCAGCCGTTGGAGTCCATGTGGAAGTTCTGGATCGACCGTGACAGCGCGAACGCCGCGGCCAGCGAGTAGTCGGTGGAGTTGGCCGTGGCGGTGTGGTGGACGACGATGTGGTCGGGGGCGCGGTCCAGCACGGTCGCGGCGCGGCGCGGAGCGCGGGCGCTCCACTCGGCGCGGGTGTAGACGCGGGGGGCCGCGAGGGCGGCCGACGGCAGCACGGGCGCGGCGCCGAGCAGGGCCCCGCCGGCCACCGTGGCGGCTCCCTTGAGCATGGTGCGACGGTCCAGGCGGATGACTTCGGACATGAGCGGGGGCTCCTCGCGAGTCGATCGGCCGGTCGAAGATGACCTTGCGGGGACGGTAACCCAGAAACCCGTCGGTCAGAAGGGGCCCGAGGGGCCCCTGTTAAATGAACCGTTTGTGACCAGGGTGAGCATTCGAAGAAAAGCGGGTTTGCCCATACGCCGCGCGGGACGCGGCCGTCGCGCTTTCTACCGGGGCGTGACTCTACCGGCGCTATACCGCCGCTCGCCTGACCTCAGTAAAGCTTGCGGTCATCGTCGTCCGGACGACGATGCCAGGAGCCGAGGAGAAGCGACGAGGGGAATGTCTTCATTCAGCACGGCGGCGGCCGGGCTCGTGGACCGTCCACCCACGGACATGTGCCGGCCGAATCCGGCGCGCGTCCACGCCTACTGGCTGGGCGGCAAGGACCACTACGCCGCCGACCGCGAGGAGGCCGAGCGGATCCTGGCGGTGGCGCCGCGGTTGCGCGACGTCGCCCTGGCCAACCGCGGGTTCATGGAACGGTCGGTGCGGTGCCTGGCCGGCCGCGGCGTCGCCCAGTTCCTCGACCTCGGCGCCGGCCTGCCCGCCTGCCCCAGCGTCTACGAGGTCGCCAGGTCGGTGAACCCGGACGCGCGCGTCGCCTACGTCGACAACGACCCGGTGGTGGCCTGCCACGGCCGGGCGCTGCTGGCCGTGGACGGCGCCGCCGCGATGGTCGAGGCCGACCTGCGCGACCCCGCCGCGCTGCTGGAACGCGACGAGCTGCGGCGGCTGATCGACCTGGACCGGCCGGTCGCGGTCCTGCTGCTGTTCGTGCTGGACTACATCGCCGACGCCGACGACCCCGCCGGGATCGTCGCCGAGCTGGCCGCCCGGCTCGCCCCCGGCAGCCACCTGGTCCTCTCCCACTTCTCCGACGACCTCGGCGGTCCCGGCGGCCGCCGCACGCTGGCGGCGTCGATGCGGCGCCACGACATCGCGATGTTCCCGCGCGGCCGCGAGGAGATCCGCGGCCTGTTCGCCGGTCTGGACCTGCTGGAGCCCGGCCTGACCCGGCTGCCGGTGGGACGGCGCCGCCGGGGCGCGGCCGCCCCGGCGACCGCGGGCGGCACGCGGGTGTGCGGCTACGGCGGTATGGCGTGCACGAGGACGGGAACGCGATGGACATGACGATCGCGACCGCCGTGGGACGGGTGCTGGCCGGGCTCGGCGCGCGCCGCTGCTTCGGCGTGGTCGGGTCCGGCAACTTCCACGTGACCAACGCGCTGGCCGAGGCGGGGGTGCGGTTCGTCGCGGCCCGCCACGAGACCAACGCGGTGACCATGGCCGACGCCTACGCCCGGCTGACCGGGGAGCTGACGCTGGTCAGCGTGCACCCCGGGCCGGGCCTGGCCAACGCGGTCAACGGCGTGGCCGAGGCCGCCAAGAGCCGCACCCCGCTGCTGGTGCTGGCCGGGGACACCGCCAACGGCGCGCTGCGCTCCAACTTCCACATCGACCAGGCCGGCCTGGTCACCGCCGTCGGCGCGGTGGCCGAACGGCTGTTCTCGCCCGCGACCGCCCCGGCCGACGCCGAGCGCGCCGCGCGGCGGGCCCTCGCCGAGCGCCGCACCGTCGTGCTCAACATGCCGCTGGACGTCCAGGCCGCCGCCGCGTCCGCGCCCGCCGCGCCGCCCGCCCGCCTCGAGCCGGCCGGGGTGCCCCACCCGTCCCCCGACCGGATCGAGGCGCTGGCCGACGCGGTGGCGCGGGCCCGCCGCCCGCTGGTGATCGCCGGACGCGGCGCGCTGGTGTCCGGCGCCCGCGACGCGCTCGTCGACCTGGCCGACGCGACCGGCGCGCTGCTGGCCACCTCGGCGTGCGCGCACGGCATGTTCGCCGGTCACCCCTGGGCGCTGGGGATCGCGGGCGGGTTCTCCTCGCCCGCCGCGGCCGACCTGATCCGCCGCAGCGACCTGCTGCTCGGCTTCGGGGTGTCGTTCACGCAGTGGACGACCCGGCACGGCGCGCTGATCGGCGAGGACGCCACCGTCGCGCAGGTCGACGTGGAGCGCGACCGGCTGGGCCGGCAGCGTCCGGTCGACCTGCCCGTGCTCGGGGACGCCCGCGCCACGGCCACCGCGCTGGCCGGGGAACTGCGCGCCCGCGGGCACCGTCCCGCCGGGGTCCGCGGCGACGCCACCGCGCGGACGATCGCCGAGGGCTCCAACGACGCCGCCCCGTACACCGACACCTCCACCGGCCGGCACATCGACCCGCGCACCCTCACCAAGGCCGTCGACGAGATCCTGCCCGCCGAACGCGTCGTCGCCCTGGACTCCGGCCACTTCATGGGCTGGCCGGCCCGGCACCTGGGCGTGCCCGACGAACGCGGATGGGTGTTCACCCAGGCCTTCCAGTCGATCGGGCTCGGCCTGGCCTCCGCGATCGGCGCGGCCGTGGCGCGGCCCGACCGGCTGGCGGTGGCGGCGCTCGGCGACGGCGGCTTCTGGATGGGCCTGGCCGACCTGGAGACCGCGGTCCGGCTCGGCCTGCGCCTGTTCGTGCTGGTGTACGACGACGCGGCGTACTCGGCGGAGGTGCACCACTTCGGGCCCATGGGGCATCCGACGGCGCTGGTGGAGTTCCCCGACCGCGACATCGCCGCCGTCGCCCGCGGGCACGGCGCGCGCGGCGCGGTGGTCCGCACGCTCGACGACCTGGCGCCGGTCCGCCGGTGGGTGGCCGAGGGCGCGCCCGGCGTGTTCGTCGCCGACGCCAAGATCACCCCGGACCTGGTCGCGGACTGGCTGGAGGAGGCGTTCCGCGGCGAACACTGAATCCGGCGGAACCCGTCCGCGGAACGGGTTGACCTGTTTCGGTCGGACGAGCGGAACGCCTGGTAAATGGCCGCCATTCCGGCCGGGAAATTCCTTGGCACGTTCCCATCAACGCGGTTTCCGGCGTCCCGCCGCACCGGCCGCCGAAGATCTGGAAGGCTCGTTCCCACCATGGGATCTGCGGCTCAGGACCGGTGCGGAGCGTGATGGCATGCGATACCGCGTGCTCGGTGCGCTCGAACTGCGCGAAGGCGACCGGTGGAATGCGCTCGGCCCGGCCAAGTGGCGAATGCTGCTGGCGGTTCTGCTGTGCCATGCCGGCCAGGTCGTCCCCACCGAACGGCTCGTCGGGGAACTGTGGGGCGAGAAGCCGCCGCGCAGCGCGGGCAAGGTGCTGCAGGGGTACGTGTCCCGGCTGCGGCGCGCGCTCGGCGACGAGTCCGGGCGCACGCTCGTCACGCACATGCGCGGCTACCAGGCGTACGGCTACCGGCTCGTCGTGGGCGCCGCCGAGTTCGACGCGCAGGTCTTCGAGCGGCTGATCGAGGAGGGCCGCGGGCACCTGGCCGCCGGGGACGCCGACGCCGCCGCCGTCCGGCTGGGCGAGGCGCTCGACCTGTGGCGCGGCACCCCGTTCGCCGACGTCCCGCCCACACCGGCCGTGGAGACCGAGGCGGCGCGGCTGGAGGCCTGCCACCTGCAGGCGCTGGAGGCGCAGGCCGAGGCCGAGCTGCGGCGCGGCCGCCACGACGCCGTCGTCAGCAGGCTGGAGACCCTGGTCGCCGCCCACCCGCTGCGCGAGGGGCTGCGCGGGCGGCTCATGCTGGCGCTGTACCGGGCGGGACGCCGGGTCGACGCGCTGGAGACCTACCAGGACCTGCGCCGCGTCCTGGTCGAGGAGCTGGGCGTGGAACCGGGGCCGGCGCTGCGGGGGCTGCACCAGCAGATCCTCGCGGCCGATCCCGCGCTCACGCAGCCGCCCACGGCCGGCCGTCCGGGGCCGCGCGACGCCGGCGCCGCGACGGGCGTGCGGCCGCAGCCGTGGGCGCCGGTCACCTCGTTCGTCGGCCGTGAGAGCGAACTCGGCCGCCTGCGCGGGCTGCTGGCGCGCGGCCGCATGGTGACGCTGGTCGGCCCGGGCGGCGCGGGCAAGACGCGGCTGGCCCTGGAAACCCTGCGGGCGCTGGACGCCGACGCCGACCCGATCCGCGCCGACGGCGCGTTCGTCGTCGACCTGTCCGCCCGCCGGGCCGGAGACGACCTGGCGCACGCCCTGCTGGCGGCGCTGCAGCTGGCCACGGGCGCCTCCTACGGGCCGCCGGGGCGCGGCCCGTCGGACGCGGCGCTGGTGGCCGCGCTCACCGGGCGGCGGGTGCTGTTCGTCCTGGACAACTGCGACCACCTGCTCGACGACGCCGCCGAGCTGGCGTACACGCTGCTGACCCGCACCGAGGGCACCGTCCTGCTGGCCACCGGCCGCGAGGCGCTCGGCGTGTCCGGCGAGACCGCCATGCCCGTCGGCCCGCTGGCCGTTCCGCCCGCGGACGACCCCGACGCCGCCGACCCCGAGGCGGTGCTGCGGTACGCGGCGGTGCGGCTGTTCGTCGACCGCGCCCGCGCCGCCGACTCCGGCTTCGCCCTCACCCCGGACATGTGCCCCGACGTCGCCTCGATCTGCCGCCGCCTGGACGGCCTGCCGCTGGCGATCGAGCTGGCCGCCGCGCGGGTGCGGGCCCTCACCCCGCGCCAGATCGCCGAGCTGCTGGCCGACCGGTTCCGGCTGCTGGCGGGCGGTGCCCGCACCACCGCGCGGCACCGCACCCTGGAGGCCGCCGTCGACTGGAGCCACGAACTGCTGGACGAGCAGGCCCGCGAGGTGTTCGCCTACCTGTCGGCGTTCCGCGGCGGGTTCCGGCTCGACGCCGCCCAGCGGCTGGGCGTGGGCCTGGGCGTGTGCCCGCCCACCATGACCGACCTGGTGCTGCGCCTGGTCGACAAGTCGCTGCTGCAGGCGCTGCCCGGCGACGACGGCGCGATGCGCTACCGCATGCTGGAGACGCTGCGCGAGTACGCCGCCGCCCGGCTGGCCGAGCGCGGCCGCGCCGACGACACCGCCCACCACCACGCCGAGCTGTACGTCCGGCTCGCCGAGCAGCAGGCCCCCGCGCTGCGGTCGGCGGGACAGGCCCGCGCCTTCCGCCTGCTGGAACGCGAGGACGACAACCTGCGCGCCGCCTTCGACTTCTGCTGCCGCACCGGACGCCACGAGCTCGCGCTGCGGCTGGTCGCCGCCCTCGGCTGGTACCTGTGGATACGCGGCGAACGCGTCTTCGGCTGGGCGGGCGTGCTGCGCGCCCTGCGGGTCCGCCCGGCCGAGCAGGACCCGCTGCACCGCGCCCGCGCCCTGATCTGGTCGTGCCACCTCGGCGCCACCGGCACCGTGCGGAACGACGAGGACGCCCGCGCGGCCGCCGAGCACGGCCGCGAGGCCCGCGCCATCCTGCGGGAACTGGGGATGACCGGCGAACCGGAGTACGCGCTGTGCGCCCTGGTGACGGCCTACGCCTGCTACCGCATCGAGGCGCCCGCGGAGGGTGACGCCTGGATCGGCGAGTCGCTCCGGCTGTCGGACGAGCTGGGCGACCCGTGGCTGCTGGGCTGCTCGACCACGGTCGCCGGCATCGGGCACGTGCTGCGCGGCGAGTTCCGCGAGGCCGAGCCGCGGCTGCGCGCCGGCGTCCGGCACTACCGCGCCGCCGGGGACGCCTGGGGCGAGCACCGCTCGCTGATCTGGCTGAGCCGCATGTACGACGCGACCGGCGACCTGGGCCGCGCCGAGGAGGCGGCCGAGTCCGCGCTGGCCCTGGTGCGCGGGCTGGACCTCGGCGAGGCCGCCGCGCCGCTGCTGGGCTGGCTGGCGCGGCTGCGGCTGCTGCGCGGCGACCAGCCCGCCGCGGAGGCGCACCTGGCGGCGGTGGCGCGGATGCGGTGGTGGCACGCCGGCGCGGAGGCCGCCGCCTGGGTGACGCAGGGCAGGGCGATGATCGCCGACCTTGCGGGCACGGGAGGCGGCGCGACGGCGGAGGCGGCCGGGACGTACCGGGAGGCGGCGCGGCTGCTGCGCGTCGCGGGCTTGACCGTGTACGCCGTCGAGAGCCTGTGCCGCCGCGCCGTGCTGCTGTCGCGCTCCGCCGAGGACGCGGCGCGCGGTCCCGTCCCGGAGCGGGTGCTGGAGGCGCTCGCCGAGGCCGCGCGGCTGGCCGCCCCCTGCGGCGACCGCCGCGCCGCTGCGCTCGTCCTGGACTCGATGGCCCTGATGGACCCGGACGGGCCCGACGCGTCCCGGCGGCTCATGCTCGCCGACGAGCTGTGGGAGCGCTGCGGCGGCCGGCGCTGCCCGCCGGCCGAGGCCGACATCGCACGCATCCGCACCCTGCTGCCCGCTCCCGGGCCGCTGCAGGCGGGCGCCGCCCCCGAGGCCGTGGCGCGCGGCGTGGTGGCCGCCGTCGCCGAACGCTGCCCTTGAACGCCGCGCCTGAAAGCTCGCGAACGCCCCTGAACGTCCGCCCCGCTGACGAACCCCGATGAAGAGGTCGCGCCTATGAGATTGTTCAGCCTGACGGAGAAGCAGTTCACCGCGCTCGCGGACCTGTGCGAGGCGGTCGTGCCGGGGTCGCGGGCGACCGGCCCGGCCGTCTACGTCGACTCGCTGGTCGCCGACGCGCCCGAGCCGCGCCGCGCCGCCGTGGTGGCGGCGATCGAGGAGGTCGCCGCCGCGCGCGCCGGGGGAGCCCCCTACGAGGAGCTGGCGTCCCGCCCGGCCTTCCAGATGCTGCGGGCGCTGGCGATCGAGGCGTACTACGGCGACTTCCGGCGCCCCGGCTACGACGGCCCGTCCGGATGGGACGCGACCGGGTTCGGCGCGGCGCCGATCGTCGCGATGTCCAAGCAGGACTGGTCGTTCCTCGCCTGCCACCGGGAGGCCGGATGAGCCGCGAGCACGCCGAGATCGTCGTCGTCGGGTCGGGTGCCGGGGGCGGCGTCGTCGCGTCCCGGCTGGCCGAGGAGGGACGCCGCGTGGTGCTGTTGGAGTCGGGCGGCTACCACCCGGCGAGCACGCACGACCGGTTCGAGCTGCGCGCCGCGCGGCTGCTGTGGAACCCGCCGCGGTTCGGCATGACCGCGCCGGACGGGTCGCGTCCCGTCGTCATGGTGTCCGGCCGCGGCGTGGGCGGCTCCACCCTCATCAACACCAAGATCGGCATGCGTGCCGTCGCGCAGGACCACGCCAAGTGGCACGCGGCCAGTGGCCTGGTCAACGAGCGCGGCGAGCCGTTCTCCGCCGCCGACCTGGACCCCTGGTACGAGCTGGTCGAGCAGCGGATGGGCGTGCGGCCCCGCACCGACTGGACGCACAGCGTGCGCACCGTCGAACGCGGCTTCAGGGCCGTGGGCGCCTCCCTGGAGCCGGTCACCTCGTACACCAACGCCGACTGCGAGAGCATCGGCTCGTGCACGGCGGGCTGCCCCACCAACGCGGGCGGCTCGGCCCTCAACCGCTACATCCACCCGGCGATGCTCACCGGCAGGCTGGACGTGCGGCCCGGCACGCTCGTCGGCCGCGTCCGCGTCACCGGCGAGGGGACGGACCGCCGCGTCGCGGGCGTCGACTACGTGGACGCCGACGGCGCCCACGAGCTGGACGCGGACGTGGTGGTGCTCGCCGCCGGCTCCCTGGTCACCCCGCAGCTGCTGCAGCGCTCCGGCCTGGCCGCGCTGGACACCCCGAGCGCCCGGCTGATCGGCCGCAACCTCGGCACCCACACCGCCCGCATGGTGCACGGCGTGTTCGACGACGTCATGGACACCCACGTGGTGTACCCGCTGACCGCGCACTGCCGCGACTTCGCCCGCGACGAGGACGGCGGGTTCATCGTGGAGGCCACCACCATCCTGGACCCGGTCGGGCTGGCGTCCAACCTGGTGGACGAGCACGGCCGTCCGCTGTGGGGCGAGCGGCTGGCGTCGGTCATGCGCCGGTTCCGCCACATGACCGCGCTGATGATGATGACCAACGACTCCAACACCGGCGTGGTGGAGGAGACCGGCGACCTCACCGGGCGGATCAGCGTGCCGATCCCCGAGGAGGACCAGGCGCGCCTGGACCGCGCCCACGAGTTCTGCGAGCGGGTGCTGCGCGAGGCGGGCGCCCGCGAGGTGGTCTCGACCGGCTACATCACCTCGCATGTGCAGGGAAGCTGCCGCATGGGCTCGGACCCGCGGCGGTCGGTGTGCGACGCGAACCAGAGGATGTGGGACGTCGACGGCCTCTACCTCGGTGACGCGTCGGTGATCCCGCGCACGCTCACCTACAACCCGTCGCTGACCATCATGGCCCTGGCCGAACGCCTGGCCGCCCACCTGGCCCGCTGACCCCCCGGTGAAACGTGCGGCGCCGTGGCGGGTCGCCCCCGCCACGGCGCCGCGAACTCCTCGGGTGCTACCCGGTCACGGTGACGGTGGCCTGGCGGCGGACGCCGTTGACCGTCACCGACAGCGTCGCCTTCCCGGGACGCAGGGCCGTGAGCCGCCCGGTGGCCGGGTCGAACGTCACGGTGTGCAGCCAGGGCAGGGCGCGCCGGGCGTCACCGATGTGGACGTTCGGCGACCCGCTCCAGTCGGCGCTCATCGGGTAGGCCAGCGGCATGTCCTCGCCGTCCTGGCGCAGCGTGGCGGTCACGTGCGCGGTCGTCCCGGCCTTCACCCGCTCCGGGACGGTCAGGCTGAGCTCGTCGACGTGGGGCCGCACCTCGGCGCGCAGCCACCCGTCGCCGCCGCTGCCGCGCGTGTTCACGCGCGGGTCCACGCCGAACATCGTCCAGCCGGTGAAGCCGCCGTCGGCGGGGGAGCCGGACGGGTTCTTGCCCGAGTTGCCGTTGACGAACGTGGGCACCCCGTCGACCCGGGACGCGTGGAAGACGCCGACGTGCGCGTTGACCACGGCCGCGCCCTTGCCGGTCCGGGCGCGGAAGTCGGCCGTCCACTTCTCCAGCAGCGCCGCCTCCTTGCGGTCGGCGAGCTGGCTGTTCTTGCTCGGCAGCGGATCGCGCGCCGGATGGTGGCCGAACACCATGACCGACCGGACCGACCTGTCGCGGGCCGCCTCGTCCAGGGCGTCGCGCAGCATCGTCAGCTGGGCGTAGGAGCTGGTCCGGTAGGTGCCGGTGGACGAGTCCAGCAGCACGAACCGGGTGCCCTTGTGGTCGAACGTCCGCGACGGCTCCCCGAACACCTTGCGGAAGTTGTCGATGTCGCCCGGCCCGTAGATCTCGTGGTTGCCCGGCACGTAGTAGTAGGGCAGCCGTCCGCCCAGCTCCTCGTCGAGGATCTTCTTGGCCAGCGAGAAGTCGGCCTCGTACCCGGTGTCGACGAAGTCGCCGTTGATGACCAGGAAGTCGGGTTTGGTGGCCAGTACCTCCCGCAGCGTGCGCCGGGCCTGCCGGACGAATTCGCTGTCGGGGTCGGCGGCGACGAACTGCGCGTCCGACAGCACCGCGAACCGCCACGGGCTGCCGTCGGCCGTGCCGTCCTGGATGACCAGCGGGTCGGGGACGCGCTCGGGCGCGGGCGGGGTCTGCACCGGCGGCGGCACCTTGGCGGTGAAGTCGTCGATCAGCACCTCGCCGGTGTACTGCCGGTTGGCGCTGGTCTCGATCGTGTAGAAGCGGGTGACCTTGATCGGGTACGCCACGGACGCGGGCACCTGCATCTCGATCTGCCGCCAGCCCTTCCAGGTGATGTACGGGCCGTACAGCGAGTAGGACTGGCCGTTGGCGTCGGTGATGGTGAACGCCGTCCACTCGCCCTTCTCGTCGCCGTGCACCCAGGCGCCCAGCGCCAGCGGCTGGCCGGGGATCTCGATCGGCGCGGGCGGGTAGGCGTAGGCGGTGCGGGTCGCGGTCGACTGGGTGAAGTCGTACGACAGCCGTAGCCCCCGACCGGTGTGGCCCTCGGCGACCGGCTCGACCTTCCCGGATCCGCGCGCGGTCCCGAACCGCCACCGGTCGGCGTCGTCGAAGTCGGCGATGGTCTTCTCCTCCAGCCCGACGCTGACGGGGAACACCGTCGTGTGACCCTTGACCTCGACGGTCACCAGGGTGGAGCCGGTGGGGCCGCGCGGCGTGGCGGTGAACAGGCCGTCCTCGCCCGGCTTGATGTCCAGCAGCGCGGTGTCGTAGGTGAGTTCGGCGTCGGACGGCTCGATGGGAGCGGTGAACCCGTCCTCGTCGAACCCGACGACGCCGAACGCGCCGCCGCCCTTCTGGTCGGGGATGGTGACGCGGTCGACGGTGGCGCCGATGCGGGCGAGCGGGCCGAGCACCGTCAGTTCCGTCTGGCCGCGTGCCCTGCCGCGCGACGCGGTGACCGTGGCCTGCCCGGGCCTGCGGGCGTGGAAGGTGCCGTCGCGGCCGACCGTGCCGGCGCCGCCGCCGGCCGTCCAGCGCGGGGTGCCCGCGGCGGGGCCCTGCGCCTCGTCGTGACCGCGCGCGACCAGCCTGCGGGTCAGGCCGGGGAAGACGCGGTCGGGACGTCCGCCACGGGTGGGGCCGACGCCCGGGGCGCGCGTGGGGTCGGCGGCCGGTTCCACCCAGAAGCCGGTCAGCCTGCCGCTGCCGTCGGCGAACAGGCCGATGCCGTTGGGCGTGGGACGCTCGGCGCCGTCCGACGGCTGGTTCTCCACCTGCCCGCGCGTCTGGCCGGGCTCGCGGGCCAGCAGCGTCGACGAGCCGCCCCCGTCGAGGTTGAGGGCGTCGTGCGCGCCCGCCTCCTTCATCAGCGCGGCCAGTTCCGCCAGCGTGACGCCGCGGCTGTCGACCTGGCGGCCGTCCACGGTCATCAGGAACATGCGGCGGTGGTCGGCGGAGAACCCGACCGCCGTGCGCGGGTGCTCGGCCGGGTCGGTCAGCGCCGGGATCGCGCCGTCCTTGATCAGCGTCTGGTTGCCGCCGACGGCGAAGGCGGGCGCGCCGTCTGCCGACGCGCGCGGCCGGTAGCCCAGCCCGACCGCGTCGCCCGGCTTGAGGGTGCGCAGCAGGTCCCCGCCCTTCTCCCGGCCGACCAGCACGAACGCGTTGGAGGGGATCTCCCCGGAGCCCGGCGTGCCGCGGATCTCGGTGACCTTGCCGTCCACCACCAGCACCTCGGCGACCCGCTGCGCGCCCTGCGCCAGCGACCTGCCGCGGGTGGCCGACCCCCACAGGGAGGTGAAGGCGCCGATGCCGTCCTGCTTGACGAAGTGGGCGTTGAGCTGGTCCAGGGGGACGGTGCGGCCGCCGGGCAGGGTGAGCTCGCCGTCCAGCAGCGTCTGCGCGATGCGGCCCAGACCGTCGGCGCCCACCCCCGCCGTCTGGGTGGACCAGCCGGGGACCGCTGACTTGACCAGCTTCCCGTCGTCCACGGCGGCGCCGTTGGCCGCGCCGGTGTTGTTGATGTCGAAGAAGTCGCCGTTCACGCCCGCGATCGCCCCGGCGCGGTCGGCCTGCCGCGACAGCGGCGACACCTCGGAGACCTTGCCGGGCGACAGGTACCCGGCGCGCACCTTGGCGCCCAGGTCCACGGTGAGCAGGTCGGCGCGCAGCCACCCCTTGGCGTCGAGCCGGTCGAACGAGGTCAGCGTGGTGCCCGGCGCGACCGGCCGGGCCGTGCGGTCGGTCTCCAGGTGGCCGCCGGCCGCGGCGCGGGGCGCGCCGAGCAGCAGCCGGTCGGCCTCGCGGGCGACGGGCGAGGCGGGATCGGGCGCCGCCCCGGTGCGCGGCGGCGGCGGTGGCGGCGCGGCCAGCACCGGCGGCGCGGCGCCGATGACGAGAGCCGCCGCCAGGCCGGCGGCGGCCGCGGGGAGCGCGGCGCGCCGGCGTGGCGGTGTACGGAGGATGACCATGGGAGACGCCTCCTCGGACGACCCGGCGGGGCACCCCCCGCCCTTGATCATTTGCGGGGCAATGCAAGCAGACGGCGGTGTCCGCCCGGCCAACTCGGCACGAATGATCGGAAGCGTCCCGCGCACCGGGCCCGCCGTCCAGGCCGGGCGCCGGGCCGCCCGGCGCAAGGCGGACGGGACCGGAACGAGACGTCCGCGCGACCTGCGGCACCGATCCTGTGGAGCGACGGCCACCGGAGATCGGAGGCGGCAGTGTCCGTGCGACGTGTGGGACGCCTCCTGGCGCTGGGCGTCCTCGTCCTGCTCGCCCTGTCGGCGTGCGGCGGGGACGGCGAACGCGCGCTGCCCGGGGCGTGGGTCGACATCGCGGTCATGCCGGACGGCGGCGCGCAGGTCGATCTGCGCGCCGCCGGGAGGCTGCGGTCGGACGCCGAGGTGCGGGACCTGGCCGGGGCGGTCGCGCGGGAGGTGTTCCCCGGCGCCACCGGCGTCCAGGTGCGCACCGTGACCAGCCGCGGATACCCGTTCGCCAGGGCGGACGTGACCGGCGCCTACCGGCCGGGCCGCACGGTGCCGCTGGAACTGGACACCGCGCGGGCATGGCGGCGGCTGGCCGCCCGGGGCTTCGACGAGGGCGGGGTGCGGTTGTGGCTGCCGTCCGTCCCGGCGACGGTGCGGCCGCGGCCGCCGGGAGGAACCGCGGACGTGCCGGAATGGACGGTGGGGCGGGGACGGCCCGCCCCGGTGGTGCGGGTCGTGATGCGGCCGCGGCCGGCGCTGTGGTTCGGCGCGGCCGCGCTGCTGGTGCTGGTCGTGGCGGGGGTCGTGGTGTCGGCGGCGGCACGGCGCTGGTACGTCGCCGTGTCCGCCGCCGCGGTCGCGATCGTCTGCGCGGTCGTCACGGTCTCCGCGGCGGCGGGCCGGCAGGGCGACAACCTGGGCGTCGCCGGGGTGCTCGGCGGGCGCGCCCTCGCCGTGGCCGCGGGCGCGCCCCTGGCGGGGCTGCCGCTCGGGCTGGTGGCGGTGGTGCTGTTCGTGCGGGCGCTGCGGCGGCTGCTGGACGACCCCGCCGCGGCCGGCTCCCCGTACGCCGCTAGACGACCAGGTCGAGGAGGAGCACGAACACCAGGCCGGTGACCGACAGCACCGTCTCCATCAGCGACCAGGTCTTGACGTTCTGCCCGACGCTCAGCCCGAAGTACTCCTTGACCAGCCAGAACCCGGCGTCGTTGACGTGCGAGAAGAACACCGACCCGGCGCCGATCGCCAGCACCAGCAGCGAGGTCTCACCGCTGCTCAGGCTGGTGACCAGCGGGGCCATGATGCCCGCGGCGGTGACGGTGGCGACGGTGGCCGAACCGGTGGCCAGGCGGATCAGCACCGCGACCACCCAGGCCAGCAGCAGCACCGACAGGCCGCTGTCGGCCACCCAGTCGGCGACCAGCTTGCCGATCCCGGTGTCGACGAGGGTCTGCTTGAAGCCGCCGCCGGCGGCCACGATCAGCAGGATGCCCGCGATCGGCGGCAGCGACTTCTCCAGCACCCCGGAGACCTCGCGCAGGCTCATGCCCGCGCCGCGGCCGAAGGTGAACATCGCCACGATCACCGCGATCAGCAGCGCCACCAGGGGGGTGCCGAGGTTGTCCAGGACGGTGCGCAGGTGGTCGCCCTCGTCGAGGAAGATGTCGGCCAGCGCCTTGCCCATCATCAGCACGACCGGCAGCAGCACCGTGACCAGGGTGACGCCGAACGACGGGCGGCGGCGGGCGGCCCCGGCGTCGCCCTTCGTCACGTCCACGGCGGCGTCCGTCCCCGCGCCCGCCGCGGCGCCCGTCTCGTAGAGGGTGGGGGCCGGGACGTCCACCCAGCGGGCCGCGTACCGGGCGAACAGCGGCCCGGACACCGCGATCGTCGGCAGGGCGACGAGCACGCCCAGGGCCAGCGTGACGCCCAGGTCCGCCTTGAGCGCGTCGATGGCCACCAGCGGGCCGGGGTGCGGGGGCACCAGGCCGTGCATGGCCGACAGACCGGCCAGCGCCGGGATGCCCACCCGCACCAGCGACAGCCCGGACCGGCGCGCCACCAGGAAGATCACCGGCATCAGCAGCACGAGCCCGATCTCGAAGAACATCGGCAGCCCGATCAGCGCCCCGACCAGCGCCATCGCCCACGGCAGCGCGCGCGGACCGGCGCGGCCGACGATGGTGTCGACGATCTGGTCGGCGCCGCCGCTGTCGGCCAGCAGCTTGCCGAACATGGCGCCGAGCGCGATCAGCGCGCCGACGCCCGCCGCCGTGCTGCCGAACCCCTCGCCGAACCCGCTGACCGCGTCGGCCATCGGCAGCCCGGCGATCCCGCCGACCAGCAGCGAGCCGAGGGTGAGGCTGAGGAACGGGTGCACCTTCAGCCAGGTGATCAGGGTGACGATCAGCAGGATCCCGGCGAGCGCGGCCAGCACGAGCCGGCCGCCGCCGGCGATGGGCTCCTCGGGCGGCGCGAGGGCGAGTGCGGTGAGGGCGGGGGCTGTCATCAGGAACCTCCGGGGAGACTCCCGCCTTCCGGGCGGGGGGAGGGATTGGGGGTGAGGGGGCCTTGGTCAGGCCCCGCGCGGCGGGGAGGCCGAGGCGCCGGGCGCCGCGTCCAGGTAGGCGTCGACGAGCGCCTCGACGGAGGCGTCGAGATCGAGGACGATCCCGCGCTCGTCCGGGCCGAGCGGCTCCAGCGTGTCGAACTGGGAGTCGACCAGCGAGGCGGGCATGAAGTGGCCGGGACGGGCGGCGACCCGCCGCCGCACCACCTCGCGGTCGCCGTGCAGGTGCACGAACGTCACCTGGGGCGCCTTCTCACGCAGCAGGTCGCGGTACGCGCGCCGCAGCGCCGAGCAGGTCACCACGCCGCCGCCCGGCGCGTGCCCGGCCAGCCACACGCCGATCGCGCGCAGCCAGGGCAGCCGGTCGGCGTCGTCCAGCGGGAGGCCGGCCGACATCTTGGCGATGTTGCCGGGCGGATGGAAGTCGTCGGCGTCGGCGAACGGCACGCCCAGCCGCTGGGCGAGCGCGGCGCCGAAGGTCGTCTTGCCGGACCCCGCGACGCCCATGACGACGAGCAGCGGGGCGGCGGGGCCGCGGGCTGTGTCCATGACATCGACCTCTCGGATGACGTTTGCCAGAGTGTGACATGATTAATCAGCTCTTAACAACACCTGACCTGCATAAGTCTGACTTTTTACCCTCGTCCGCTCCGTGCGGAGCCATACGTGTGATGATTGGTGGCCATGGGGGGCAATGACCACGCCGGACTGCACGGCAGTGTCCTGGACCAGCTCGGCCTGCTGATCACCTCGGAGGAGCTGGCGCCCGGCCGGGTGCTGCGGATCGAGGAGCTGGAGGCCCGGTTCGGGGTGTCCCGGTCGGTGATCCGCGAGGCGATCCGGGTGCTGGAGTCCATGGGCATGGTCAGCAGCCGCCGCCGGGTCGGCGTCACCGTCGCCCCGCGCTCGGCCTGGAACCTGTTCGACCCGCGCATCATCGGCTGGCGGCTGGACGGCGGGGGCCGCGACGAGCAGCTGCGGTCGCTGAGCGAGCTGCGCCGCGGCGTCGAGCCGGTGGCCGCCGCGCTGGCCGCCCGCCGCGCCACCCCCGCCCAGTGCGGCACGCTGACCGGCGCGGTCATGCAGATGGCGGTGCACGGCAGGTCCGGCGACCTGGACGCCTACCTGGAGGCCGACGTCCTGTTCCACCGCACGCTGCTGGAGGCGTCCGGCAACGAGATGCTGGGCGCGCTCGGCGACGTGGTGGCCTCCGTGCTCGCGGGCCGGCACCACCACCATCTGTTCCCCGCCCGGCCCGAGCCGGCGGCGATCCGCTGGCACGCCGAGGTGGCGCAGGCGGTGCAGGCGGGGGAGCCCGAGGCCGCCGAGCGCGCCATGCGCGACATCGTCGAGGAGGCGACCCGCGCCATGCTCGGCGAGCCCGTCCCCGAGGCCCCCGACGCCTCCTAGGCCGGAATCGGCGCGTCTCCCGGCGACCGGCGAGGCTCCCCGGTAGGCGAAGCTCCCGGTCAGAGCGGGGCCGACGCGAGCACCGCACCGGCGACCGGGAGGGCGCCCGGGAAACCTCCGGGGGCGTACCTGGGGGGCAGGTGGTGGAGCAGATGCCATGGAGGCGCGCCGTGGGCGGGTACACCTGGCCCAGGGAGCCGCAAACGGTCATCGGACGAGGGCGCGGACGGGGAAGGATCTGGCGCGACGGTGTCCGCGGACCGGCGGCGGCCCGACCTCCGGAGGTGCGACGTGAACGACGTGACCGGCGGCAAGTCCTTCATGCCGACCCGCAAGTGGTGGGCGGCACTGATCACGGCCCTCACCGTGGTCATGATCAACTGGGTCCAGGCGGGGTCGCTCAGCAAGGAGATCCTCATCGCCCTGATCGGGGTGATGTCGCAGGCCGTGGTGTCGTACCTGGTGCCGAACGACAGCACGCCCGGCGGCGTACCGCTCAAGCGCTGACCTGCGCTCTCGCGGCGAGCGGCGGCCGGGTTCCTCCTCATGTCCTGACATTCAGTCAAAAGCATGTTTGGACAAGATCTGATCACAAAGGGCATTGGAACGTGCCATTCTGCCGGTGCCCCTGGCTACGATCACCTGCGACGCCGACGCCTCGCCGTGGAGGCACCATGACACAGACCCTCAGCGGGACCCGGTTCGACGACACCCGGCAGGACATCCGGCCGGAAGGGGAGGAGGCCGCCGCACCGGGCCGTGCGCCCGCGCCGACCCTGCACGATCCGTGCGCCGAGCGCGAACGGGCGGGCCGGCGGCTGCCGCGCGGGGACGACGCTCCGGAACTGGACGTCTTCCTCACCGGCCAGGTCTTCATGGACATGATCTTCACGGGCCTGCCGGGCCTGCCGCCGCCCGGCACCGAGCTGGTCACCGACGGCCTCGGCTCGGCCCCCGGCGGCGTGGCCAACATCGCCGTCGCCATGAGCCGCCTCGGCCTGCGCGTCGGGCTGGCCGCGCCGTTCGGCGACGACATGTTCGGGTCGTACCTGTGGCGCACGCTGTCCGAGCAGGAGGGCGTCGACCTGCGCCGCTCCCGGATGATCCCCGGCTGGCCGTCCCCGGTGACGGTGTCGCTGGCCTACGACTCCGACCGCAGCATGGTGACGTACGCCAAGCCCATGCCCCTGCCGCCGGACGACCTGGTCACGGTGCCGCCGCAGGCCAAGACGTGCTTCGTCGACATCGACCGGCCGGTGCCCGAGTGGGTGAAGGCGATGCGCCGCGACGGCGCCCGCGTGTTCGCCGACCTGGGCTGGGACTCCACCGAGACGTGGTCCACCGAGGTGCTCGACCGGCTCCGGCACGTCGACGTGTTCCTGCCCAACGCCGTGGAGGCCATGGCCTACACCCGCACCGGCTCCCCGGAGGAGGCCGCGCGGGCGCTGTCGGAGCGGGTGCCGGTGGTGGTCGTCAAACGCGGCGGCGACGGCGCCCTGGCGATCGACTCGATCACGGGGGAGCGCGCCGAGACCCGGGCGCTGCCGGTGGAGGCGCTGGACGCCACCGGCGCGGGCGACGTGTTCGCCGCCGGGTTCGTGTTCGGCACGCTGGCGGGCCTGCCGCTGGACGAGCGGCTGCGGTTCGCCAACCTGTGCGCCGGGCTGTCGGTGCGGCACCGCAGCGGGTCGCTCGGGTCGCCGTGCTGGGGCGAGATCGCCGCGTTCGGCGAGTCCGGCGAGGTCCCCGAGGAGGTACTGGAGGACTACGCCTTCGTCGTACCCTTCATCCCCGACTCGGCCGACGACACCGTCGTCCGCGCCGAGCCCACCCTGCGTTCCCACTCGGGGGGACGACCCCCCGAGGTCCCCCCGGCGACTACGAGAGCGGAGACACGATGACGACGCGCATCGCGGTGATCGGCGCCGGCAGCGGCTACATGCCCGGCGTCATCCGGGGGCTGCTGCACCGCGCCGCCGACCTGGCCGGGGCGCAGCTGCGCTTCCACGACGTGGACGCCGACCACCTTGACGTCATGACCCGGCTGGCCCGCAACATGTTCGCCGCCCGCGGGGCCGACTTCACCGTCAGCGCCCACACCGACCTCAAGGCCGCGCTGGACGGGGTGGACTTCGTGTTCACCACCTTCCGGCCGGGCGGGCTGCGCGGCCGGCACCTGGACGAGTCGATCCCGCTGAAGTACGGCGTCGTCGGGCAGGAGACGGTCGGCCCGGGCGGGTTCTTCATGGCCTGCCGGTCCGTCCCGGTGCTGCTGGAGATCGCCGCCACGCTCGCCGAGGTCGCTCCGGACGCGTGGATCATCAACTACACCAACCCCACCAACGTGGTCACCGACGCGGTCTCGCGCCACACCGGTGCGAAGATCCTCGGGCTGTGCGACCAGTGGGTGGGCGACACCGAGACCTGGGCCGACCTGCTCGGCCTGCCCGTCGAGGGCCTGGAGATCGACTGGATCGGCACCAACCACGGCACCTGGGCCGAGCGGGTCCGGCTGAACGGCGAGCCCGTCGACATCGCCCCGCTGCTGGAGGCCATGGAGCCGCACGGCGACGCCACCCCGCACCGCGACCCCGTCCGCATGGCCGAACTCGGCAAGGCCCTCGGCCTGCTGGTCAACTCCTACTCCAAGTACTACTTCTTCCACGACGAGGTCGTCGCGCAGCTGCGGGAGAAGGGCACCACCCGCGCCGAGGACATCCTGGCGATGCTGCCCGACTACTACGCGCAGGTGGCGGGGGAGGCCGACAAGCCCGACCCGGACCCGAGCCGCGAGCGCGGCGGCGGCGAGCACGGCGAGTTCGCGGTGGACGTGATCTGCGCGATCGTCCGCGACGAGCAGCGCCGGTTCATCGTCAACACCCGCAACCGGGGCGCGATCGCCACGCTGGAACCCGACGCGATCGTCGAGGTCCCGGCGGTGGTGGGCCGCCAGGGCGCGGTGCCGCTGGTGATGGGGGACCTGCCGCGCCAGGTCCGCGGCCTCACCCAGGCCGTCCACGAGTACGAGCGCCTGGCCGCCGACGCCGCCGTCACCGGCGACCGGCGCACGGCCCTGCGCGCGCTGCTGGCCCACCCGTTCGTCACCAGCCTGCGGGTCGCGGAGCGGATCCTCGACGAGGGCCTGGCCGCGCACCGCGCCGACCTCCCCCAGTTCACGAAGGAGCGGTAGCAGATGCCGACGACACCCAGCGCGAGGAGAGGCGGCCCGAGGAGACTCGGCAGGCGGGCGGTGCTGGCCGCGGTGGCGGTCGCGGCCCTCGGCACCGCCTGCGCCCCCGGCTCGGACACCGAGCAGCCGCAGGGCAAGGCGCCCGCCGCGGTCAGCACCGACGTCGCCAAGGCCGGCAACGTGACGCTGACCGTCTGGGACCAGGAGGTCCAGGGCGGCCAGCGCAAGCAGATCGAGAAGCTGAACGAGCAGTTCCAGGCCAAGTACCCGAACGTCAAGATCAACCGGGTGTCGCGGTCGTTCAGCGACCTGCAGAAGACGCTGCGCCTGGCGCTGTCGGGCGACAACCCGCCCGACGTGGTCGAGGCCAACCAGGGCTACGCGGCGATGGCGCAGTTCGTCAAGGCCGGCATGCTGCTGCCGCTGGACTCCTACGACCAGGCCTACGGGTGGCGCAAGCGCTACCCCAAGGGCCTGATGGACCTCAACAGCGTCACCACCGACGGCAAGCTCATCGGCTCGGGCAGCCTGTACGGCGTCTCCCTCAACGGCGAGATCGTCGGCCTGTACTACAACAAGGACAAGCTGTCCAAGCTGGGCATCCGGGCGCCGCAGACCTGGGGCGAGTTCGAGCAGGCGCTGGCCACCGCCAAGAGCAAGGGCGAGATCCCGATCGCGTTCGGCAACCAGGAGAAGCTGCCCGCGATGCAGCTGTACGGCATCGTCCAGGACCAGCACGCCGACAAGCAGACCGTGCGCGACCTGGTGTTCGGCAAGAGCGGCTCGTGGAGCGACGGCCCGAACGTGCAGGCGGCGCAGAAGCTCGCCGACTGGGCGAAGCAGGGCTACTTCACCAAGGACGCCAACGCCATCAAGTGGGACGACACCCCGGCCAACTTCGCCAAGGGCGACGGGGTGTTCATGTTCGGCGGCACCTGGTGGGCGTCCGACCTGATGGACAAGATGGGGGACAAGGTCGGCTTCATGCTGCCGCCCCCGGCGCAGGCGGGCGGGGCCTCGGCGACCATGGGCGGCGAGAGCCTGCCCTGGTCGATCACCGCCAAGTCCAAGCACCCCGACGTGGCCGCCGCCTACATCAACTTCATCACCTCGCCCGAGGCGATGGACGTGTCGGTCGAGACCGGCAACCTGCCCGCGCTGGCGCCGCCGTCCAAGAAGCCCGAGGGCGCGCTGATGAAGGACATCCTGTCCGCCTGGGAGACCCTCAGCAGGAACGACGGCATCACCCCGTACATCGACTACGCCACGCCGACGTTCGCCGACGCCTTCGGCGGTCCGCTGCAGGAGCTCATCACCGGCAAGACGACCGCGCAGCAGGCGATGCAGAAGGCCCAGGACGACTACGCCGCCTTCCAGAAGAAGAAGTGAGCGGGCCGAGCGTCCTCCGACACGTCCTTCGAACCTGACCCGAGGGAGCCGTACATGACGATCGTCGCCCGGCCCGAGACCGGACGCGGCCGGCGCGCGGCCCGGCCCGCCGCCCGGCGGGCCGGTGCGTCCGCGCCCGGCGGCTCGCCGGGCGAGCCCCGCCGGATCGGCTGGCTGTACGTCCTTCCCGCACTGCTGGTCTACGGCGCCTTCCTGCTGTGGCCGCTGGTGCGGGGGGCGCAGTTCTCGCTGTACGAGTGGGACGGCCTCGGCCCGGCGACGTGGGCGGGCCTGTCCAACTACGGCGAGATGCTGTCGGACCCGGTGCTGCGCGGCTCGTTCGGGCATCTGGCCGTGCTGATCGTCTTCTACGCGGTGCTGCCGTGCTGCGTGGCGTTCGTGCTGGTCGGGGCGATGTCGCGGGCCCGGATCCGGGGCCTGGCGTTCTTCCGCACCGTGCTGTTCCTGCCGCAGGTGGTGGCGATGGTGGCGGTCGCGGTGGCCTGGCAGTGGATGTACTCGGCCGACGGCCCGGTCAACGACCTGCTGCGCGGCCTGCACTCCCTCGGGCTGCCCGACTGGTCGCGCGGCTGGCTCGGCGACTTCACCTTCGCGCTGCCCGCGGTCGGCCTGGTCGGCACGTGGGTGAACATCGGGCTGGCGATGGTGCTGCTGCTGGCCGGGGTGCAGAAGATCCCGCGCGAGCTGTACGAGGCGGCGCGCATCGACGGCGCCGGGCCGGTGCGCGAGTTCTGGACGGTGACGCTGCCGGGCCTGCGCCGTGAGCTGGCGGTGGCGCTGACGCTGACCACCATCCTGGCGGTGCGCAACTTCGACCTGATCTACATGGCGACCAGCGGCGGCCCCGGCGACGCGACGAAGGTCCCCGCCTACGAGGTCTACAACCGCACCTTCAACACCGGCGAGGTGGGGCTGGGCTGCGCGGTCGGCCTCACCATCGCCGTGCTGGCGTTCGTGATCACGGCCGGGATCCGCCGGGTGGTCGAGGGGCGCCCGGACGCGAAGGGCAGGGCATGATCGCGCGCAGGGAACAGGTGTTCAACTACGCGGTGCTGACGCTGTTCGCGGTGCTGGCGATCTTCCCCATGGCCGGGGTGGTGGCGCAGGCGCTGCAGCTGCCCGGCCTGGACCTGTCCGCCTTCGGCACCGCCTGGCGGGACGGCGACTTCGCCGTCTACCTGCGCAACAGCGTGATCGTCACCGCCGTGACGGTGGTCGTCGCCACGGTGCTGTCGATCATGGCGGGGTTCGCGCTCGGCACGATGCGCTTTCGCGGCGCGGGCGCGCTGGCGCTGCTGTTCGTGGCCGGGCTGACGATCCCGACCGAGGCGATCGTGGTGCCGCTGTACTTCGACCTGCGCTCGCTGGACCTCGACAACACCTACGCCGGGGTGATCCTGCCGCAGGTCGCCATGTCGGTGGCGTTCGGCACGTTCTGGATGCGCGCCTACTTCCGCAGCGTCCCGCCGTCGCTGCTGGAGGCGGCCCGGATGGACGGCGCGGGCAGCTGGACCACCCTGTGGCGGGTCCTGGTGCCGATGGGACGTCCCGCCATCCTCACCATGATCGTGCTGATCTCCATGTGGACGTGGAACGAGTTCCTGCTGCCGCTGGTGATCCTCAACTCCGAGGAGGGCCTGCGCACCGCGCCGCTGGGCCTGTCCGTCTTCCAGGGGAACCACAAGACCGACTACGCCGCGCTGATGTCCGGCGCACTGATCATCGCGGCGCCCGTCGTGCTGCTGTACGTCTTCCTGCAGCGCCACTTCATCGCCGGAATGCTCTCGGGGGCCATCAAGGAGTAGGGGCCGCGGCCTTTGTCGCCCGGCACAACCGAACAGGAGACTTCCATGCGAAGACTCGCCCTACCCGCTTTGCCCGTCGCGGTTTCCGCCGCGCTGGCGGCGTCCCTGCTGGGGCCGCCCGCGCAGGCGGCGGCGCCGAGCAGGCCGGCCGAGAAGGGCAGGCTGGACGTGCTGTTCGTCGGGGCGCATCCCGACGACGAGGCGGGCGGCCTGTCCACCTACGGGCAGTGGAACGAGTACGACGGCGCCCGCGTGGGCGTCCTCACCGTGACCCGGGGCGAGGGCGGCGGCAACGCGGCCGGCACCGAGGAGGGGCCGCCGCTGGGGCTGCTGCGCGAGGACGAGGAGCGCCGCGCCGTCGGCAAGGCCGGGGTGGCGAACATCCACTACCTCGACGACGTGGACTTCTACTACACCGTCAGCGCCCCGCTCACCGCCGACGTGTGGGACCACCGGGAGGCGCTGGGACGGGTCGTGCGGCTGGTCCGCCAGACCCGGCCGAAGGTGATCGTCACCATGGAGCCCGCGCCCGTGCCGGGCCAGCACGGCAACCATCAGGAGGCCGGGCGGCTGGCCACCGAGGCGTACTTCCTGGCCGCCGACCCCAAGGCCTACCCCGAGCAGATCACCCGCGAGGGGCTCCGGCCGTGGGCGCCGGGACGGCTGTTCAACACCGGCGGCGCGTCCGGGCCGTCCGGTCCGTCGTGCGCGTCCGGCTTCACCCCGTCGGCGCAGGCGGCGACCGTCTACGGCGTGTGGGGCGGCCGGGCCTCGGCCCGCAACGGCGGCAGGACGTGGGCGCAGGTGGAGCGAGACGCGCAGCGCGTGTACGTCAGCCAGGGCTGGGGCGGCTTCCCCGACGTGCCGGCCGACCCGAACCTGAACGGCTGCGACTACTTCACCCAGATCCACAGCCGCGTGCCGTACAAGCTGGACAACCGTGACGCCACCGCCATGCTGGAGGGCGCTGTCACCCCCGGCACGGGCGGCCTGCCGCAGGACACCCGGTTCTACCTGACCACCGACACGTTCGGCGTCACGCCCGGCGGGGAGGTGAAGGTCACCGCGCACGCCAGCTCGCCCAAGACGCTGCGCAAGGCGAAGGCGAAGCTCGACGTGCCCGCCGGCTGGACCGTCACGGGCTCCGGCGACCTCGGCACGGTCGGCTCGTCGGAACGCACCGCCACGTTCACGGTGAAGCCCCCGGCGCAGGCGTCCTACGGGCGCGTGCGGCTGGCGGCGACGCTGTCCACCGCGAACGGCACCGGCCAGAACGTGGCGCCCGTCGAGGTGCGCGCCCCCGTCAGGGGGGTCCAGCAGCCGCTGCCGCGCGTGGAGGACTTCGACGCCTGGGCGGCGCGCAACGGCGTGCCGCAGCTCACCGGGCGCGTCAAGCGCGTCCTGACGCTCGGGACCGGGCAGTCGCGCGAGGTGCGGGTCGACCTGTCCAACGCGTCCGCGTCGGCGCAGTCCGGCACCGTGAAGCTGGACCTGCCCGACGGGTTCGTCGCCGACGCCGCGTCCAAGCCGTACCGGCTGGAGGCCGGCAAGAACGGATCGGTCGCCTTCACCGTCCGCAACACCGACGCCTCGCTGCCCACCTCCAACCAGGGCGGCGCGAACGGCGACTACGACTACACCATCACCACCACCGGCTCCTCGGGCGCGCCCGACGTGCAGAAGGCCGCGCTCGAACTGGTGCCGGTCGCCGAACTGCCCAAGGCCGCCGCGGCGCCCACGCTCGACGGCAAGGAGGGCGCGGGCGAGTACACCGGCTCCGAGCTGAACCTGTCGCGCCTGTGGGAGGGCACGGCGTGCGAGTCGGCCGCCGACTGCTCGGCCACCGGCAAGGTCACCTGGACCGACGACGCGCTGTACGTCCTGGTCAAGGTGCGCGACGACAAGCAGGGCACCGTCCTCGGCGCCGACGACTGCAAGCGGCACTGGCGCAGCGACTCGGTCGAGATCGCCATCGACCCGCGCGGCGACTCGGAGAACACCTCCACCACGTTCAAGACCGGCGTCTTCCCGGTGATGAGCGACGGCGCGCCGTGCTTCCAGCGCGACGCCGACCAGCACCAGGGCCCCGGCGTCGAGACCGCGCCCGGGATGGCGGTCGCGGCCACGGTGGCGCAGCCCTACGACGGCTACACGGTCGAGGCGAAGATCCCGTTCACGGCGCTGCCCGCCGCGGTCGACCCGGCGCGCATGGGGCTGAACATCTTCGTCTACGACTCCGACACCCAGGACAAGACCGGTCAGACCCGGATCGGCTGGTCCACCTGGGGCGGCGTGCAGGGCGACCCGTACCGGTGGGGCCTGACCACGCTGCCCGGGCACACGCCGCCGGCCGGCATGCCCACCACGCCCAGGCCGCCGGTGATGCCGACCGACGCCGCCGCGTCGGTGAACTCGCCGCAGTCGATCAGGCAGGCCGCCGAGACGGGGATCCCGCTGGCCGGCGGACCGGCCGCCCCGCGCGACGCCACCGGCCGCATCGACGGCAGGCCGGTCGTCTCCGGCGGCTCCACCACCTTCCGGCTGCGCGCCACCGGCCCCGGCACCGCGTACGCGCACGTCTGGGACGGCAAGGTGCTCGGCACCAAGAAGGTCACCGTGACGCGGGCGGGCACCACCACGGTGACCGTCCCCGGCGCGACGGGCTACCTGGCCGTGGCCTTCCAGGCCGAGGCGGGCGGCACCGCGAGCAGCGTCGCCCAGCTCGGCACCCGCTGACCGCACGACGGCGCACCGGCGCCCGGACCCCGCGGACCACCGTCCGCGGCGGTCCGGGCGCCCTGCCGCCCACCGTTCGTGCCACGCACGGGGGGCCATGCCGCGCGCATGACCGGATGCGGCCGGGTGCCGGGCACGGGAACGCTTCCGGCGCCCACCCTCCGCGGCGGCTACTTGCCGATGAGGGTGTGGGAGAAGGAGTAGCGCGTGGCCCGGTACACGTGGCTGCCGTACTCGACGGCGCGGCCCTTGTCGTCGTAGGCGACGCGGGTCATGGTCAGCAGCGGGGCTCCGCGCCGTTCGTCGAGCAGGCGGGCCTCGGCGGCGGTGGCGGCGCGGGCGCCGATCGTCTGGTGGGCGATGCGCAGGTTGACCCCGGCGCCGCGCAGCGTCTCGTAGAGGCCGTGCCGCTCCAGGCGGTCGGCGGTGACGTCGAGCACGTCGAGCGGCAGGTGGTTGGTCATCAGGGCGAGGGGGTCGTCGCCGGTCAGGCGCAGCCGGCGCAGCAGCAGGACCTTGCTCTCGGCCGGGACGCCGAGCTCCTTGGCGACCTCCGGCGGGGCGGCCACGGGGCCGAACTCCAGCACCCGCGTGGACGGCCGCTCGCCCGCCGCCGACAGGTCGTCGTGCAGGCTGGACAGCTCGATGGGGCGCCGCACCTGCGGCTGGACGACCTGGGTGCCGACGCCGCGCCGGCGCACCAGCAGCCCCTTGTCGACCAGGTGCTGGATCGCCTGGCGCACCGTGGGCCGCGACAGGCGGCAGCGCGCCGCCAGCTCCATCTCGTTCTCCAGGCGGGTGCCCGGGGGGAGCGCGCCGCTGCGGATCGCCTCCTCCAGCTGCTGCGCGAGCTGGAAGTACAGCGGGACGGGGCTGGTGCGGTCCACGGAGACCGGATGGCGGTGCGCGGCGGCTTCGGGCACGGGCGGGGCTCCCTCGGTGAGAACGGCACGAGGATAGTCGAGCCGTGTTACGAATAAGTCAGGGAGTCCTAATGTCAGGACATTCTCTTGACAGTATATGGACCGTTCCATGAAGCTTGATCATGCCCAGCTGGCGGTGTGCCGTCCCGCGCGGCGCGCGGCCCGGGGGCGCCTCGGCGGGTCCGCGCGGCCGCGCGGCCGGACATCGGGAGGTCGGGATGAGGGTCGGGCTGGCCGGAGCGGGGCGCATCGGCGCCGGGCACGCCGAGACGCTGCGCGCCCTGGCGTCCGTCGACGCGGTCGTGGTGGCCGACGCCGACGCGGCGCGGGCGCGGGCGGTCGCCGCCAAGATCGGGGCCGAGGCGGCACCCTCGGTGGACGCGCTGTTCGCCTCCGGACTGGACGCGCTCGTCGTGGCCGCGGTGACCAGCGCGCACGCCGAACTGGTCGTCCGCGCGGTCAAGGCGGGGCTGCCGGTGTTCTGCGAGAAACCGCTCGCCCCCGACATCGAGGGCACGCTGCGGCTGATGGACGCCGTCGGCGGCTCGGGCGTCCCGGTGCAGGTCGGGTTCCAGCGGCGCTTCGACGCCGGGCACGTGGCGGCGCGCGAGGCGGTGCGGTCCGGGCGGCTCGGCTGGGTGCACACCATCCGCTCGTGCACCCTGGACCCGGTGCCGCCGCCCGCCGCCTACGTCCGCGGCTCGGGCGGCCTGTTCCGCGACTGCTCGGTGCACGACTTCGACGCCGTCCGCTTCGTAACCGGACGCGAGGTGACGCGCGTCTGCGCCGTCGGCGCCAACCGGGGCGCGGACTTCTTCGCCGAGGCCGGGGACGTCGACACCGCCGCCGCGCTGCTCACCCTCGACGACGGCACCCTGGCCCAGGTGTCGGCCACCCGCTACAACGCGGCGGGCTACGACGTGCGGCTGGAGGTGCTCGGATCGGCCGACAGCGTCGTCGCCGGGCTGGACGACCGCACGCCGCTGACCCCCGTCGGCGGCGGCCTTCGCCCGGCCGGGCCGCCGCACACCCACTTCCTCGACCGGTTCGCCGACGCGTACGCGGCCGAGCTCGGCGCGTTCGTCGAACTGGCGGCCGGGCGCATCGACAACCCCTGTCCCCCCGAGGAGAGTCTGGAGGCGCTCTACGTGGCCGAGGCGTGCGAGCTGGCGCGGCGCGAGGACCGTGTCGTGACGATCGAGGAGGTCCGCCGGTGATCGCCGCGGAGCGGGTCGCGGGAGCCCCGATCTCCTGGGGGGTGTGCGAGGTGCCGGGCTGGGGCCACCAGATGGCGCCCGAGCGGGTCCTGGCCGAGATGCGCGACCTCGGGCTGGCCGCCACCGAGTTCGGCCCCGACGGCTTCCTGCCCGCCGACCCCGCCGGACGCGCCCGCCTGCTGGAGTCCTACGGGCTCCGGCCGGTCGGCGGGTTCGTCCCGCTCGTCCTGCACGACCCCGCGCGCGACCCGCTGCCCGAACTGTCCCGCGTCCTGGACGGCTTCGGCGGGCCCGGCGCCACCGTCGTGCTCGCCGCGGCCACGGGACTGGACGGCTACGACCGGCGTCCCGTCCTCGACGCCGCCGCCTGGCGCACCCTGCTCGGCAACCTCGGCCGCGCCGCCGCGCACGCCGCCGGCCGCGGCCACCGGGCCGTCCTGCACCCGCACGTCGGCACCGTCGTCGAACGCGGCGACGAGGTCGACCGCGTGCTCGACGGCACCGACGTGCCGCTCTGCCTGGACACCGGGCACCTGCTCATCGGCGGCGTCGATCCCCTCGCCCTGGCCCGCGCCGCCGCCGGCCGTATCGCCCACGTGCACCTGAAGGACGTCGACGCGGAACTGGCCGGGCGCGTGCGGGACGGACGGATCGCCTACACCGACGCCGTGCGCGAGGGCATCTACCGGCCGCTGGGGCGGGGCGACATCGACGTGCCCGGCATCGTCGGCGCGCTGGAGTCGGCCGGCTACCGGGGCTGGTACGTCATGGAACAGGACACCGTCCTCACCGCCGAGCCGCCGCCCGGCGCCGGGCCGTGTGACGATGTCGCCGCGAGCATCACCTTTCTGCGAGGCGGCGCGACATGACCCACGACCTGATCACCATGGGCCGCGTCAGCGTGGACGTCTACCCGCAGCAGGTCGGCGTCCCGCTGGAGGACGTCGAGACGTTCGGCAAGTACCTGGGCGGCAGCCCCACCAACGTCGCCGTCGCCGCGGCCCGGCACGGCCACCGCACCGCGGTCATCACCCGCACCGGCGACGACCCGTTCGGCCGCTACGTCCACCGGGCGCTGCGCGGGTACGGCGTGGACGACCGCTTCGTGACGGCCGTGCCGCACCTGCCCACCCCGCTGGCGTTCTGCGAGATCTTCCCACCGGACGACTTCCCGCTGTACTTCTACCGCTGGCCCAAGGCCCCCGACATGCAGATCGAGCCCGGTGAACTGGACCTGGACGCGATCCGCGCCGCCACCGTCTTCTGGGCCACCGTCACCGGGCTGTCCGACGAGCCCAGCCGCACGGCGACCGTCACCGCGCTCGCCGCGCACACCGGCACCACCGTGCTGGACCTGGACTACCGGCCCATGTTCTGGGACTCGCCCGACCGGGCCCGCCGCGAGATCGGCCGGGCGCTGCCGCACGCCACCGTCGCCGTCGGCAACCTGGAGGAATGCCGGGTCGCCGTGGGGGAGGCCGAGCCGCTCGCCGCCGCCCGCGCCCTGCTGGACCGCGGCGTCCGGCTCGCCGTCGTCAAACAGGGACCGCGCGGCGTGCTGGCGGCCACGGCCGACGAGACGGTGCGCGTGCCACCGGTCGAGGTGAAGGTCGTCAACGGGCTCGGCGCCGGCGACGCCTTCGGCGGGGCGCTGTGCCACGGGCTGCTGTCCGGCTGGGACCTGGAACGCACGATCCGGTTCGCCTCGGCCGCGGGGGCGCTGGTCGCGTCCCGCATCGCCTGCGCCGACGCCATGCCCGCCACCGACGAGGTGGAACGGCTGCTGAGAGAGGACGGCATGACACCGACGACGCCCGGGGAGGGCACGGCGTGAGCACCGGCACGTTCGCCGAGCGGTACGCCGCCCTGGCCGAGATCCGCGCCGTCCGGCCGGAGGCGATCGCGCTGGCCGCCGCGCGGCGGGTGCGGCGCGCGTCCCCGCCCGGCCCGGCCGGCCGGCTGATGATCGTCGCCGCCGACCATCCGGCGCGCGGCGCGCTGGCCGCCGGGGGCGACCCGCTCGCCATGGCCGACCGGCGCGACCTGCTCGAACGCATCTGCGTCGCGCTGTCGCGGCCCGGCGTGGACGGCGTGCTCGGCACCCCCGACGTCATCGAGGACCTGCTGCTGCTCGGCGCCCTGGACGGCAAGGTCGTCCTCGGGTCGATGAACCGGGGCGGGCTGGCGGGCGCCGCGTTCGAGATCGACGACCGGTTCACCGCCTACGACGCCGACGCCGTCGCCGCCGCCGGGCTCGACGGCGGCAAGATGCTGCTGCGCGTCGACTACGACGACCCGGCCACCGCCCGCGCCCTGGAGGGCTGCGCCCGCGCGGTGTCGGGACTGGCCGGGCACCGGCTCATGGCCATGGTCGAACCGTTCGTGTCCCGGCGCGGCGCGGACGGCAAGGTCGTCAACGTCCTGACGCCCGAGGCCATGACCAGGGCGGTCGCGATCGCCTCCGGCCTGGGCACCACGTCGGCGTACACCTGGCTGAAGGTGCCGGTGGTGGACCGGATGGAACAGGTCATGGCGGCCTCCTCGCTGCCCGCCGTGCTGCTGGGCGGCGAGGTGCCCGCCGACCCCGACGGCGCCCTGGCCGCCTGGCAGAAGGCCCTGGCGCTGCCGACCGTGCGCGGCCTGGTCGTCGGCCGCGCCCTGCTGTACCCCTCCGACGACGACGTCGCCGGAGCCGTCGACGCCGCGGTGAGGCTGCTGTGAGTCCCTACCTGACCGAGATCACGCCGGAGACGGCGGGCTGGACGTACTCGGGCCTGCGCGTCGTCGCCCTGCCCCCGGGCGGCGGGCACGCGCTGGACACCGGCGAGGAGGAGATGCTCGTCCTGCCGCTCGCCGGGTCCTGCACGGTGACCGTCGACTCGGCCGTCTTCGAGCTGCGGGGCCGCCGGGACGTGTTCTCCCGCGTCACCGACTTCGCCTACGCGCCCCGCGACGCCCGGGTGACGATCACCTCCGCCGCCGGCGGCCGGTTCGCGCTGCCGTCGGCCCGCTGCGCGAACCGGCTGGCGCCCCGCTACGGCCCCGCCGAGGACGTCCCCGTCGAGCTGCGCGGCGCCGGGCAGGCCAGCCGCCAGGTCAACAACTTCTGCACGCCCGAGGCGTTCGAGGCCGACCGGCTCATCGCCTGCGAGGTGCTGACGCCCGGCGGCAACTGGTCGTCCTACCCGCCGCACAAGCACGACGAGGACCGTCCCGGCGAGAGCGTCCTGGAGGAGATCTACTACTTCGAGGTCGCCGGCGGACCCGCCGGACCGGGCATGGGCTACCAGCGCGTGTACGGCACCCCCGAGCGGCCCATCGACGTGCTGGAGGAGGTCCGCACCGGCGACGCGGTGCTGATCCCGCACGGCTGGCACGGTCCGTCGATGGCGGTTCCCGGGTACGACCTGTACTACCTGAACGTCATGGCCGGACCCGGCCCCGAGCGCGCGTGGCGGATCTGCGACGACCCCGCGCACGCCTGGGTCCGCGACACCTGGCCCGGGCAGCCGCTCGACCCGCGGCTCCCGCTGACCTCGACGGAGGAGCGATCATGAGGCTGACGGTCGGCCAGGCGGTGGTGCGGTTCCTGGCGGCGCAGCACGGCGAGCGGGACGGCGTGCGGCGGCGCCTGTTCGGCGGGTGCTTCGGCATCTTCGGGCACGGCAACGTCGCCGGGATCGGGCAGGCCCTCGCCGAGTACGCCGACGAGTACCCGGAGTTCCGCTACTTCCAGGCGCGCAACGAGCAGGCGATGGTGCACACCGCCGTCGGGTACGCGCGCATGCACGACCGGCTGCGGATGCTGGCCTGCACCACCTCGATCGGCCCCGGCGCCACCAACATGGTGACCGGCGCGGCCCTGGCCACCATCAACCGCCTGCCCGTCCTGCTGCTGCCCGGCGACGTCTTCGCCACCCGCCGCGCCAACCCCGTGCTGCAGGAGCTGGAGGACCCGCGGTCCTACGACGTGTCGGTCAACGACTGCCTGAAGCCGGTGTCGGCGTTCTGGGACCGGATCAACCGGCCCGAGCAGCTTCCGTCGGCGCTGCTGGCGGCGATGCGGGTGCTGACCGATCCCGCGGCCACCGGGGCGGTGACGCTGGCGCTGCCGCAGGACGTGCAGGCCGAGGCCCACGACTGGCCCGAGGAGCTGTTCGCCGAACGCACCTGGCACATCCCGCGTCCGGTGCCCGAACCGGACGCGCTGCGGCGGGCGGTGGACGTGCTGCGCGGCGCGCGGCGCCCGCTGATCGTCGCGGGCGGCGGGGTGATCTACTCCGACGCCTGCGCCGAGCTGGCCGCCTTCGCCGAGGCGACGGGGATCCCGGTGGCCGAGACGCAGGCGGGCAAGGGCGCGCTGCCCTGGCGGCACCCGTGCGCGGTGGGCGCGGTCGGCGCGACCGGCACGACGGCCGCGAACGCGCTGGCGCGCCGCGCCGACGTGGTGCTCGGAGTCGGCACGCGCTACAGCGACTTCACGACCGCCTCGCACAGCCTGTTCGCCGATCCGGGGGTGCGGTTCGTCAACGTGAACGTCACCGGGTTCGACGCGGCCAAGCTGGGCGGGGAGATGCTGGTCGCCGACGCCCGCGAGGGGTTGAAGGCCCTGCGCGGCGAGCTCGCCGGCCACCGGGTCTCCGACGCCTACCAGGCCGAGGTCGCGGAGCTGGTCGCGGCGTGGAACGCGACGGTGGACCGCGCCTACGCCCTGGGGCACGGGCCCGTTCCGGCGCAGTCGGAGGTGATCGGGGCGGTCAACGCCGCCGCCGGGCCGCGCGACGTGGTGGTGTGCGCGGCCGGGTCCATGCCCGGCGACCTGCACAAGCTGTGGCGGCCCGCAAGTCCGCGGACCTACCACGTCGAGTACGGGTACTCCTGCATGGGCTACGAGGTGGCCGGCGGGCTGGGGGTGAAGCTGGCCGCGCCGGACCGCGAGGTGTTCGTGCTGGTGGGCGACGGGTCGTACCTGATGATGGCCCAGGAGCTGGTCACCGCCGTGGCCGAGGGCGTCAAGCTCGTCGTCGTGCTCGTGCAGAACCACGGGTTCGCCTCCATCGGCGGGCTGTCGGAGCAGGTGGGGGCGCAGCGGTTCGGCACCCGCTACCGCTACCGCGACGACAGCGGACGTCTGGAGGGCGATGTCCTCCCGGTGGACCTGGCCGCCAACGCCGCCAGCCTGGGCGCGCACGTCGTCCGCGTGACCACCGTCGAGGAGCTGCGGGACGCGCTGGAGCAGGCAAAGGCCGCCTCGCACACGACGGTGGTGCACATCGAGACCGATCCGCTGGTGTCCGCGCCCGACAGCGAGGCGTGGTGGGACGTGCCGGTGGCGGAGGTGTCGGAGCTGGAGGCGACCCGCCAGGCCCGTGCCCGCTACGAGAAGGAGCAGCAGGCCCAGCGGCGCTACCTCGGGACGTAGACCTCAGAAGGGGCTGTGCGTGGCGGCAGGGGAGGGCGCGCCGGCCGGGACGCCGGGGTCCTCGTCGCCGTCCGGGCGCCACGTCGCGACCAGCGCGGCCAGCGCGGTGGTGAACGGCACGGCGGCGATCAGCCCGAGCGTGCCCGCCACGCTGCGGACGATCTCCTGCGCGATGACGGGGGTGGTGACCACCTCGCCCAGCGACTGGCCGCCCACGCTGAACAGCAGCATGAGAGGCAGCGACGCCCCGGCGTAGGCGAGCACGATCGTGTTGATGACCGAGGCGATGTGCGCGCGGCCGACCCGGGCGGCGGCCCGGTACAGCCGCCCGAACGAGCGGGACGCGTCGGCCCGGGCGAGTTCGCGCACGGTGGCCGCCTGGGTGACGGTGACGTCGTCCAGCACGCCCAGCGACCCGATGATGACGCTGGCCAGCAGCAGCCCCTGGGTGTTGATGCTGTAGGACAGGTCCAGCGACAGCGAGCTGTCGTCGGTGATGCCGGTCAGCCGGGTCAGGTCGATCGCCAGCATCGCCAGCAGACCGGTCAGGGCGAGGCTGCCGAGCGTGCCGAGCACCGCGACCGACGTCGTCAGCGAGAAGCCGTGCGTCAGGTACAGCACCGCCAGCATGATGGCCGCCGCGCAGACGATGGCGGCGCCCAGCGGCGAGCGGCCGTCCAGGATCGCCGGGATGAGGAACAGCACCAGCAGCGCGAACGTGACGCCCAGCCCGATCAGCGCGGTCAGCCCGCGCCACCGGCCGAAGGCGATCACGGCGAGCACGAACGCGCCGGCGACCAGCCACAGCGGCCGCGAGCGGTCGTGGTCGGACAGCTGGTAGGACGGCGTTCCCGAGTCGCCGGGCGCCTCCACCAGCACCACGTCGTCGTCCGGCTCGAACACGCGGCTGCCGGGCCCGCTGGGCAGTTCCACGGACACGAACCGTCCCGTCAGGGGACCGGAGGTCAGCTCGACCGTCGCGGTGCCGCAGCGGCGCGGGTCGGTGCGGGGACGGGCGCCCTCCGTGCCGGCCGTGCCGGGCGGCTGGGCGTCCGGCGCCGCGGCCGGGCACGGCTTGAGCGACACCCGCGCCACCGTGCCGGTGACCTTCGGCATCTGCGCGGAGCCCGGGTCGACCGGCTGCCGGTCCGACGGCCACATCCAGATCAGCCCCGCCAGCGTGGCCACCGCCAGCGGGACGATGACCGCCAGCACGGCGCGAACGACCGGGCGGGGCGCCCGCCCGTCATCGCGCGCGTCGTGGTCGTGGACGTGGCGAGCACCCATGCTGAACGGCCTCTCGTGGTCGGTGTGGGGGGCGGGGATCGGCCGGCGGACCGGATCAGGTGGTACGCAGCATAGGAGGCCGGACGGGTGCCGTGGCCCCGGTCGCCCCACCGCACTCCCGGACGTTTCCGGCAATGCCGTTTTCTGGGGAAGAGCGACATCAACCTTGGCGTACGCATGGCCATAGTGCCGGATGCCCGGGAAAGGTGCAGGACGGCACCACATCTCACGCCAGGAGGGCACATGGTTGGCATGCTGTGCAAGATGGGTCTGTCGTCCAACGTCATGTACACGATGGGGTTCGCGTCCATCGGTGCGTCGATCGCGTCGTGGATGTTGTCGCGCAACCTCGAACCCGCGGGACTCGACCGGGCCGACCGGTGGGGCATTTTCGTCGGGCAGTGGGCGCCGACCTTCTTCGCCTTGGGCTGCGCGATGCGGATGGAGGAGCAGTGGGGACGGCCCCGTCCGTACGAGGCGATGGAGCGGGAGAGGGAGCGGGAGAGGGAGCGGGAGCGCGCCCGGGAGGCGGCGCCCATGGGCGGGGGGCCGCTGGGCGGCTGATGCGGAACGGGGCGCGCGGGATCGGCGGATCCCGTCGTCTACCGGCCGGTAAAGGGGCAGGATCGGGGGCATGACAGCCCCCCACGGTGAGGCTCCGGGCGCGCACCGGGTCCGGCTGGTCGTCGGCCGCGTCGACCCGCCGTCCGGCGGGTCGTCCAGCGCCCCCGGGGTGCGCGACGTCGAACCGGGCGACCTGCGCGACCCCGACGCCGAGATCTTCGGCTGGACCTGCACCTGCGGCAACGGCTCGGCGTTCCTGCACCCGCTGTGGCGGGCCCGGCAGATGGCGGCCGACCACCAGGAGACGATGGAGCGGCTGGCGCTGCGCGGCGAACTGGTGGCGGGGGCGGTGCCGAGCGTGCTGCCCGAGTCGGCCGCCGAGATCGCCGCGTTGATCACCAGGCTGGCCCAGCGGCTGGGCGCGCTGGCGCTGAGCGTGGAGTTCGAGGACGACCGCGAGATCGTCCTCAAGCACCTGGGCACCGCGTCGGCCGCCATCGACATGGCGCTGCGCGACGCCCGCGCCGCCGACGACGCCGGCCGCGGCGACGAGCCCTGACCGGGCCGCCCGGCCGCCGCGGCCGGTCAGTTCCTGAACGGGTCGCTAGCGGGACCCGACGCGGGTGCCGCCGGGCTGGTCCTCGCTCGGGGCGCCGCGCAGGGCGCGGACGGCGGCGTCGGGGTCGTCGGCGAAGAACCGGATCGTGCGGGCCCGCCCGAGGCCGCCCAGCGGCCGCACCACGGTGACCGGCCCGTTCAGCTCCACGACGACGCTGGTCTGCGACGACACCGCGACGGTCAGCACCTCGTCCTCCAGCCGGAACAGGCGGGACTCGTTGAAGTCGCGCACCCGGCGCACCGAGGCGATCCGCTCCCGCGGCACGCGCAGGTCGAAGAACGCGCCGTAGCGCACGCGCAGCTCCCCGTCCGACACCACGTGCGGCCGGGTGACGCACGCCGCGATGACCGCCAGCACGATGAGGAGCGAGTAGGCGTCGACGACCAGGAACGCGACGCGCAGCGGGCCGGGCGCGCCGACCGCCCGCAGGATGACCTCCAGGCCGACCAGCTCCACGGCCATCGCGAACAGCCACATCAGCATGGGCGTCGTCTGCGCGGCCGAGTAGGGGACGGCGGTGGCGCCGGGCGGCACGCCGTCGCGGCGCCGCGTCACCCACAGGACGAGGCTGGCCGTCCCCTTGGCGTCGAAGCTCATGAGCCGCCGGGCGACCCGGGCGGCGTCGGCGGGACGGGGGCGCGTCATGTCCGCTCCTTGAGGATCGCGACGAGCCGGCGGAACGTCTCGGCCTGGGCGGGCGACAGCTCCAGCGCCATCGACTCCAGCCAGCCGCCGAACTCCACGTGTTCCAGGCTGGTGACCATCAGCGACGCCATGTCGGCGGGGATGTACGCGGCCAGGTCGGCGGCGAGCGCGGCGACGCGCGGGTCGTCCGCGTCGGCGTCCTCCAGCTCGTCCAGCCGCTCGTACAGGACGTTCCCGCGGGCGACCGCCTCCGGTTCGGTGAGCGGACGCAGCAGCGCGGCGAACGCGGCCTGGTCGGCGGGGCCGGCACCGGTGTCGACGAGCGTCATCAGCTCGCGGTCGAACGCGGCGAACCGGGACTCCCCGGCGGGCAGGCGGCGCAGCATCTCGGCCATGTCCGGCGACACCGTCGAGTCGGGGTCCAGGTCGGTCTCGGCCAGCAGGGCGGCCAGCCGGGACCGCCGCTCGGCGATCGCCTCCTGCTGGCGGGCCAGGTCGGCGTCCAGGTCCAGCAGCACCTCGCGCAGCTCGCGGCCCCGGTCGTCGGCGAGCACGTCGCGGATCTCGTCCAGCGACAGCCCCAGCTCGGCCAGGCGGCGGACGCGCGCCAGCACCACCGCGTCGCGCAGCCGGTAGTCGCGGTAGCCGTTGGCCCGCCGTTCCGGCTCGGGCAGCAGCCCCAGATGGTGGTAGTGGCGCACGGTACGGGTCGACACCCCGACCAGCGCGGCTATCTCGCCGATCCGCATGCCCTCATTAGAGACGTTGACGTTGCGTCAAGGTCAAACGCCTCGTCGGGGGAGCGGGGTCAGCCCTCCTCGCGGGCGTGGGAGGCGACGTCGGCGGGCAGCCAGCCGCGGCGTTCCAGCTCGTCCAGCAGCCGGTGGTACGGCGCGGTGAACCGGTCGCGGACGCCCGGCCGCGGCTCGACGACGGTGCGGATGCGCACCATCGGCTCGGCGACGTCGGCCAGGGAGGCGGCGCCCGTCGTGCCGTAGGCGGCCAGGATCGCCATGCCCAGCGCGGCGTCGGCGTGCTCGGGCACGCGCGCGGGCCGGCCCAGCACGTCGGCGCGAAGCTGCGTCCAGTACGCGCTGCGGACGGCGCCGCCGGTGAACGTCAGCGGCCCGTCGACGGGTGCGCCGAGACGCCGCACGTATGCCAGCGCCAGGCGCTCGATGAACGCCACGCCCTGCAGCAGCGCGGCGTGACGGTCGGCGTCGTCGGCGGGCGTGCCGAGTATGAACGGCACGGCGTCCGGCGCCAGGAACGGGAAGCGTTCCCCCGACGAGACCAGCGGGTAGGCCACGGCGCTGGACGGTTCCCACCGCGTGGCGCGCTCGTCCAGGTCGGCGAGGTCGCCGTCGGTGGTCAGCGCGCCCGCGCCCACGCTGGACGCCCCGCCCGGCAGCCATGTGCCGTCGGGGGAGCGGTGGCTGTAGAGCACCCCGAGCGGATCGCGCACCAGCGTGGAGGTGACGCCCTTGAGCACCAGCGTTGTGCCGAGCACCGAGTTCCAGTGGCCGACGCGCAGCGCTCCCGAGCCGATCTGGGACGCGCAGCCGTCGGTCATGCCCGCGACGACGGGCGTCCCGGCCGGGATGCCGGTCTCCTCGGCCGCCGACGGCGACACCTTGCCCAGCACGGTGCCGGGCCGCACCACCTCGGGCAGCAGCGTGGCGTCCAGGCCCAGAGCGTCGAACACCTCGCCCGGCCAGCGTTCGCCGAGCAGGTCGTAGCCGGTCTTCAGGGCGTGGCTGGAGTCGGTGGCGACCCGCTCGCCGACCAGCCGTTCGTTGACGAAGTCGGCCTGGTGCAGCAGGCGGGCGCCGGGACGCGCGCGTGTCAGCCACAGCGCCTTGGGCAGCGCCCAGGACGGCTGGATGCGGCGGCCGAGCCGCTCCCACAGCTCGGCACCGGCCTCCTGCGCCTCGGCGGCCTCGGCGCGGGCCCGGCCGTCGTCGTACATCAGGCCCGGGGTGAGGGGCCGGCCGTCGTCGTCGGCCAGCAGAACGGTGCCGGACGTGCTGCACACCGCGACGCCCTGGACCAGTCCGGGCGGAACGTCGCGCAGCGCCTCGCGCGCGGCGTCGCGGACGGCCGCCCACCACGCGGCGGGGTCCTGCTCGTGCCGTTCGGCCTCGCGCCGGCCGGTCAGCGGCGCCGACGCGCGCCGCACCACCCGTCCGGAGGCGTCGGCGGCGAGCACGCGCACGCTCTGGGTGCCGAGGTCCACCCCCAGCCAGACCGGCCGTCCCGCGGGGTCTCGCCGAGGGTTCTCCACAGCACGCCCTCCTCAACTTATCGATCTGTGTTGTGAACTTATAACAGCCTCATGTTGGGTTCGGCAAGGCCGTCGGATGGACCCGCCACTACCAGGGCCGTCCTCCGTTCAAACGTTGTTAAGCAATCTGTGGCCAGGGCTTGACGTTGGCAATCGCTGTGTTACAAGCTCTGTGAGCCAACGCACATGGAGTGTTAAGAACACAGGCAACGGTGTTACATGTGCGTGATCTGGCTCGGATCTCCCCTGGAGGGACGGATGGACACACGCCGCCCGGACGGCAGCATCGACCGCGCAGCCGACCGGTACGCGATGGGCGGCCCCGCCGCCCGGCTCGACCGCCGGCGCTTCCTCGGCCTGGCCGGCCTGTCGGCCGCCGCGCTGGCCGCGGCCCCAGCGCTGAGCGCCTGCGGAGCCGGATTCGGCGGCTCCTCGAGCGGTGGCGGCGGCTCGGCCGCGAACGAGGTCACCGGCGCGTTCGACTGGAAGCGCGCCAAGGGCAAGACGATCAAGGCGCTGCTGAACAAGCACCCCTACTCCGACGCCCTGATCGCCGACCTCAAGGCGTTCTCGGACCTGACCGGCATCCAGGTCAAGTACGACGTGTTCCCCGAGGACAACTACTTCGACAAGCTCACCGTCGACCTGTCCAGCGGCCGCGCGTCCTACGACGTGTTCATGCTCGGCGCCTACATGGTCTGGCAGTACGGCCCGCCCGGCTGGCTGGAGGACCTCGGCCCCTGGATGCGCAACGCCTCGGCCACCAACGCCGAGTGGGACCCCGACGACTTCTACCCCAACCTGCTGCAGGCCGACCAGTGGAGCCTGAAGAACGGCGCCCCGCTCGGCCAGGGCGGCCAGTACGCGCTGCCGTGGGGCTGGGAGAGCAACGTCGTCGCCTACAACACCGAGGTGTTCTCCAAGCTCGGCCTCAAGCCCGCCGAGACGTTCGACGAGCTGCGCGAGCTGGCCGCGACCATCAAGCAGAAGGCGCCCGGCGCCGGCTTCGACGGCATGTACGGCATCGCGGTGCGCGGCTCGCGCAGCTGGGCCACCATCCACCCCGGCTTCATGACCATGTACTCGCGGTACGGCCTCAAGGACTTCGTGTCCGAGGGCGGCAAGCTGCGCCCGGCCATGAACGACCCCAAGGCCGTGGAGTTCGCCGCCAACTGGGCCAAGATGATCCGCGACGGCGGCCCGCCCTCGTGGACGTCCTACACCTGGTACCAGTGCTCCAGCGACCTGGGCGCGCGCAAGGCCGCGATGATGTTCGACGCCGACACCGCCGCCTACTTCCAGGCGGTCGAGGGCGCCAGCCCCGCGTCCGGCAAGATCGCCTTCCACCCGGGGCCGAAGGGCCCGGACGGCTCGCTGGCCACCAACATGTGGGTGTGGTCGCTCGGCATGAACGCCAAGAGCGACAACAAGACCGCGGCGTGGCTGTTCCTGCAGTGGGCGACCGGCAAGGAGCACCTGCGCAAGGCCGCCGTCGAGCACAACCAGGTCGACCCGGTGCGCAAGTCCATCAGCGAGGACGCCGCCTACAAGGACAAGATGAAGAAGATCCCCGGGTTCCTGGACACCTTCGAGCAGGTGGTGAACCAGACCAAGATCCAGTTCACCCCGCAGACGCAGTTCTTCGACGCCACCACCAGCTGGGCGGCCTCGCTGCAGGAGATCTACAGCGGCAAGGACGCCAAGGGCGTGCTGGACGGGCTGGCCAAGGACCTGGCGCCGAAGGTCGCGGGGTAGGCGGAGCAGCCGATGGCCTCCCTCACCAAGAGCGAGACGGCCGCCGCCGGGCCGGACACCGGCGGCGCGGACCGCCGCCCGGCCGGCGGTCCGCGCCGCGTCCCGCGGTGGCGGCGCTCCGCCCGTCCCTACCTGCTGATCATCCCGGCGCTGCTGCTGACCGGCGGCATCCTGTACCCGTTCGGGCTCGGCCTGTACTACACGCTGTTCGACTACTCGGCCGGCAAGCCGCAGCCCGACGTGGTCGGCCTCGAGAACTACCTGACGATCTTCGGTCAGGACGCGTTCTGGCGGTCGGCGCTGGTCACCGCGCTGTACGCGGTGGGCGCCACGGCCGTCGAGCTGGTGCTCGGCGTCGCTGTGGCGCTGCTGCTCAACCGCAGCACCCGGCTCGGCCGGATGCTGGAGAAGGTGCTGATCCTGCCGCTGATGATCGCCCCGGTGATCGCGGCGATCATGTGGAAGCTGATGCTGCAGCCCAGCGTGGGCGTGGTCAACTACCTGCTGCGCCCGTTCGGGCTCGGCGACGTGCAGTGGACCGACACCCCGACCGGCGCGCTGCTGTCGTCCATCACCGTCGACGTGTGGGTCTACACCCCGTTCGTGGCGATCCTGGCGCTGGCCGGGCTGCGCTCGCTGCCCCGCTCGCCGTTCGAGGCGGCCGCCGTGGACGGCGCCGGCTGGTGGTTCACCTTCCGCAAGCTGACGCTGCCGATGCTGTGGCCGTACGTGCTGGTCGCGGTGATCTTCCGGTTCATGGACTCGCTGAAGGTGTTCGACATCATCTACGCCCTCACCGAGGGCGGACCGGGCGACTCCACCGTGGTCCTGCAGATCCGCGCCTACCTGGAGGCGATCCGCTTCCAGCGGTACTCGTTCGGGATCAGCTACATGATCATTCTCTGGGCGGTGGTCTACCTGATGTCCATGGTGCTCGTCCGCTACCTCGGCCGGGTGCAGAGCCGGGCGGCGGGGGTGAGCACCAAGTGAGCAAGGAACGGCTCACCGGGATCGCCGTCAACGCCGGGCTCGTCGTGTACTTCGTGTTCGCGCTGTTCCCCGTGGCGTGGATGCTGATCCTGTCGCTCAAGCCGGACAACCAGCTGTTCAACACCTACTTCTCGTTCAGCCCGACGCTGGACTCCTACCGGACGGTGCTGGGCGGCGGCGAGGTCGAGGGCGTGCCGTTCGTGCGCTTCTTCGTCAACAGCCTGGTGGTGTCGATCGGCGCGGTGGCGCTGTCGCTGCTGATCGGGCTGCCCGCGGCGTACGCGGCGGCGCGCTGGAAGTTCCGCGGCTCGGAGAACCTGATGTTCACCCTGCTGTCGTTCCGGTTCGCCCCCGAGCTGACGGTGATCATCCCGCTGTTCGTGCTGTACCAGCAGCTCGGTCTCTTCGACACCTACGTCGGTGTCATCTGGGTCCTGCAGCTGGTGACGATGCCGCTCATCGTGTGGATCATGCGGTCGTACTTCACCGACCTGTCACCGGAACTGGAGCAGGCCGCGCTGCTGGACGGCTACTCCCGCACCCGGGCGTTCGTGAAGATCGCGTTGCCGCTGGTCAAGCCGGGCATCGCCGCGGTCAGCCTGCTGGCGTTCATCTTCGCCTGGAACAACTTCGTGTTCCCGCTGATCCTCACGTCCTCCAACGCCCAGACCGTCACGGTCGGCGCGCTGTCGTTCCTCGGCGGCGACCGGCCCAAGTACAACCTGACCGCCGCGGCCGCGCTGGTGTCGGCGGTGCCGCCGCTGGTGCTGGCGCTGACCATCCAGCGCTACCTGGTGCGCGGCCTGTCGTTCGGGGCGGTGAAGAGCTGATGGCGACGATCGTCCTCAAGGGACTGCGCAAGACCTACGGCAAGGTCACCGCGCTGGACGGGGTGGACCTGGAACTGCGCGACGGCGAGTTCTTCTGCCTGCTCGGCCCGTCCGGCGCCGGCAAGACCACCACCCTCAAGGCCGTCGCCGGGCTGGAGCAGCCCGACGAGGGCCGCGTGGAGATCGGCGGCGTCGACATGGACGGCGTCGAGCCCTACGACCGGCGCGTGGCGATGTGCTTCGAGAGCTACGCCCTCTACCCGCACTACAGCGCCTACGACAACATGGCCTCGCCGCTGCGCTCGCCCCGCTACAAGGTGCCCGCCGACGAGGCCAAGCGGCGCGTGGGCCGCATCGCCGAGCTGCTCGGCATCGCCCACCTGCTGGACCGCAACGTGGGCGAGCTGTCCAACGGGCAGCGGCAGCGGGTCGCGCTCGGCCGCGTGCTGGTGCGCCCGGCCGACGCGTTCCTGCTGGACGAGCCGCTGTCGCACCTGGACGCCAAGCTGCGCCAGTCGATGCGCGCCGAACTGAAGACGATCGGCGCGGTGGAACGCACCACCACGCTGTACGTCACCCACGACTACGTGGAGGCCCTCGGCCTCGGCGACCGCATCGGCGTGCTGCGCGAGGGCCGGATCGTCCAGGTCGGCACCCGCGAGGAGATCTGGGACCGGCCGGCCGACACGTTCGTGGCGCAGTCGTTCGGCAAGCCGCGCGTCAACCTCGTGGAGGGCGCCGCCGCCGAGGGCGGCCGGTTCCGCAGTCCCGACGGCGAGGTCGACATCCCGCTGCCCGGCGGCGTCGAGATCCGGCCGGGCCGCGACCTGGTGCTGGGCGTGCGGCCCCGCGACGTGGCGCTCGTCCGCGACGGGCGCCCCGCCGACGGGACCGTGGAGCTGCGCGGCCGCGTCTACGTCACCGAGATCCTCGGCCGGCAGAGCGAGGTCACCGTCAGCGTCGGCGAGTCGCGCGTCTCGCTGGTCGTGCCGCGCGAGCAGGCGGCCGGCCTCGGCCGCGAGGACCCGGTGCGGCTGGCGGTGCCGACGGCGCGGCTGCTGCTGTTCGACCCCGCCGACGGCGGGCGGAGGATCGCGCCGTGACCGCCGCCGGGGAACAGGTCCAGCGCCGGGCGGCCGCCGAGGCCCCGCTGCGGGGCCCGGCGGCGCGGCAGGCGGCGATCGCCGAGCACGTCCTGGCGGAGGGCTCGCTGTCGGCCGCGGAGCTGGCCGAGCGCTTCCAGGTCAGCCAGATGACCATCCACCGGGACCTGGACGAGCTGGAACGGCAGGGCATCGTCCGCAAGTTCCGCGGCGGCGTCACCGCCCAGCCGTCGGGGGTGTTCGAGAGCAACGTCGTCTACCGCATGAAGTCGATGCAGGCGGAGAAGGACGCCGTCGCCGCCCGCGCGCTGGAGCTGATCGAGCCCGGCATGGCGGTGATGCTGGACGACTCCACCACCGCGCTCGCGCTGGCCCGGCGGCTGGCCGAGGGCGTCATCACCCCGCTGACCGTCGTCACCAACTACATGGCCGGGCTGAACCTGCTGTCCAAGGCGCGCGGGATCCGGCTCATGGCGGTCGGCGGCGACTACGACCTGTCGCACGACTCCTTCCTGGGGGTGTCGTGCGTGGAGGCGGTGACCTCGCTGAGCGTGGACCTGTGCTTCGTGTCCACGGCGGCGGTCTCCGGCGGCTTCGCCTACCACCAGGAACAGCACATCGTCGCGGTGAAGCGGGCCATGCTCGACGCCGCCGCGCGCAACGTGCTGCTGCTCGACCACACCAAGCTCGGCAAGGTCGCGCTGCACCGGCTGGCGGCGCTGAGCGTCTTCGAGCGCGTGCTCGTCGACGCCGGCGCCTCCCCCGACCACCTGCGCGACCTGGAGGAACACAAAGTCAACTACGAGGTGGCCGGTTCGTGACCTTTTCATCCACCGCATCCGACTCGGCGGCGCGCGGCACGCGTTCGGTCGCCGGGGTGGTGTTCGACATGGACGGCGTGCTCGTCGACAGCGAGCACCTGTGGGAGGAGAGCTGGCAGGACTACTGCGGCCGCCACGGCCGCACGTGGCGTCCCGAGGACACCGCCGCCGTGCAGGGCATGAGCGCTCCCGAGTGGGCCGCGCACATCGCCGGCCTGTTCGGCGACCCGTCCCGCGCCGAGGCCGTGCGCGAGGAGTGCGTGGCGTTCATGGTGGACGCGCTGCACCAGGGCCGCATCGAACCGCTCGACGGCGCCCTCGACCTGATCGTGGACGTGTCCGAGCGGGTGCCGGTGGCGCTGGCGTCCTCGGCCGCCCGGCAGCTGATCGACGCGGTGCTGCCGCACTTCGGGGTGGCCGACCGGTTCTCCGCCACGGTGTCCAGCGAGGAGGTGCCGCGCGGCAAGCCGTCCCCGGACGTGTACGCCGAGGCGGTGCGGCGGCTGGGCATCGACCCCCGGCACGGCCTCGCCGTGGAGGACTCCAGCAACGGCATCCGCGCGGCGCACGCCGCCGGGCTCACCGTCATCAGCATCCCCAACCCCGTCTACCCGCCCAAGCCGGACGCGCTCGGCCTGGCCGCGCAGATCGTGGCCTCGCCCGACGACGCCCGGCGGCGGATCCTCGCGCTGATCGAGACCGGCATCCCCGGGGAGGCGCCGTGACGCACGTGTTCAACGCCCCCGCCGACTTCAAGGAGCAGTTCGTCACCGGGCTGACCGCCGCCTACGGCCGCTACCTGGAGCGGGTGCCGGGCGCGTCGGCGGTGATGCGGCGCGGCGGGCCGCGCCCCGGCCGGGTGTCGCTGGTGATCGGCGGCGGCTCCGGCCACTACCCGGCGTTCGCCGGCCTGGTCGGCGCGGGCCTGGCCACCGCCGCGGTCGTCGGCGACATCTTCACCAGCCCGTCGGCCGAGCAGGCGTACCGGACGCTGCGCGCGGTCGACTCCGGCGCGGGCGCACTGATCTCCTACGGCAACTACGGCGGCGACGTCATGCACTTCGGGCTGGCCGAGCTGCGCGCCCGCTCCGAGGGCATGGACGTGCGGACGGTGCTGGTCACCGACGACATCGCCTCGGCCCCGCCCGAACGCGCCGCCGACCGGCGCGGCATCGCGGGCGACTTCACGGTGTTCAAGGCCGCCGGCGCCGCCGCCGAACGCGGCGACTCCCTCGACGAGGTCGAGCGGATCGCCCGCAAGGCCAACGACCGGACCCGCACCCTCGGCGTCGCGTTCGCCGGGTGCACCTTCCCCGGCCGCGACGAGCCGCTGTTCACCGTCGACCCGGCGCGGATGGAGATCGGCCTGGGCATCCACGGCGAGCCCGGCGTGCGGACGGTGGACCGGCTCACCGCCCGCGAGCTGGCCGCCGCCCTGGTGGAGGGGCTGCTGGCCGAGCGCCCCGACGGCGCCGGCGACGAGGTCGCGCTGATCCTCAACGGGCTCGGCTCGACCAAGTACGAGGAGCTGTTCGTCCTCTACGCCGACGTGGTGCGGCTGCTGGCGGCCGAGGGGCTGCGGCTGCGCGGCCCCGAGGTCGGGGAGCTGGTCACCTCGCTGGACATGGCGGGCTGCTCGCTCACCCTCACCTGGCTGGACGGCGAGCTGGCCGAGCTGTGGGACGCCCCCGCCGACACCCCCGCCTTCCGCCGCGGCGCCCCGCTGCCCGACGTCGCCCCGGTCGTGACCGAGCAGGCGGCCGTGCCGGAGCAGGCCGCGGCGGTGGACGACGAGGACACCGGCGCCCGGCTCGTCCGCGCGGCCCTGACCCGCGCCCGCGACCGCGTGGAGCGGGACGAGCCGGAGCTGGCCCGGCTGGACGCGGTGGCCGGTGACGGCGACCACGGCGCCGGCATGGTGCGCGGCCTGCGCGCCGCCGCCGACGCCGCCGCCCGCACCTCCGGCGGTGCGGGCCCGGTGCTGATCGCGGCCGGCGCCGCGTTCGCCGACCGGGCGGGCGGCGCGTCCGGCGCGCTGTGGGGCGTGCTGCTGGACCGGCTCGGCACCGAGCTGGCCGCCCGCTCCGGGGCGGAGGCCGTGGCGGCGGGGCTGCGGTCGGCCGTCGCGGAGATGATGCGGCTCGGCCGCTCCGCCCCCGGCGACAAGACCCTGCTGGACGCGCTGGTGCCGTTCGTGGACGCGCTGGAGGAACGCGTCGCGGCGGGCGACCGGCTCGCGGCCGCCTGGGCCGCGGCGCTGCCCGCCGCCCGCGACGGCGCGGACGGCACCGCCCAGATGATCACGCGGCGCGGCCGGGCCGCCGCCCTCGGCGAGAAGGGCCGCGGCGTCCCCGACCCCGGCGCCGTCTCCCTGACCTGGTGCCTGGAGGAAACGGCCGCCGTCCTGGCCGGCGCCGACACCGAGACCGACGCGGCGGACGCGGGACGGGTGCCCCTGGTGGAAGCGAAAGGTGTGCACGGTGAGTGACGTGAAGGCGGGCGGCGAGGACCGGTTCGTCATCGGGGTGGGAGCCGACGACGCCGGGTTCGCGCTCAAGGAGCGGCTGCGGGAACTGCTGGCCGGCGACCCGCGGGTGGCCGAGGTCCGCGACTTCGGGGTGCGGGAGGCCACCGACACCGAGCCGTACCCGAACGTGGGCCTCAAGGTCGCCGAGGAGGTCGCCGCCGGGCGGCTGGACCGGGCGGTGCTGGTGTGCGGCACCGGCATCGGCATGGCGATCACCGCCAACAAGGTGCCCGGGGTGCGCGCCACCACCGCGCACGACACCTACTCCGCCGAACGCTCGGTGCTGTCCAACAACTGCCAGGTGCTGACGATGGGCGCGCGGGTCGTCGGCCCCGAGCTGGCCGCCCGGATCCTGGACGAGTGGCTCGGCCACCGGTTCGACCCCGAGTCTGCCAGCGCCCGCAAGATCGCCGTGATCGCCGAGTACGAGGACGCCCACCATGGCTGACATGGCGCTGCGCGAGCTGCGCAAGACCTACCACCGCAAGGGCCGCCCGGACGTCACGGCGGTGCGCGGCATCGACCTGGAGGTGCCGTCCGGGGAGCTGCTCGGGCTGCTCGGCCCGTCCGGCTGCGGCAAGTCCACCACGCTCCGCATGATCGCCGGGCTGGAGGAGGTGACCGGCGGCGACATCGTGGTCGGCGGCAAGTCGATGGTGGGGCTGCCGCCGCAGCGCCGCAACATCGGCGTGGCGTTCGAGAACTACGCGCTGTACCCGCCGCTGACCGTCCGGGAGAACCTGGCGTTCGGGCTGTCGGCGCGCGGCGCCGACAAGCGGGAGGTGGCCCGGCGCGTCGAGGACATGGCCCGCCGGATCGAGCTGACCGACCTGCTGGACGCCAAGCCCGGCGGGCTGTCCAGCGGCCAGAAGCAGCGCGTCGCGCTGGCCCGGGCGCTGGTGCGCCGGCCCGACGTGCTGCTGCTGGACGAGCCGCTGTCGCACCTGGACGCCGCGCAGCGCGACACCACCCGCCGCGAGCTCAAGCGGCTGCAGCGCGACCTCGGCTACACCACCATCCTGGTCACCCACGACCAGGAGGAGGCGATCTCGCTGGCCGACCGGATCGCCGTCATGAAGGACGGGGTCATCCAGCAGATCGGCACCCCCGACGAGATCTACGACAGGCCGGCCAACCTGTTCGTCGCCGACTTCGTCGGCGAACCGGTCATCAACCTGCTGCCCGGGCGGGTGGACGGCGGCGCCGTCCGGCTGTCCGAGGCCGCCCGCGTCCCGCTGCCCGAGGGCGTGCGGGTGCCGGACGGCCGGGAGGTCGTCGTCGGCGTCCGCCCCGAGGACGTGCTGCTGGCCGCCGAGACCGAGGCCGACCTGCGCGGCGCCGTCGTGGTCTACGAGCCGCTGCTGGAGCTGGGCCTGGCCACCCTGCGGCTGGAGGGCGTGGACAAGACCATCGTCGCGCAGACCGCCCCCGAGGTCCGGCTGGACGCCGACGAGGCCGTGACCCTGCGCTTCGACCCGCACCGCACCCATGTGTTCGACGCCGAGACAGGAGAGGCGATCCGATGAGGATTCTTGCCGCCGGTGACCATTTCGTGCTGACGTCGCTGCTGGTCAAGGCCCTGCGCGACGAGCTGGGCGACGCCCCGGACATCGCGGAGGCCACCCTGCCGTGGCCGGTGGAGCCGTTCGGCCGGGTCGCCGAGGTCGACGAGGCGTCCGGCACCGAGGACGCCATGATCGAGGCGCTGGACGGGGTGGAGGTGTGCGTCACCCAGATGGCGCCGTTCACCCGCCGCGTCCTGGCGGCCGCGCCCGACCTGAAGCTGATCGTCGTCAGCCGGGGCGGCCCGGTCAACGTCAACGTCGAGGCGGCCACCGAGCGGGGCGTGCGGGTCTGCTACGCGCCCGGCCGCAACGCCACCGCCACCGCCGAGTTCACCGTCGGGATCATGCTGGCGACGCTGCGCCGCATCCCGCAGACGCACCAGTCGCTGGCCGTGGAGCACGAGTGGCGCGGCGACTTCTACTCCTACGACAACTGCGGCCTGGAGCTGGAGGACACCACCGTCGGCCTGGTCGGGTACGGCGCGATCGGCAGCCGCGTCGCCCGCGTCATGGCGGCGTTCGGCGCGAAGGTGCTCGTCCACGACCCCTACGCCAAGGGCGAGATCATCGGCGAGCGCGTCGACACCCTGGACGAGCTGCTCAGCCGGTCTCGGGTGGTGACGCTGCACGCCCGCGTCACGCCCGAGACCCGGGGCCTGATCGGCGCGCGGGAGATCGGCCTGATGCCGTCCGGCTCGGTGCTGGTCAACGTGGCGCGCGGGCCGCTGCTCGACTACGACGCGCTGTGCGACGCCCTGGACTCCGGCCACCTGATGGCCGCCGGGCTGGACACCTTCTACGAGGAGCCCGTCCCGGCCGGGTCGCGGCTGTTCACCACCCCGAACCTCGTCATGACCCCGCACCTGGGCGGCGCCAGCCGCGCGGTGGCGCACAAGGCCGCCCGCATCGTCGCCGCCGAGGTCGGCCGGTACTCGCGCGGCGAGGCCCTGGCCCACTGCATGAACCCCTGAGGACGGCACATGTACGTCGGGATCGACGTGGGAACCTCGCTGGTCAAGGCGGCGGCCTTCGACGAGCGGGGACGCGTCCTCGGGGTGGAGTCGCGGCGCACGCGGCTGGCGGTGCGCGACGGCCGGGTCGAGCAGGACATCGACGAGGTGTGCCGGGCCGTCGACGAGGTGGTCGCCGCGCTCGGCGTGACGCCGCGGCTGGCCGGGCTGACCGGCCAGGGCGACGGCGTGTGGCTGGTCGACGGGGACGCCCGGCCGGTGCACCCGGCGGTGTCGTGGATGGACGGCCGGGCCGCCGGCGTCCTGGCCGGGTGGATGGCGGACGGCGTGGCCGAGCGGGTCTTCCGCCGCACCGGCTCGGGCATGTTCCCCGGCAGCGCCGGGCCGGTGCTGGCGTGGTTCGACCGGCACCGCCCCGAGGTGCTCGACGCCGCCGCCACCGCCGGATACTGCAAGGACGTGGTGTTCCAGCGGTGGACGGGCGTGCGAGCCACCGACGTGTCCGACGCGTCCGTGCCGTTCCTCGATCCGCGTACGCGCGCGTACGACACCGGGGCGATCGAGGCGTGCGGGCTGACGCACCGGGCCGATCTGCTGGCGCCCGTCCACGACCCCATGCCGCTGGGGGAGACCCGCGGGGAGATCGCCGGGCTGCCCGCCGGGACGCCCGTCGCCGGCGGGCCGTTCGACCTGCCCGCCTGCGCGCGCGGCGCGGGGATCACCGAGCCGGGCGACGGGCTGCTCACCGTCGGCACCACGCTGGCCTGCCAGGTCGTCACCGACGACCTGGACCTGGGCCGCGAGCCCGCCGGGCTGACGCTGGCGACCGAACGGCCCGGCCGGTGGCTGTGCGCGATGCCCGCGATGGTCGGCACGGCCGCCCTGGACTGGGTGCTGGCGTCCACCGGCCTGTCGCACGAGCAGGTCGAGGACATGCTGGCCGAGTCCCCGCCCGGCGCGAACGGGGTGCGGATCCTGCCGTACTTCGCGCCGTCGGGGGAGCGGGCGCCGTTCGTCGAGCCGGGCGCCCGCGCCGAGATCAGCGGCGTCAGCCTGGAGACCTCCAAGGCCGACCTGGTGCGCGCGACCTGCGAGGGCATCGCCTACGCGGCCCGGCACTGCCTGGACGCCGCCGGACTGTCGGGCCGCCTGGCGGTGTGCGGCGGCGGAACGCGCAGCGAGCAGTGGCTGCGGCTGTTCGCCGACGTGATCGGACGGCCGGTGCGGGTCGCCGCCCCGGAGGCGGGGGCGCGCGGCGCCGTGCTGGCCGCGGCCGCCCGCCTCGGCGTCGACCTGGACGTCGAGGAGTGGACCGAGCCGGTGGCCGGATGCGACCCCGACCCCGAGCGCGCCGGCTTCTACGCCGCCGGTTACGCCGACTACCTGGACCGGGTGGCGCACGCCCGCGACCGATGGAGGAACAGTTGACCGCGCGTGTCACCGTCGGCGTCGACATCGGCACCACCGGGCTCAAGGCCGTCGCCCTGGACGACCGGGCCCGCGTGCTGCGCGAACGCACCGTCCGCTACCCGACGCGGCTGGCCGGGATGGGCGCCGAGCAGGACGCCGAGGCGTGGTGGCGCGCGGCGTGCGAGGCGCTGCCCGAGGTGGTCGGCGGCGCCGAGGTGACGGCGGTGGCGGTCACCTGCCAGGCGCCCACGATGGTCGCGGTGGACGCGCACGGCGACCCCGTCGGCCCCGCGCTGACCTGGATCGACCGGCGCGCCATGGCCGAGGCCCACGAGATCGGGGAGCTGCTCGGCACGTCCCGCAACGGCCCCGACCCCTACCACGGCACCGCCAAGCTGCTGTGGTGGGCGCGGCAGCGCCCCGCCGAGCTGGCCAAGGCCGAGGTGGTGCTGCACGCCAACGGGTTCCTGGTCCGGCGGCTGACCGGCGAGTCGTCGCTGGACGACTCCGGCGCCTGCCTCATGCAGGGCTGGGACGGCGGCTGGCCCGCCGCGCTGGCGGACGCGGGCGTCCCGGTCGGCATGCTCCCCGGCGCCGTGCCGTGCCGCACGATCGTCGGCCGGGTCACGCCCGAGGCGGCGGCGCTCACCGGGCTGCCCGCCGGCACCCCGGTCGCCGCCGGCGGCATCGACGCGGTCGGGTCGGCGCTGGAGGCCGGGGTGCTGCGGCCCGGCGACCCGCTGACCGAGATGACCGGGTTCTCCACCGTCACCGTGCTGGCCGTGCCGCGCGGCACCGCCGTGCCCGGGCTGATCCACTCCCGGCACTGCGTGGACGGCGTCGACCTCGTGCTGACCGCGCAGGTCTCCACCGGCGCCGTCGTGGACTGGGTGCGCGCGCTCACCGGCGAGCCGCCCGGCCTGCTCGACTCCGGGCCGCTGCTGGAGCGTCCCCGCCCCACCCGGCTGCTGGCGGCGCCGTCGTTCGCGGGCGAGCGCACGCCCAGCTGGGACGCCCGCGTCCGCGGCGCCGTCGTCGGCCTCGACCTCGGCGTGGACGCCCGCGACCTGCTGCTCGCGGTGTTCGAGGGCACCGCGTTCGCGCTGCGCGCCGACCTGGACGCGCTGGAGGCCGCCGGGCATCCCGTACCGTCGGTGCTGTGCACGGGCGGCGGTGCCAAGAGCGAGGCGTGGCTGCAGGTCAAGGCGGACGTGCTGGGCCGCGAGATCCAGGTGCCGGTCACCGGCCACGGCGCCGCCGTGGGCGCGGCCATGCTCGCGGGCCTGGCCGTCGGCGTGTGGTCGTCGCCGGAGGACGTCCGGGACCTGGCGGTCGTGCCGTCCCGCGTCCACCGGCCCGACCCCGAGCGGGCCGCCCGCTACACCGAACGCTACGAACTTTTCCGGCGGCTGCGCGAGACGCTGCCGCCCCTGACCCACCCGATGGTGCAAGGAGAATCGTGACCGACGGCCTGGCAGAACTCATCGAGCTGACCCGCGAGCTGGGGCGTCCCGACCGCGACCTGGTGGTGCTGGCCGAGGGCAACACCGCCGCCCGCACCGGCGCGAACCGCATGCTCGTCAAGGCCAGCGGATCGCGGATGGCGGGCGCGTCGTCCAAGGACTTCGTCGAGGTCGACACCGCCCGCCTGCTTGGCCTGCTGGAGGAGGACGACCTCGACCAGGCGGGCCTGTCGGAGGCCATGCTGAAGGCGCGCGTCGGCGGCGACGGGCGGCCGTCCATCGAGGCGCTGCTGCACGCCATGTGCATCGAGTACGCGGGCGCGCAGGTCGTCGGCCACACCCACCCGGTCGCGGCCAACGCGGTGCTGTGCTCCGACCAGGCGCACCTGCTGGTGGAGGGCACGCTGTTCCCCGACCAGGTGGTGGTGCTCGGGCCGCACGCGCTGCTGGTCCCGTACGCCGACCCGGGCCTGGCCATCGCCCGCGAGGTGCACGCCGGGCTGCGCCGCCACATCGCCGAGCACGGCGAGCCGCCCAAGCTGGTCTACCTGGCCAACCACGGCATCTTCGCGCTCGGCCGGTCCGCCGCCGAGGTCAACGCGATCACCGAGATGGCGGTCAAGGTGGCCCGGGTGATGTCGGGCGTGCTGGCCGTGGGCAGGCCCGCGTTCCTGCCGCCGGAGAACGTCCAGGCCCTGCACACCCGGCCCGACGAGATCGCCCGCCGCAAGCTTCTGTCGCACTGACCCAAGGGCCCCCGCCCTGCGTTACGGTCGCCTTTGCAAACCGTTGTCGCAGAGCGGGGGTAGGTCGGGTTGGTGGCGAAGCAGAGCGTGTCGGTGTCCCTCATCACGCTGGGCGATCCGAACACGCTGACCGGCGGCTATCGCTACCACCGCCGGATGGCCGAACTCGCGCCGCGCAACGGCGCCCGGCTCCGGTTCGCCTCCTTCCCCGAACGGCGCTTCCCGCTCGCCGCCCGCGACGCCGACGAGGTCTGGCGGACGGTGCGCGAGCAGGCGCCCGACGTGGTGGTGCTCGACAGCATCGCCGCCGGGTTCCTGGCGACCTCCCGGACGTGGCCGGACGTCCCCGTCGCCGCCGTGCTGCACCAGCCGCCCGGCGGCATCGACCACGGCCCGCTGCGCACGAGGGTGCAGGCCGCGCTCGACCGGTCCGTCTACCGTCGGGTGTCCCGGCTCATGGTCGCCAGCGAGCATCTCGCCGAGGAGCTGGCCCGGCAGGGCTTCCCCGACACCGTCGTCGTACCGCCCGGACGCGACGTGGCCGGCTTCCCGGACCCCGTCGTCGTGCCGCCCACCGACGTGCGCGGCGACAACCGCGCCGCGCTGCTGTGCGTCGCCAACTGGCTGCCCCGCAAAGGCATCCTGGAGCTGCTCGACGCGGTCGCCCTGCTGCCCGAGGGCGCCGCCCGCCTCCACCTGGTGGGGGACGAGCACGCCGACGCCGCGTACCGCACCGCGATCCTGCGCCGCCTGAACCGTGACGAGCTGGCCGGACGCGTCGTCCGCCACGGCCGCCTGCCCGGCGACGAGGTCGCCCGGCTCTACCGGGATTGCGACGTCTTTGTGCTTCCCAGCACCCGCGAGCCGTACGGAACGGTGTATGGAGAAGCGATGGCAGCCGGGCTGCCCGTCGTCGGCTGGCGGGCGGGCAACCTTCCCCACCTGGCGAGGCATGACCGCGAGGGCCGGTACGCCGAGGTCGGCGACGTGCCCGCGCTCGCCGCCGAGCTGTGCGCGCTCATCGACGACGCGGGACTGCGCGCCCGGCTCGGCGCCGCCGCCCGCGAACGCGCCCTCACCTTCCCCACCTGGGAGGACAGCGCGCGCACCTTCTTCGCCACCCTGCGGGAGATCTCATGACCGACACGTCCTCACCCCATGATCCCGGTGGCCCCGACCGCGGCACCGGCTGGAACTCCGTCACCGTCCCGCCCGTCACCACCCTGCTGCTGCGCCACGGCGACACCCCGCTGTCGCCGCAGAAGCGGTTCAGCGGCGTGTCCGAGGTGGGGCTCAGCGCGGACGGCGTGGCGCAGGCGCGGGCGGCGGCCCGCCGCCTGGCCGAACGCGGCGGCATCTCGGCCGTGCTGTCCTCGCCGCTGCGCCGCGCCCGGCAGACCGCCGAGATCGTCGCCGACGGGCTCGGGCGGCGCCCGGTGGTGGTGGACGACGACCTGCGCGAGACCGACTTCGGCGCGTGGGAGGGCCTGACCTTCGAGGAGGTCCGGGCCGCCTGGCCCGACGAGGCCGCCGCCTGGAGCAGCGACCCCGCCGTCGCGCCGCCCGGCGGGGAGAGCTTCACCGACACCCTGGCCCGGCTGCAGCGCGTCCGCGCGCGCGTCGTGGAACGCCTCCCCGCGGGCACGGTGCTGCTGGTCAGCCATGTCGGCGCGATCAAGACGCTCGTGGTGATGGCGCTGCAGGCGCCGCTGGCCAGCATGCACCGGATGTTCCTCGACTCGGCCTGCCTGTCGGAGATCGACTGGTTCCGCGACGGCACGGCCGTCGTGCGCGCCTTCAACGACACCGCCCACCTGCGCGCCGCCGCCTGCGGCTGCGCGTCGTCCGCCGCCCCCGTCCCGGCGGGCGGCGTCGCGGCCGAGGACGCCGGGGCCTGACGGCGTCAGAGCCGCACGGGTAGCGAGGTCAGACGCCACGTGCCCGGGTCGGGGGCGCGCAGGCCGTCGGGGTCGTCGGCGGCCAGTGCCAGGTCGCGGCGCAGCAGGGCGGTGAGCGCTACGTCGGTCTGGACGCGGCCCAGGGACGCGCCCAGGCAGAAGTGCGGCCCGTGGCCGAAGCCGAGCTGCCCGGCCGCCCCCGCCTCACGGGTGACGTCGAGGCGGTCGGGGTCCTCGAACGCGCGCGGGTCGCGGTTGGCGGCGGCCACGGAGACGGTGACCGGCTCGCCCTTGCGCACGGCGACCCCGCACAGGTAGACGTCCTCGCGCGCGTAACGCGGGATCGTCAGCAGGGTCGGGCCGCACCAGCGGATCAGCTCCTCGACGGCGCGCGGCATCAACGCGGGGTCCTCGCGCAGCGCCGCGAGCTGCCCGGGATGGCACAGCAGGGCGTGCAGCGCGTTGGTGACCAGTTGCGGCCGCGCGCGCCCCGGCTGGTCCGCGTCGCCGAGTCCGTGCTGACGACCCTGCAGGGCGCCGGCCAGATGTCGGCCGCCGCCCCCGGGTTCGTCGAGGTCTTCGACATGGTCGGCGTGTGCGAGCGGCTGGCCGGCCTCGACCTCGACGACCGCTGGGCCCCGCCGCACCTGCCGTACGCGCCGCGTGCGCGCCCGGCCGACGAGCCGTGGACCCCGCCGCCGGCGGTGGACGCGGTGCGCGGTGAACCCGCCCGGCTGTACGACGACGGTGTGGTGGCGGTCCTGGGCCTGCACCGGCTGGAGGCCGCCGAGGAGGCGGTGCGGGCCGCGCCGCGCCGGGCCCAGGTGACGGCCGTGCTGGTCACCGGCGACCCGGGCGAGCTGGCGCCGCTGGCCGGGCTGGTCGTCGGCGACCTGTGCGGCTGCCTGCGCCAGGCGTTCCCGCGGCGGGCCTGGCCGCGCCTGCGGGTGGTGCACGACCCGTCGGGCGCCGTCGCCGTGGCGGCGGGCGTGCCCGCGGTCAGCGACGCCACCGAGGTCGCCGTCCGCGTCCGCGACGGCCGGATCGTCGCCCGCGCCGACGGGTACGGCGCCTGTCACGCCGCCGCCACGGCATAGCGCGCCGCCACGGCATAGCGCGCCGCCACGGCATGGCGCGCCGCCGGAAATTCGGAATTCCGGCGAGAAGTTGCCCCGGGATATTCGCCCGGGTTAGGGTCGGGGACGTGACTGCCGGGTCGGCCATGGGCCATTCACGAGTGAGGCGCCCGGCCACGGCGTGATCGGAACGCGGGCCAGAGGCCCGCCGTTCACCGCCTTCGGCTCGCTTCCCCACCTTCTCAGCGTTTTCCCGCTGTTCTTCGCGTGCGCGCGTCATCGCGCACGAATCGCTGCGCCGCCGCGGCTTTTTCGTCATGCCGAAAAGCGGCCTGCCGAAAACTTCGCACTCCGCCGAGAAAAGAGAGCATGCCCAACGACTTCAATCAGCGGATCATCGACGAGTTCCGCGCCAACGGCGGACGTGTCGGCGGCCCCTTCGAAGGGGGCCGGCTGGTGCTGCTGACCACCACCGGGGCCCGTTCCGGCGCCCCGCACACCACGCCCGTGGCCTACCTGCCCGACACGGACCGCCTGCTGGTGATCGCCTCCGCCGGGGGAGCCCCGAGGCATCCGGACTGGTTCCACAACCTGGTGGCCAATCCGCGCGTCACCGTCGAGGACGGCGTCTTCGTCTATGAGGCGAAGGCCACCGTCCTGGAGGGCGACGAACGCGATCGCCTGTTCGCCCGCGCGGCCGAGGCCGACCCGGGGTGGGCCGAGTACCAGGCCAAGACGACGCGCGTCATCCCCGTGGTCGCGCTGGAGCCCGTCCCCGGCCCGCCGGGGTCGAACGCCGCGTCGCCGGGTGCGGCGCTCAAGCTGGTGCACGACGCGTTCCGCCGCGAACTGGCGCTCATCCGCAAGGAGATCGCCGGATCCGGGCCGCGGCTCGGCGCGCAGCTTCGCGTCAACTGCCTGACCGTCTGCCAGGGCCTGGGGTTCCACCACGCCGCCGAGGACGGGGGGATCTTCCCCGCCCTCGCCGCCCGGCATCCCGGGCACGCCGCGACCTTCGACCGGCTGCGTCGCGAGCACGAGCGGGTCGCGGCGCTGCTGGACGACCTGCGGCGGGCCGTCGCCGCCGAGGACACCGAGCCCGGCGCGGTGCTCGCCGAGGTCGAACGGCTCACCGGCGAGCTCGAAGCCCACCTCGACTACGAGGAGGAACAGCTGATACCGCTGCTCGACGCGCCGTGACGGGCCGGGCGCCCGCGCCGCGCGGACCGCGCGGCGCGGGCGTCACAGCGGATCCCAGGGGATCGATGCGTACAGGCCGGTCACCCGCTCGAAGATCTCGGTGTCGTGCGGGACGGTCCGGTCGTCGACCCGGCCGACCGGGGAGACGCCGCGCGAGTTGGTGACGAAGACGGCGGCGAACGACGGCAGGTCGGCCAGCCGGACGGTGCGGCGCCGGGCGCCGAGCCCGGCGCGGTCGAGCAGCCGCATCGTGATGCCGGGCAGGGCGGGGGCGTCCGGCCACACGAACGCGTCGCCGTCGTGGCACAGGACGTTGGCGATCCCCGCCTCGGACACGACGCCCTCGTGGTCGACCAGCAGCGCGTCGTCGAACCCCTCGCGCTCGGCCAGCCGCCCGTAGTGGATCTGCGCGAACGTCCCGGTGTGCTTGATGTGGGGCACCGGCCGCCGGTAGACGACCGACCGCAGCCCCTGCGGCGTCGTGGCGGCCTCCTCCGGGGGCCGCACCGTCACCATGACCGAGACGCCGCCGTCGCCGCGGAACACCGTGACGCGCACCGTCGCGTCGGCCGTGTCGGCGAGGGCGTGCCGGACGTGGTCGCGGACGCGCCCGCCGTCCAGGCCGACGCCGAACAGCTCGCGGTTGGCCGCATCCAGCCGGGCCAGGTGCAGGTCCAGGCCGCGGACGGCCCGGTCGCGCACCTGCATGACCGTCACGTGGCCGTAGTTGACCAGGGCCGCCGGCAGCACCTCCGCCGCGCTCGGTGCGTGCCCGTCGATCTCGGTTCGCGGAAGCACACTCGTCACCGTAGCGGAGCGGGCCGCCCGGAACGCCAGGGGCCGAGGGGGTCAGCGGGGAGGCTCCACCGGGCCGGTCGCGGCGGCGAGCAGGTCGGGGGCCTCGGACTCGCTGGCGGCGACGTAGCGGCGGGTCATGTGGCCCGGCAGCGGCCGGGCCACCGCCACCGTGAACATCAGCAGGGCGAACACCGCGACGGCGGTCATGTCCCAGCCGAACGACAGCACGCCGCGCCCCTCGAAGGAGCCCAGGTACGACAGCACGCCCATGCCCGCGAAGTACGGCCACAGCCACAGCGACCACCGCCAGTCCAGCGGCGGCCGTCCGCCCTCCGCCTGTTCGCCCTGCGCCCGCTCGTCCTCCGCCGGTTCTGCGGTCGGGCGCCCGGTGCCGGAGCGCAGCGCGTGCCAGCCGCCGAGCAGGACCACGCCGATGGCCACGGCGGCCAGCAGCCGCCACACCGTCGGCCAGCCCGCCCAGAAGATCAGCAGGCTGGCCATGACGAACGCCAGCGGCGCCAGCACGCTCGCGGCCGGCAGCCGGAACGGCCGCGGCCGGTCCGGGTCGCCGCGCCGCAGCACCGCCAGCGCGACCGGGGCGGGCGCGTACATCAGCACCGCCGCCGAGGTGACGAAGCCGACCAGCTGCTTCCACCCGGGGAACGGCAGGAAGATGACCATTCCGACGACGAAGCCGACGATGATGCCGAGCAGCGGCACGCCCCGCGGGCTGAGCTCGGCCAGCCGCCGGGGCAGGTAGCGGTCGCGGCCCATCGCGTACAGCAGCCGGGACTGGATCCCGGCGTAGACCAGGCCGGTCCCCGCGGGGGAGATCACCGCGTCGATGTAGAGGATCACCGCCAGCCAGCCGAGGCCCAGCCCCGTCGCCAGCCCCGCGAACGGGCCGAACTCGCCGCTGAACGACAGCGCGTTCCAGCCGTGCCGCACGTCCTGCGGGGCGAGGGCGCCGAGGAACGCGATCTGCAGCAGCAGGTACACCACGACACCGACGATCATCGAGCCGACCACGGCGATCGGGACGTGGCGGTGCGGGTCGCGGCTCTCGCCCGCCATCTGGATCGCCGACTCGAAGCCCAGCAGCGCGAACACCACGCCGCTGGAGGCCGTCACCGACAGCACGCCCTTCAGCCCCTCGGGCGCGAAGCCGCCCCCGGCGGTGAAGTTGCCCGCGTGGAACGACGTGGCCAGCAGCACCAGGATCGTCAGGATCGGCACGGCGGTCTTCCACCACACCGCCCAGGCGTTGGTCTCGGCGAACAGCCGCACGCCGAGGGCGTTGACGAACGAGAACAGCAGCATCAGCACCGCCGCCAGCGCGTACCCGCCCGCGCTCAGCACGGCGGTGCCGTCCGAGGTGTGCATCACCCACGGCAGGTAGTTGTCGGCGTACTGCAGCGCCGCCTCGGTCTCGATGGGCGCCAGGGTGACCGAGTAGATCCAGCTCAGCCAGCCGACCGTGAAGCCGCCCAGCCCGCCGAACGCGAAGTGGGCGAACCGCGCGGTGCCGCCCGCGCGCGGGTACATGCCGCCGAGCTCGGCGTGCACCAGCGCCAGCAGGACGATGCCCGCCCCGGCGATCACCCAGGACACCAAGGCGGCCGGTCCCGCGCCGCGCGCCGCGTACAGCGACCCGAACAGCCAGCCGGAGCCGATGATCGAGCCGAGGGAGAAGAACATCAGCGGGATCAGCCCGACCTCCCGCCTGAGCCCCCCGCCGTTCGCCGACGCCGGCCGCCGTGCCATCTTCCCTCCCGGTGACCTGCGTGGACGTACCCTTTCCAGGATCGTCCTCACGGTGCGCGGCGGGCGATGAGAAGATCACGAGGAACCCGGTACAGGAGGCGTCCGATGCGTTACCCGCTCACGATCGCCGCCGCCCAGCCGGTGTGCGCGCCCCGGGACGTCGCGGCGAACGCGGCGGCCCACGCGGCGGCCGTCCGTGCCGCGCGGGCGCGCGTGGTGGTCTTCCCCGAGATGTCCCTGACGGGATACGAGCTGGACGCCCCCGCCGTCACGGCGGACGATCCGCGCCTGCGTCCCTTGGTCGAGGCCTGCGCCGACACGGGGGCGCTGGCCCTGGCGGGGGCTCCCGTCCCGGCCGGGAAGGGGGAGGGGAAGCACATCGCGATGCTGGCCGTGGACGGTTCCGGAGCACGCGTGGCCTACCGCAAGATGTGGCTCGGCGGGGACGAGCCCGCCCGGTTCACGCCCGGGGACGAACCGGGCGTCCTGGACGTCGACGGCTGGCGGCTCGGCCTGGCCATCTGCAAGGACACCGGCATCCCGCGGCACGCCGCCGACACCGCCGCCCTGGGCGTCGACGTCTACGTCGCGGGCGTCCTGGAACACGACTCCGACGCCCGCGTCATCGAGGAGCGCGCGAGCCGCATCACCGCCGACCACGACGTGTTCGTCGTCGTGGCGAGCTTCGCCGGGGCGGGCGGCGGCGGGTACGCGCGGGCCGCCGGAGGCTCCCGGATCTGCGCGCCGGACGGCGTCGTCATCGCCCGGGCCGGCACCGAGCCCGGCGACCTCGTCCGCGCGACCCTCCGATGACGGCGCCCGGCATGGACGAGCACGAGGCGGTGGTGCGGTCGCTGACCCGGATCGGCGCGCCGCCGCTGCTGCCCGAGCTGCGGCTGCACCTGGCCGACGAGCCGTTCGCCGCGTGGGAGGCCGTCGCCGGCGAACGGACCGAGGACGTTCCGCCGCCGTTCTGGGCGTTCCCGTGGGCGGGCGGCCAGGCGCTGGGCCGCCACGTCCTCGATCATCCCGGGCTGGTGGCGGGGCGCCGCGTCCTCGACCTGGCCAGCGGGTCCGGCATGGTCGCGGTCTGCGCCGCCCTGGCCGGGGCCGGGCACGTCACCGCCTGCGACGTCGACCCGCTCGCCGCCACCGCCGTCCGCCTCAACGCCGCCCTGAACGGCGCGCGCGTCGACGTGCTGTGCGCGGACGTGCTGGCCTCCCGCGCCCCCGTGCAGGCCGACGTGATCCTCGCCGGCGACGTCTGCTACGACCCCGACCTCGCCGAGGTCATGACCGCGTTCCTGCGCGCGCAGCGGCGGCACGGCGTGGACGTCCTGGTCGGCGACCCGCACCGCCCCTACCTGCCCGGGGGCCTGACCGTCCTGGCCCGCTACGACGTGCCCGGCACCGGCCACCTGGAGGAACGCGCCGTCACCCCGGCGTCCGTGCTGCGCCTCTGACGAAGCCGCGCGCCGCCGGGCGGGCGGCGGTCAGGCGCGGACGACGCGCACCTGCGGCAGCGCGCGGAACGGGGCGAGCCGCTCCTCGTCGGCGGTGTGGTCGGTGACCAGCGTCCACGGACCGGGCAGGGTGGCCCAGGCGCCGAACGGGGCGCGGCCCAGCTTGCTGGCGTCGGCCAGCACGTACACCTCGCGGGCGCGCTCGGCCATCTGCTCCTTGAGCCGGGTCTGCACCAGGCTCGCCTCGCAGATGCCGAGGGCGGCGTCCAGGCCGTCGGCGCCGAGGAAGGCGCGGTCGGCGGTCAGCCGCGACAGCGCCAGCTCGGCCAGCGGCCCCACCAGGCCCTGGCTGATGTGCCGCAGCGACCCGCCGAGCACCACCAGGTCGATCTCGGGCGCGTCGGCCAGCTCGGTGACCGCGGTCAGCCCGCTGGTGATCACCGTCAGGTCGGTGCGGGCGCGCAGGTGGTGGGCCAGCCGCCCGGTGGTGGTGCCCGCGTCCAGCAGGACGGTCTCGCCGTCGGCGATCTGCGCGGCGGCCCACCGGCCGATGCGGTCCTTCTCGGCGACGTGCTCGTGCGAGCGCTGCCCCACCGACGACTCGGCCGGGGCGGCGGTGACCGGCATGGCGCCGCCGTAGGTGCGGGCCAGCCGGCCCCGCTCGGTGAGCAGGGCCAGGTCGCGCCGGATCGTGGACTGGGTGACGCCCAGCGAGGCGGCCAGCTCCTCCACGGCCACGCTGCCGCGCGCCGCGACCAGCTCCTCGATCAGGCGGCGGCGCTCGGCGGCCCGCAGCCGCTCGCCCGCGCCCGCCGCCGCGACGGCCTCGGCTCCGGCGCCCGCGCCGGAGCCGCTGTCGCTGTCGGTGCCGGTGTCGGTGCTCATGTCCGGGATCATGTCCGCCTGGCCAGGCGGGCGGCCTGGCGCATCGCCTCCACCATGCTGCCCGCGTCCGCCTTTCCGGTGCCCGCGATGTCGAAGGCCGTGCCGTGGTCGACCGAGGTCCTGATCACCGGCAGGCCCACGGTGATGTTCACACCCGCCTCCAAGCCCAGGATCTTCACCGGCCCGTGGCCCTGGTCGTGGTACATCGCCACCACCAGGTCGAAGTCGCCCCGGCCGGCCCGGAAGAACACTGTATCGGCGGGCAGCGGCCCGCGCGCGTCCACGCCGTCGGCGCGCAGCCGCTCCAGCGCCGGGACGATCTTCTCCTCCTCCTCGCCCCGCCCGAACAGCCCGTTCTCCCCGGCGTGCGGGTTGATCCCGCACACCGCGATGCGCGGCCGCTCGATCCCGGCGGCGACCAGGGTGTCGTGGCCGCGGCGCACGGTGCGCTCGACCAGGCCGTCGTCGATGCGCTCGATCGCGTCGATCAGCCCGATGTGGGTGGTGACGTGGATGACGCGGACCGTGTCGGTGGCCAGCATCATCGACACCTCCGGCACACCGGTCAGTTCGGCCAGCAGCTCGGTGTGGCCGGGGTAGCGGTGCCCCGCGGCGTGCAGCGCCTCCTTGTTCAGCGGCGCGGTGCAGATCGCCTGCGCCTTGCCGGCCATCGCCAGCTCGGACGCGACGCGCACGTACTGGTAGGCGGCCTCCCCGGCGACGGGGGACAGCTCGCCGAACGGCAGGCCCCGCGGGATCAGGCCGAGGTCGATCACGTCGACGGTGCCGGGGGCGAAGCGCGCATGCTCCGGCTCGTCGACGACGTGCGGGGTCAGCGGCACGCCGCAGATCGCCGCGGCCTCGGCCAGCCGCGCCGCGTCGCCGATCACGACGGGCCGGCTGAACTCCGCCACCCGCGGGATCGCGCGGACGATCACCTCGGGGCCGATGCCCGCCGCGTCGCCCATGGTGACGGCGATGAGGGGTGTGCTCATTGGGGGTTCCTTCCAGCGGGGAGGGCGCGGGCCGCGGCGACCGCGTGGACCAGGGTCTCCGGTCCGCCGAAGCCGCCCGCCTTGGTGATGACGTACGGGGAGCGCGGCGCCGCGTCGGCGCCGGGGGTCTCGGGGGCGGCCGCACCGGGGGAGACGGCGGCCCGGGACAGGACGGTGCCGGTGGCGACCTCGGCGAGCAGGGTCAGCGCGGACAGCCCGCACCGGGTGAGGACGGCGCGGGCGGTCTCGCCGCCGGTCAGCACCAGCAGCCCGGCCTCGGCCGCGGCGGGTGCGGACACGACGGCCAGCGCCTCGGTCAGCCGCCGCGACACCGCCGGGTCGGGCGGCCCGTCGGGGCGCGGCGCGATGACGACGTCGCCGTCCGGGACGGCGGCGGCGAGCCGGGCCAGCCCGGCGGGTCCGGCGTCGAGCAGGTCGGGCACGTCGATGAACATCGACCGCCCGAACTCCTCGGCGAGGCGCCGCGCCTGGGCCCGCGCCACCGTGCCGGCGCTGCCGATCACGGCCACGGCCCGTCCCGGGACGTCCGGCCGGGCGGCGGGGATCGCGGCGGGCGGCGCCTGGGCGGCGGCGAGGGCCGAGGCGAGCCCGGCGGAGCCCGCCCATGCGGCGCCGAGCCCGGCGCCCGCGCGGACGATGGCGCGCAGGTCGTCGTCGGTGACGGCGTCGCAGACCGCGATGCGGCCCCGCTCGCCCGCGCGGGCGAGCAGTCCGCGCAGACCGTCGTGCCCGCCGCGCACGTCCGCCAGGCCGATGGCGGCGGTGGGCAGCGGCGCGAGCGCGTCGGCGACGCGGGCGGGGGCGGGCCGGGCCTCGGCCGCCCACGCGGAGGTCTCGTTCAGCGGCAGGCCGTCGAGGTAGGGGACGCCGTCGCGGACGGTGCGCCGCGTCGCGGGGAAGGCCGGGGCGAACACCACCGGCCCGGCCACCGCGCCGGCCAGCGCGCCGATCTCGGCGGCCAGGTTGCCGCGCAGCGTCGAGTCGACCTTCTTCAGCACCGCCGCGCCCGGCGGGCGCCCGCGCAGCGCGCCGGCGACGCGCGCGGCGGCCGTGGCGGGGTCGGCGTGCCGGGAGTCGGTGTCGACGACCGTCACCGCCGCGCCGGGCGGCACGGTGCCCAGCGCGACGACCGTGCGCAGACCGCGCGCCGCGAAGGGCATTCCCGCGTCGGCGGCTCCGGTCAGGTCGTCGGCGACGACCAGCGTGCCCGGTGCGTCCACACCCGCGCCCCCCCGTCCGTCCGGCCCTCTGGAGCGCGGCGTGCGGGCCGCGCTCGTCTCTCACCGCGCACCTTACCCGACGTTGCGCGAAACGCGCACTCTCTCGCGCGACCTTGGGAAACTCTTGCGCGATTCGCGCATAAGTGGTTACCTGCTCTGCGTAACGCGCAGGTAACCTGCGGGTTGCCGCCCGCAGGGCGCGCACCGCGCCCACGGGCGCGAACGGGAAGGACGAACCCCCTATGGCGGTGGACAGCAAGGCCCCGCGGGCGCCCGAGCCCGCCGGACCGCCGGACGACCCCTACGCGCTGCGCGCGGCGGACGTGAAGGAACCCCCGACCGACTGGCGCGGCACGCTCCGGCACCTCGGGCCGGGCATGATCCTGTCCGCGGCGGTCGTCGGCTCCGGCGAGCTGATCACCACGACCTCGCTCGGCGCCAAGGCGGGCTTCGTCCTGCTGTGGCTGGTGATCGTCAGCACGCTGGTGAAGGTCTGGGTGCAGATCGAGCTGGCCAAGTGGACGATCCTCAGCGGCTCCCCGGCGCTGGAGGGCTACGCCCGCGTCCCGCCGCGGTTCGGCCGGGTCGGCTGGATCAACGTGCTGTGGATCGGCATGGACTTCGCCAAGATGATGCAGCGCGGCGGCATCATCGGCGGCGCGGCGGCCGCGCTGAGCGTGCTGCTCCCGGTGGTGGGCGAGCCGCTGTCCATGCCGTCGCTGACCTTCTGGACGGTGGCGGTCGTGCTCAGCATCGTCCTGCTGCTGTACCGCAACCGGTACGGCACCATCGAGCGGGCGGCGTTCCTGACCGTCGTGGTGTTCACGATCGCGACCGTGCTGCTGGCCCTCGGGCTGCCGCTGACCGACTTCGGGTACGGCCCGTCCGACCTGGGCTCCGGGCTGGAGTTCGCCGTCCCCGCCGGGACGCTCGGCTTCGCCGTGGCGATGTTCGGCATCACCGGCGTCGGCGCCGACGAGATGACCACCTACACCTACTGGTGCATCGAGAAGGGCTACGCCCGCTGGACCGGCCCCGACGACGGCACCGAGGAGCGCGCCCGCCGGGCGAGGGGCTGGATCCGCGTCATGCGCGTGGACGCCCTGGCCGCCTGGGCCGTGTGCACCCTGTGCACGCTGTCGTTCTACCTCATCGGCGCGGCCGTGCTGCACCCGCAGAACCTCGTGCCCGAGGGCAACGAGATGATCACCACGCTGTCGCGGATCTACACCGACACCCTCGGGCCGTGGGCGGAGTACCTGTTCCTGGCGGGCGCGTTCGCCGTGCTCTACTCCACCGCCATCGCGTCGTCGGCCAGCGTGCCGCGGCTGTGGACCAACACCCTGGGCCTGCTGGGCGTGTTCGACTGGACGGACGTGCGCAAGCGGCAGCGCGTCATCCGCATCCTGACGCTGACACTGCCGCCGCTGTGGGCGCTGTTCTTCCTCTACCTGCAGTCGCCGGTGCTCATGGTGCAGATCGGCGGTATCGGCGGCGGGATCTTCCTGGTGGCGGTCGTCATCGCGGTGTGGTGGCTGCGGCGCACCGAGGTGGACCGCGAGTTCCGGGACGGCCGGCTGCTCAACACCGCGCTCGTCCTCAGCACCATCGCGATCAGCGTCCTGGGGGTCTACACGGTGCTGGAGGTCTTCGGAATCGAGATCGGATCAGGGGGATGACGGACATGTCCGGCTCCACGGGCGAGGTGGTGGTGACCACCCAGAGCTTCGCCCGGTACACCGACGGCCCGTGGCGGGTGTTCGAGGAGGCGCGCGTCCCCGCGCGGCGCTCCCGCTTCGCGCACCCGCTCGCGGAGGACGAGCTGGTCCGGGAGGCGGCCGGGGCGGCGGCGCTGGTCGTCGGCCTGGACCCGGTGACCGCGAAGGTGATCGGGTCGGCACCGTCGCTGCGCGTGATCGCCAAGCACGGCGTCGGCGTCGACAACATCGACGTGGCGGCGGCCCGCGCCGCCGGGATCCGCGTCGTCAACGCCCCCGGCGCCAACACCACGGCCGTCGCGGACATGACCATGGCGCTGCTGCTGGCGGCGGTGCGGCGGATCGTCCCGGCGCACACGTCGGTCGTCCAGGGCCGCTGGGAGCGGTTCTTCGGCCCCGAGCTGGCGGGCCGCACCCTCGCCGTGATCGGCTTCGGGCGCATCGGCCAGGCCGTGGCGCGCCGCGCCCGCGGCTTCGACATGACCGTCGTCGCCTACGACCCGCACCTGCCCGCCGAGGTCTTCGCCGAGCAGGGCGTCCGCGCCGCCGGACTGGACGAATGCCTGGCCGCCGCCGACGTCGTCACCCTGCACCTGCCGCTGGCGCCCGGCGCCCCGCCGCTGCTGGGCCGCGCCGAGCTGGCCCGGCTGCGGCCCGGCGCCTACCTGGTCAACACCGCGCGCGGCGGGCTCGTCGACGAGGCGGCGCTCGCCGAGGCGCTGCGCGACGGCCACCTGGCGGGCGCGGCGGTCGACGTGTTCGCCTCCGAACCGCCGGACGGCAGCCCGCTGCTGGACGCGCCCAACGTGGTGCTCACCCCGCACTGCGGGGCGTTCAGCCACGAGGCCAACGCCGCCATGGGCACCACGGTCGCCACCGACGTGGTGCGCGTCCTGCGCGGCCTTCCTCCCGTGAACCCGGTGGTGTGACGACCATGACGGAGAAGAACATGGAGACCGTCCCGGTACCGGGCACCGACCTGGAGCCGTCCCGGCTGGTGCTGGGCACGATGACGTTCGGCGACACCGTCGGCCGCGACACCGCCGCGCGCATGCTCGACGTCGCCGCCGACGCGGGCGTCACGATGCTCGACACCGCCAACGGCTACGCGGGCGGAGCCTGCGAGGAGATTCTCGGCGAGCTGCTGGCGACGCGCCGCGACCGCTTCCTGCTGGCCGGCAAGGTCGGCATCCCGCACGCTGACGCCGGGGACGCCGCGCCGCTGTCGGCCGAGGCGATCCGCCGCTGCCTGGAGGGCAGCCTGCGCCGCCTGCGCACCGACCGGCTCGACGTCTACTACCTGCACCAGCCGGACCGGCGCACCCCGATCGAGGAGACCCTGGACGCGCTGGCCGAGCACGTCGCCGCCGGCAGGATCCGGTACGTCGGGGTGTCGAACTTCGCCGCCTGGCAGATCGCCGAGCTGCGCGCCGCCGCGGCCGGCCGCGGCGCGCCCGTCCCGGTGCTGTCGCAGCCGCTCTACAACCTGGTCAGCCGCCGCATCGAGGAGGAGTACACCGAGTTCGCCGAGCGCGCCGGGCTGGTCAACATCGTCTACAACCCGCTGGGCGGCGGGCTGCTGACCGGACGGCACCGGTTCGACGAGTCGCCCGCCGCCGGCCGGTTCGGCGACTCGGGCCTGGCCGCCATGTACCGGCGGCGGTACTGGGACCGGCGCCTGTTCGAGGCCGTCGAGGCGCTCGCCGGGGGCGCCGCCGAGGCGGGCCTGACCCTGCCGGAGCTGGCGTTCCGCTGGCTGCTGTCGCGTCCCGCCGTGGGCGCGGTGCTCGTCGGCTCGTCCAGGGTCGAGCACCTGGAGGCCAACATCGCCGCCGCCCAGGGACCCCCGCCCGGCGCGGACCTGGCCGAGCTCTGCGACGCTGTCTGGGAGCGCCTGCGCGGTCCCGCGCCCGCCTACAACCGCTGATCACGCCCGCAAAGGATCACTGATATGAGCGACAACGGACCGTCCTCCTTCGCCGCCCGGCTGCGCGCCCGCGAGCGCCTGCTCGGGTACTGGGTGGTGTGCGACAACCCGGTGGGCACCGAACGCATCGCCGGCCTCGGCTACGACTACGTGTGCGCCGACGGCCAGCACGGGCTGATGGCCTACCCGGGGTGGCTGTCGGCCATGACGGCGATCGACGCCCGGGGCGTGTCGGCGGGCATGGTGCGCGTCCCGGCCAACGACGGGTACTGGATCGGCAGCGCCCTGGACGCCGGGGCCCGCGGCGTGATCGTCCCGCTGGTGAACGACGCCGAGGAGGCCGCGGCCGCCGTCGCGTACTGCCGCTACCCGCCGCACGGCGTGCGCAGCTACGGGCCGATGCGGTCGGCGCTGCGCGTCGGCCCGCGTCCCGCCGAGGCCGACGAGGCGGTCGCCTGCGTCGTGATGATCGAGACGGCCGGGGCGCTGGACAACCTCGCCGAGATCTGCGCCGTGCCCGGCCTGGACGGGGTGTACGTCGGCCCGTCCGACCTGACCCTGGCGCTCGGCGGCCGGTTCCCCGGCGACCCGGACGTGGCCGACGCGTTCGCCGACGCGACGGCGCGCATCGCCAAGACCGCCGCCGACGCGGGCATCGCGGCGGGCTTCCACTGCCCGGACGGCGCCACCGCCGCCGCCCGGCTCGCCGAGGGCTACACGTTCGCGACCGTCTCCTCCGACCTGGTGCACCTGGAGCAGGCCGCCGCCGCCCACCTGAAGGCGGCCCGCTCGTCCTGACACCCCGCCCACGCCCGGCACACGTCCCGGGGCAGGCCGCTGTCAGGCGGCCCGGACGGGCGACGGCGCGCCGAGCAGGGCGACGCGCGTCGCGCGCAGACGGGCCGGGTCGCCGATGACGTCGATCGCCGCGACCCGGTCGCCGTCGATCGTCAGCTTCAGCACCAGCCACAGCCGCCCGCGCGGCGCGACGACCAGCCCGATCCGGCCGTCCACCAGCGCGGGCCGGGCGAACCGGGCGCGGGCGGTGTTGGCGGCGGTCTCCTCGGCGATGCGGCGCGCACCGCGCACCTCGGCCTCGGGCGGCGCGGCGCGGTCGCTGCGCCGCACGGCGTCCGGTGCCAGCACCGCGAGCAGGGCGTCCAGGTCGCCGGCACGGGACGCGGCGAGGAAGGCGTCCACCACCCGCCGCTGACGGCCCAGGTCGGCGGCCGGGACGTCCGGCCGGCCGTGGACGCGGTGCCGGGCGCGGCTGGCCAGCTTCTTGGCCGCGGCCGGTGACCGTTCCACGATGCGGGCGATCTCCTCGAACGGCACGGCGAACAGGTCGTGCAGCACGTAGGCGACCCGTTCGGCGGGGCCGAGCGCGTCCAGCACCACCAGCAGGGCGAGCCCGACGGAGTCGGCCAGCACCGCCTCGTCCTCCGGGCCGGCCGCGCCGTCCCCGGCGGGCAGCGCCTCGAGGCCGGCCGTGTCGACCAGATGCTCGCCGCGGCGGCGGCGCGAGCGCAGCATGTCCAGGCACACCCGGCCGACGATCGTGGTGAGCCACGCCGCCACGTTGGCCACGTCGCCCGAACCGGCGCGGCTGGCCCGCAGCCACGCCTCCTGCACGGCGTCGTCCGCCTCGTCCGCCGAACCGAGCATGCGGAACGCCACGCCCCGCAGCTGCCCCCGGGAGCGGTCGAAATGCTCGGCCAGTGCGGCCTGATCGTCCATCGGTCACCTTTCCTCGGCGCGCGTCGTCGTAAGGGCGGTGAACGGAAGAAGACGCGACCCTGCCGGTCAGGGTGGCCGAGTGGACGGTGGAAGCATGATATCCCTGCTGCATCTCGACTCCGGTGTCGACCATGCGGACGGTTCCGTCAGCAGGCGGCTGACCTCGATGTTCGCCGAGGCCTGGCGGCGCGGGCACGGCGCGGCGGCCGGATACCGGTACCGCGACCTGGTGGCCGATCCGGTGCCGCCGCTGGGGGCGCCGTACGTCGACCTCGGGCGGCGCGTGGAGAAGCGCGGCATCGTCCCCCTCGACGAGGTGGCGGCGCTGGCCGCGGACGAGGCCGAACAACGCGACTGGGCGCTGACCCTGCCCTTGGTCGAAGAGCTGCGGGCCGCCGACACCGTGCTGATCGGCGCCCCCATGTACAACTTCTCGGTGCCCGCGGCGCTCAAGGCGTGGATCGACCGGATCACCTTCCCCGGCGCCTACGTCGACCCGGATACCGAGACCAGCGTGCTACGGGACACGGAGGTCGTGGTGGTCACCGCGCGCGGCGGCGCCTACGGGCCGGGCACCCCGCGCCACGGATGCGACTTCCAGGAGCCGTATCTGCGGGCGTACTTCCGCGAGCACCTCGGCGTGCCCGAGGACAACCTGCGTTTCGTCCACGCGGAGATGACCATGGCGGGGCATCTGCCGCAGCTCGCGCGCTTCCAGGACTTCGCGGCGCGTTCGCTGGCGGACGCGCGGGCGGAGGTCGCCGCGCTGGCCTCCCGGGACGGCCGCCCCGTCGGCGCGCCGAACCGGTGATCGTCAAGGTCACGCGGTAGGGGGTTGAACACAGCGGGGGCTCCGCGCGTACCCAACGGTGTCGTACGCCGCGCGTACGGAGCCCTCCGTCCGCCTCCTTCCGGGGGAGGGGGCGGACGGCCCGCGCGGCTGGAAGCCGGGTGCGTCGATGGGACGCCGCGCGGGCCGCCCGCCCCAGGTCGAAGATCGGTGACGTCGCCGAGGCTAGACCCGGCGGGGCCGCCGCGCGGGCTCTTAAGGTTCGCTTGACCCGGTGCTGAGCGCCGCCTAAGCGCCCGTCGCCGACCGGATGCGGCACGGTCACGCCGCGTGACCCGCGCGGACGGCCGCGGAAATTCTCCTGCGCGCGTTGAACCCCCGACGGACAGGGGCGCGTACTCGCTGAAGAAGCCGGGTGCCTTCCTCACACCCTGAACAAGGAGGAGCGCCGCATGCGATTCGCACGGCGACCGCGAACCTTTCTGCGCACCGTCGGACTCGCGGCCGGCGGGGGACTGGTGCTGGCCGGGCTGTCCGGCGTCGGCACGGCGACGGCCGGGGTGAACGCCGCGGCCGCCGTCCGCGCGCAGACCGTCCAGTGCCCGGACGTGGCGTCCCGGCTGCCCGCGGTCCCCGCCCAGGCCAAGGCCGAGGTCGACCGCAACCTGGCGCTGCTGAACACCCAGATCCAGGAGGCCGACCGGCGGCTGGCCGCCACGGTGGGGCAGGGCGGCCCCGACTTCGCCCGCAACGCGGTGCTCGGGCCGCTGCGCGACAAGCGCCTCGCCACGATCAACCGGATCGCCACCGCCATCGGCCGGGTAGCCGAGCGGCCCGCCGGGCTGGACGCGCTGGCCGCCTGCACCCTCAACGGCACCCCCGGCGCCGGTACGGGCCAGGGCAACGGCGCGGGCAACGGGGCCGGGCAGGGCAACGGCGCGGGGCAGGGCAACGGCGCGGGTCAGCCCCAGAAGGGGCCGGTCCGCAGCGACTTCGTCGACATCCGCAAGGTCCGCCCGAACGTCAAGGCGCCGCGTCCCGGACGCAACGCCTCGAGGGGCACCTTCACCTCCAAGTGCGGCCGCAACGAGAACCGTCACTTCAACTCCGACAACGTGATCGTCGCTCCGGGCGTGAGCAACGGCGCCCACCACCTGCACGACTACGTGGGCAACAAGGCCACCAGCGGGTTCTCCACCGACGAGGACCTGGCCCGGGCGGGCACCACCTGCACCAACGGCGACAAGTCCACGCACTACTGGCCGGTGGTGCGGCTGCCCGGCGCCAACGACTTCGACGCCGACAAGCCCGGGGGCGGCCTGGACGGCAACGTCGGCAAGATCCTCACCCCCGCCAGGGTCGACCTGACCTTCTCCGGCAACCCCAGGAGCAAGGTCACCGCCATGCCGCGGTTCCTGCGGATCATCACCGGGGACGCCAAGTCGTTCACCAACGGCACCGCCAACGCCCGTGCGTCGTGGACCTGCACCGGGTTCGAGAACCGGCGGCTGAGCGACAAGTACCCGCTGTGCCCGCGCGGCAGCCAGGTGATGCGGATCCTGGAGTTCCAGAGCTGCTGGGACGGCCAGAACACCGACAGCGCCAACCACCGTACGCACGTCGCCTATCCCGACGCCAACGGCAACTGCCCGGCGGGCATGCGCGCCATCCCGCGGCTGGAGCAGCGCATCAGCTACAACATCCCGCAGGGCAGGCTGTACGCGCTGGACAGCTTCCCCGAGCAGCTGCACAAGCCCGTCACCGACCACGGCGACTTCATCAACGTGATGTCCCCGAAGCTGGCCGCCCGCGCGGCCGCCTGCATCAACCGAGGCCGGCGCTGCTGAGCGAACCGACCTGACCCCGCGACGACCCATGCGTCCGGCCCGTCCCGCCTCCGGCACGGGCCGGACGCGCGTCTGGAGGTCGACGAGGGCGCGAGGCCGCCGGGCCGGCGACCAACGAAACAATCATGCGTGCTTGATTCTTTGGATCACCGGTGACACCCTCCTTCCAGAACTCAGGGAGGAGGCGAGCGGCAGTGGCCGATGCCGGACCCATCCTGGCCGACCTGGACGCCGAGAGCCGGGAGCTGGACGAGCTGGTCGCGCGCGCGGACGTGGACTGGTCGACCCCCACCCCGGCGGAGGGCTGGACGATCGCGCACCAGATCGCCCACCTGGCCTGGACGGACGCCAGGGCGCTCATCGCGGCGCGCACCCCGGACGACTTCCCCGCCGAGCTGCGGCGCGCCGCCGAGGGCGGTCCCGGGTACATCGACGACGCGGCGCGCGACGGCGCCCGCACCCCGCGCGCCGAGCTGCTCGCCGCGTGGCGGCGCGGCCGGGCCGACCTCGCCGCCGCGCTCGCCGCCGTCCCCGAGGGGCGGCGGCTGCCCTGGTACGGGCCGCCGATGACCGCGGCGTCCATGGCGACCGCCCGGCTGATGGAGACCTGGGCGCACGCGCAGGACGTGTACGACGCGCTCGGCGTCGGCCGCGCGCCCACCGCGCGGATCCGGCACGTCGCCCACATCGGCGTGCGCACCCGCGACTTCGCGTTCGGCGTGCACGGGCTGCAGCCCCCCGGCGAACCGTTCCGGGTCGAGCTGACCGGCCCGGACGGTGACGTCTGGACCTGGGGACCCGAAGACGCCCCGCAGCGCGTCACGGGCGACGCGCTGGACTTCTGCCTCGTCGTCACGCAACGGCGGCACCCCGCCGACACCGGCCTGACCGCCGTCGGCGCCGACGCCGCCCGCTGGCTGGAGATCGCGCAGGCGTTCGCCGGCCCGCCCGGCGCCGGCCGCGAGCCGGAGGAGCGGGCGTGATCCGGATCGGCAACGCGTCCGGCTTCTACGGCGACCGGTTCGCCGCCGTCCGCGAGATGCTCACCGGCGGGCCCCTGGACGTGCTGACCGGCGACTACCTCGCCGAGCTGACCATGCTGATCCTCGGCCGCGACCGGCTGAAGGACCCCGCCCGCGGCTACGCCCGCACGTTCCTGCGGCAGATGGAGGACACCCTCGGCGAGGCCGCCGACCGGGGCGTCAAGATCGTCACGAACGCGGGCGGGCTGAACCCCGCCGGGCTGGCCGACCGCGTGCGGGAACTGGCCTGCCGGCTCGGCCTGGACGTCGCCGTCGCCCACGTCGAGGGCGACGACCTGCTGCCGCGCGCCGCCGAGCTCGGCCTCGGGCGACCGCTGACCGCCAACGCCTACCTGGGCGCGTGGGGCATCGCCGAATGCCTGCGCGCCGGCGCCGACGTCGTCGTGACCGGCCGCGTCACCGACGCCTCGCTGGTCGTCGGCCCGGCCGCCGCGCGGTTCGGCTGGGCCCGCGACGACTTCGACGCGCTGGCCGGGGCGGTCGCGGCCGGGCACGTCATCGAGTGCGGCGCCCAGGCGACCGGCGGCAACTACGCGTTCTTCACCGAGCACGACGTCGCCGCGCCCGGCTTCCCGATCGCCGAGGTGCACGCCGACGGCACCAGCGTGATCACCAAGCACGAGGGGACGGGCGGCGCCGTCACCGTCGGCACGGTCACCGCGCAGCTGCTGTACGAGATCGGCGGCGCCCGCTACCTCGGCCCCGACGTCACCGCCCGCTTCGACACCCTGACCCTCACCGGCGACGGACCCGACCGCGTCCGGATCAGCGGGGCGCGCGGCGAACCCCCGCCGCCTCGCCTCAAGGTGTGCCTCAACCGCCTCGGCGGCTTCCGCAACGCCACCACGTTCGTGCTGACCGGGCTGGACATCGAGGCCAAGGCCGCCCTCGTGCGCGACCAGCTCGAACGCGCCCTCGAAGACCGCCCGCCCGCGCACATCCGCTGGACGCTCGCCCGCACCGACCGCCCGGACGCCGGCACCGAGCAGGAGGCCAGCGCCCTGCTGCACTGCGAGGTCAAGGACGCCGACGCCGCCGTGGTCGGACGGGCGTTCAGCGGCGCCGCGATCGAGCTGGCGCTGGCCAGCTACCCGGGGTTCCACGTCACCGCGCCGCCCTCGGACGCCTCCCCCTACGGCGTCTACTCGGCGGCCTTCGTCGACGCCGCCGAGGTACCGCACGTCGCGGTGCTGCCGGACGGTTCACGCGTCGGCATCCCCCCGGCCCCGGCGACCCGCGAGCCGTCCGACGTGGACGACGCGCCGCTCCCCGAACCGCTGCCCGCCGGGCAGCCGACCCGGCGGGTCCCGCTCGGCACGGTGATCGGCGCCCGCAGCGGCGACAAGGGCGGTGACGCCAACCTGGGCGTGTGGGCGCGCACGGACGACGCCTGGCGCTGGCTCGCCCACGCCCTGACCGTCGAGGAGCTGCGCCGCCTGCTGCCCGAGACCGCCGGCCTGCCCGTCCGCCGCCACGTGCTGCCCAACCTGCGCGCCCTCAACTTCGTGGTGGAGGGCCTGCTGGGGGAAGGCGTCGCGGCACAGGCCCGCTTCGACCCGCAGGCCAAGGCCCTGGGCGAGTGGTTGCGCGCCCGCCACGCCGACGTCCCCGAGGCCCTGCTCGCCGGTCACGCCTGACGCGGTGGGCCGTCCAGTTCCCGCTGCATGAGCACGGTGTCGACCCAGCGGCCGTGCTTGAACCCCACGCGGCTGAGCCGCCCCGCCGGGACGAACCCGAACCGGGCGTGCAGCGCGGCCGAGGCGTCGTCGCCGGTGTCGGCGATCACGGCGATCATCTGCCGCGCGCCCGCCTCGCCGGACCGTTCCAGCAGCGCGCCCAGCAGCGCCCGGCCCAGCCCGCGCCCGGTCCGGCCGGGCGCCACGTAGATCGAGTCCTCGACGGTGTGCCGGTAGGCGGGCTTGGGCCGCCACGGCGCCGCGTACGCGTACCCGGCGACCCGCCCGTCCTCGGGCGTTTCGGCGACCAGGAACGGCAGGCCCCGCCCGGTGAGCTCGTCGAGCCGCCGCCGCCACGCCGCGACGTCCGGCGCGGTCTCCTCGAACGTGGTCACCGTGCGGCGGACGTAGTGCTCGAAGATCCCGGCCACCGCCGGGAGGTCCGCGGCCACGGCGGGGCGGACGATCACCTGTGCGGCCATCCCGCCATTCTGCCCGGCCGCCGGCCCGCCGCGGCGATCCGTCTCGGTGATCAGTCCCCGCGGATCTCGATCTCCAAAGAGAGCAGGCGGGAGCTGAGGCCCTTGCCGTGGGTGTCCAGGGCCAGCGAGGTGGTGACGCCGCCGTCCAGCGACTGGCGGCACACGAAGTGCAGCGCGCACAGGCTCGGCAGCTCGTAGCGCACCACCTCGCCGCGCACGTGCCCGCCCAGATGGCGGCGCACCACCTCAGGCGTCAGCTCGCGCACCAGGTCGGGGTAGTGCTCGTCCCGGTACGGGAAGATCGACACGGTCGAGGTGTCGCCCTTGTCGCCGGTGCGGGCGTGGGCGACGTCATGCAGTCTCGCGCGCACGGGCGTCCTCCAGGATCTCGGTGGCGGGCGTGACGGCCTCGCGGGGCAGCAGCGTCGACACGATGCCGACGACGTCGGTGACCGCGGTGCGCACGCCGCCGCCGCCCGCCGGTCCGTTGGTGTAGAGCGCCTCCATTTCGTGGCAGACGTCGTCGGCGCGTTCGGGCGTGGACGCCAGGGCGGCGACGCGCAGGCGGCACTCCTCGCCGTCCGCCCCGATCACGCCCACGCGCAGCCGGACGCCGGCGGAGGCGAGCCGGGACGCGACGATCTCCCCGGCCAGCTCGGCGCGGCGCCGCGAGCCCGGGCCGTCGTAGGAGATCCCGGCCTCGGCGCGGTGCCCGGCGTGGTAGCCGACGCTGACCTTGAGCGTGTCCGGACGCGGCCGTCCCGCCGCGCCCCGCACCCGCACGGCGTCGCGTCCCACCTCGTCCACCGTGACGCCGCGCAGGTCGAGCACCACGTCGGGGGTGAGGTAGGCGGCCGGGTCGGTGATCTCGTACAGCAGCTGCTCGCGGACGGTGGCGCGGGTGACCAGCCCTCCGGTGCCCGGCAGCTTGCTCACCGTGGCCGTTCCGTCGGGGCGCACGTCGGCGAACGGGAACCCGAGGTCGGCCACGCCGGGCACGTCCTTGCGTCCCGGGTCGGCGAAGTAGCCGCCGGTGATCTGGCCCGCGCATTCCAGCAGGTGCCCCACGAGCGTCCCGGCGGCCACGCGCGGCCAGTCGGCCGGGTCCCAGCCGAGGCCGTGCGCCAGCGGCGCCAGGAACAGCGACGGGTCGGCGACCCGGCCGGTCAGCACCACGTCGGCGCCGGACGCGACGGCGGGCAGCAGGGCGTCGGCGCCCAGATAGGCGTTGGCGGAGATCACCGGCCCGTGCTCGGCGAGCGGACGGCCGTCCTCCAGCGCCGGGGCGTCCAGGTCGATCCGGTCGAGCACGTCGTCGCCGGTGACCACGGCGACCCGGACGCCGTCCAGGCCCAGCTCGGCGGCCACGGCGCGGGCGGCCTCCCCGGCGGCGCGCGGATTGGCCGCGCCCATGTTGCTGACGACGGGCACGCCGCGCCGGACCGCGGCGGGCAGCAGCGCCGACAGGCGCGCGCGCAGACGCGGGTCGTACCCGTGCGCGGGGTCGCGCAGGCGCCGGCGCTGGCCGAGCGCGATGGTGCGCTCGGCCAGGCACTCCAGCACCAGCACGTCCAGGTCGCCGCGCTCGACCAGGTCGACGGCGGGCGGGATCCGGTCGCCGGAGAATCCCGCGCCGCAGCCGATCCGCATGGTGGTGTTCGCTCGCATGTGGAAGGACAACCCCCGAGGTAGGCCGGTCAGATGGCGCCGGTGAGCAGGGCGACGGCGGTCATCACCAGCGTGGTGCCGAACGCCCACGCGAAGATGAACCGCTGGTGCGCGCCGAGCTCGACCTTGGCCATCCCCATGAGGATGAACGTGGACGCGGTGAGCGGGCTGAGCGGGAACCCGGTCGTCATCTGCCCGAGGATCGCCGCCCGGGCGATGGCGGCCGGGTCGCCGCCGAGCCCGGCGGACGTCTCGGCGACCACCGGCATCACGCCGTAGTAGTAGGCGTCCGGGGTGAACACCAGGCTGAGCGGCATGCTCGTCACCGCCGTGACGACCGGCAGGATCCCGCCGGTGCCGTCCGGCACCACCGACACGATCGCCTTCGACATCTCGGTGATCATGCCGGTGCCGCCGAGGACGCCGGTGAACACGCCCGCCGCGAAGATCATGGTGGTGACCAGGACGACGTTGGCGCCGTGCCGCTCCAGCAGCTCCTGCTGCTGCTTCCAGGTCGGCCGGTTGACCACCAGCGCGACCGCGAACGCCAGCGCGAACAGCACCTCCAGTGGCATCGCCTGCGCCACCAGCGCCACCACCAGCACGACCGTCAGCGCGAGGTTGAACCAGAACCGCGCGTCACGCGGCGCGGACGGGGCGCTCAGCTCGTCGGCCTTCGGGGTGCCGGGACCGGAGGCCGGCACCCCGGTCCGCGGATCCGGCAGCCGCGCGCCCTCGGCCAGCAGCCGGGCCCGTTCGCGGCGTCCGATGAAGTACGCGGCGGCCAGCACCCAGGCGATCCCGGCCGCCATCGCGGGCAGCAGCGGGACGAACACGTCTGAGGCGTCCAGCTTCAGCGCGGCCATGGCGCGGGCGGTCGGGCCGCCCCACGGCACCAGGTTCATCACCCCGGCGCCCAGGCACACCACGCCGGTCAGCACCAGCGGCCGCATGCCCAGCCGCCGGTAGATCGGCAGCAGCGCCGACACGGTGATCAGGAACGTGGACGCGCCGTCGCCGTCCAGCGCCACCAGCAGCGTCAGCACCGCGGTGCCCACCGTGATCCGCATCGGGTCGCCCTTGGCCCAGGCCAGCACCCGCCGGATCACCGGGTCGAACAGCCCGGTGTCGATCATCAGGCTGAAGTAGAGCACCGCGAAGGTGATCATGACGGCGACCGGGGCCACCTTGACGACGCCCTTGGCCGCCATGTCGCCCAGCTCGGCGCCGAACCCGCCCACCAGCGCGGCGGCCACCGGCACCAGCACCAGCGCGAGCAGCACCGACACCTTTCTGGTGAGGGTCAGGGCCAGAAACAGCCCGATGGTGACGAAGCCCAGCGCGGCCACCATGAGCCCACCTCCTCTCCGGGGTTGCCAGAGAGTGTGAGGCGCGACACTCTTGTTCGTCCAACATCAATCCCACATAGATTGATGCGAGGAGGACATGGATCTCACCATCCAGCAACTGCGGGTGGTGCTGGCCGTCGCCCGCGAGGGCAGCTTCACCGCGGCGGGGGAGCGGATGCGGCTCGCCCAGTCGTCGCTCAGCCGCACCGTGGCCGAGGTGGAGCGCCGGGTCGGCATCACGCTGTTCGAACGCACCACCCGCCGGGTCCTGCTGACGCCCGCCGGACGCGAGTTCGCCGACGTCGCCGAGCGCGTCGTCGGCGAGTTCGACCGCGGCGTCAACCACTTCACCGGCTTCCTGGCCGGCACCCGCGGCCTGGTCCGCGTCGCCACCCTGCCGTCGCTGGCCGCCACGCTGCTGCCGCCGATCGTGTCCCGGTTCCGCCGCGACCACCCCGACGTGCGGATCCAGATCGAGGACGGCCTGCTCGGCCAGGTCCTCGACCGGGTCCGGACGGGACGCGCCGACCTCGCCGTGACCGTCCTGACCGAACCGCCGGACGCCCTGGCCTTCCACCAGATCGCCGCCGACCGCTTCTACTGCGTGTTCCCGCGCGGGCACCGCTTCGGCGGCACGGACGAGCCGCTGGCCTGGCACGAGCTGGGAGGCGAGGCGTTCATCGCGTTCGACAGGGTCAGCAGCGTGCGCGCGTTCGCCGACCGGGCCCTGCGGGACGCCGGCGTCCGCCTCGGCCCCGTCACCGAGGCCCGCAACATCGCCGCCGTCGCCGGGCTTGCCGCCGCCGGGCTCGGCGTGTCCGCCGTCCCCGGCCTGGTGCTGCCGCTCATCGAGTTCGCCCGCCTGGACCGGCGCCGCCTGACCGGCCCGGCGCTGACCCGCCCCATCGGCGTCCTGTTCGACCCGCGCCGTCCGCAGGCCCCCGCCGTCCGGCGCTTCCTGGACCTGCTGGAGACCGCCGCGGAGGACGGCGCGCCGCTCTCCGAATGGACCGACCTCGCCCTATGACAGGGACGCATCGATCCATACGTCATTGATGTTGGACCGCCCTCACCGGCCGCACCTACTGTCCGTGCGTCCCAGGACCCCGGAAGGCGGACAGCATGCGCGTACGTTCCCGGACAGCCACCACGACGATCGGAGCCGCCCTCCTCGCGGCCGCCCATCACCGCCTCGGCGCCGGCCACCGCCTGCGCCTCACGATTTCCAGCGACGACCACCCGCAGATAGCCTCCGACGCCCCCGCGGGCCGGGTCGCCGTCGGTGTGGGAGCCCGGGGCTCCCACACCGACGTCACCGTGCTAGCGGGCGGCGAATAGCGTCTCGGCCTCCTCGATCGCCCTCGTCAGGGACGCGGGGTCGGGGGCGAGGCCGGCGACGATCCGGTCGACGTCGCGCAGACCGGCGCGGCCGAGCAGGGTCTTCTCGTTCGTCACCCACTCGCCGCGTGCCGCGAGGACGGCGTGGGCGGACTGCATCGCGGCGGTGGCGAGGGCGCCGGAGACCTCGGTCAACCTGCCGTGCGGCGCGTGATTGGCCTTGGCGTACGCCAGCGTCAGCTGCGCGTTGGCGCGCCACCGCCTCGGCGCCGCCGCACGCAGCGCCGCCGGGTACTCCGGCCGCGGCAGCTCCCCGCGCAGCACCCGGTTGAGGGCCAGTTCGCCGACGACCAGGTAACTCGGGATCCCGGCGAGATGGAACATCAACGGCTCGATGTGGAAGCGCCCTTCCCGCGCCTCGGCGAGCTGGTGTTCCACGACGTCGAGGTCGCGGTAGTGGACGTCGACACGGCGCCCGTCGACGGTCAGCCACGCGCCGCCGTTGAACACGCCGCCGCCCCATTCGCCGACCTCGGAGACCTCCCCGGGCAGCCCGAGGGCGCGCAGGTCGTCGGGGTCGAAGCCGCCCCGGTAGTACACGGCCAGGTCCCAGTCGCTGTCGGGACGGTGCGTGCCCTGGGCCCGCGACCCTCCCAGAGTGACGGCCCGCACCGCCGGCAACGCGGCGAGCAGGTCGGCCAGCCCGTCCAGGAACGCCTGGTCATCGTTCGTTTCACGCATGAATGAAGAATCCGATCCGGAAGAAGTGACAACACGAACCGTCACGCGCCGGAGCCGTGCTCAGACGACGCGTGCTGAACCAGATGGCCGATACGTCACTCCATGAGGCCGGACGTTAGCATGCCCGGCCGGTCACGGTGTCGCCTTCACGCCCGGGACAGAATCGAGCCGTGCAGATCCATTCCATGGCGGACGCCGGGCCGGGGCGGTGCGAGGCGGTCACGGGGCGGCCGCATCCGCGGCTGCGGCCCTACGTCGTCGGCTATTCGGGGTTCCGTACCACAGGGGACGGGCCGGTGCGGCGCACGATCCTGCCGTTGAACTTCACCACGCTGATCGTCGACGTCGCCCGGCCGGTGCGGCTCGTCACCGGCCCGCGCGGGACGCCGGTCCTGGACGACCCCGCCCCGTGGCGGCACGGCGTCACGGTGGGGCTGACGCCCGTCGGCGTGGCCGCGCTGCTCGGCGTTCCCATGGGGGAACTGGGAGGCGCCACCGTCGACCTGGCGGACCTGCTCGGCGACCGCGCGGAGCTGCTGGCCGAACGGCTGGGCGAGGCGCCGCACTGGCGGGCGCGGTTCGCCGTGCTGGACGAGTCGTTCACGGCGTGGCTGCGGCCGCCGCGCAGGACGGACGACCTGGTGACGCACGCCTGGCGGCGGCTGCAGAGCGAGCGGCTGCTGGTCGGGGGGCTGGCGGCCGAGCTGGGGGTCAGCCGCCGGCGCCTGGAGGTCGGGTTCCGGAGGCACGTCGGGCTGACGCCGAAGACGGTCGCCAGGGTCGCCCGGTTCCAGCGGGCCGTGTGGGCGCTCAGCGCGCCGGCCGCCACCCTCGGCGCGGCCGTCGCCTGCGGGTACGCCGACCAGCCGCACCTGACCCGCGAGGTGCGGGCGATGAGCGGCATGACGCCCGTCGCGCTGTTCGCATTCGTTCAAGACATCGCACGGCGGCGCGACTACCGTCCCGCGCCATGACGCTCAACGGAAAGACCGCCGTCGTGACCGGCGGCTCGCGGGGGATCGGGCGCGCCATCGTGCGGCGGCTGGCGCGTGACGGCGCCCGGGTCGTGTTCAGCTACCGCGAGGACCGGCGGGCGGCCGACGAGGTCGTCGAGGAATGCGGTGCGGACAACGTCGTCGCGGTCCGCGCCGACCACGCGGATCCGGGCAGCCTGGACGCGCTGTTCGCACCGGTCGGCGACGGCCTGGACATTCTGGTCAACAACGCCGCCGTCAACCCGCGCGTGCCGATCGCCGACGTCACCGCCGAGGACTTCGACCGGGTGATGACGGTCAACGCCAAGGTGCCGCTGCTGGCGATGCGCCGGGCCGCGGCGCTGCTGCGCGACGGGGGCCGCGTCATCAACGTCTCCACGCTCAACACCGTCGTGCCCGCGCCCGGCCACGCCCTGTACGGGGCGAGCAAGGCGGCGCTGGAGCAGTTCACCGCCGTCGCCGCGCGGGAGTTCGGGGAGCGCGGCGTCACCGTCAACACCGTCTCGCCGGGCGCGACCGACACCGACCTGCTGCGCTCCTCCAACCCGCCGGAGGCGCTGGAGGGCACCGTGGCGTTCACGGCCCTGCGGCGCCTCGGGCAGCCGTCCGACATCGCCGACGTCGTGGCGTTCCTGGCCGGGCCGGACGCGCGGTGGATCACCGGTCAGAACATCCGCGCCACCGGCGGGCTGCTGGTGTGACCCCCTACCAGCCGCGTTCGCGCCATTCGGGCAGGGACGGGCGTTCACGGCCGAGCGTGGAGTCCTTGCCGTGACCGGGGTAGAACCAGGTCGCGTCGGGCAGCCGGTCGAAGACGCGCTCCTCCACGTCCGACAGCAGCCGCCGGAAGCGCACCGGGTCGCCCCAGGTGTTGCCCACCCCGCCGGGGAACAGGCTGTCGCCGGTGAACAGGTGCGGGCCGTCGGCCAGCTCGCCGCCCGCGTCGTACAGCAGCGCGATCGAGCCGGGCGTGTGGCCGCGCAGGTGGACGACCTCCAGCGTCGCCTCGCCCACGCGGACGGCGTCGCCGTGCTCGACCGGCTCGGCGACCGGTTCGGGCAGCGCCTCGGCGTCCAGCGGATGGGCCGCCACGGGAGCGCCGGTCGCCTTGACCACCTCGCTGAGCGCCATCCAGTGGTCCTGGTGCCGGTGCGTGGTGACGATCCGGCCGAGCGGCCCGTCGCCGATCAGCTCCAGCAGCCGGGGCGCCTCGTTGGCCGCGTCGATCAGCAGCTGGTCGCCGGTGGCGGTACAGCGCAGCAGGTAGGCGTTGTTGTCGTACGGGCCGACCGCCACCTTGGTGATCGTCAGGCCGGGCAGCTCCCGCACGTCCGGCCTGCCGCCGACCTCGACGTTTCCGGTGTAGCTCATCGCCGTCCTCCCGTCGGTCCGCGGCCGGGGGGCGGGGCCCGGCCGGACGACCATCTTCCCGCATCGCCGGTCCGGTCGTGCGCGCGGGCGGTTTGAGTCGCCAGACTCAACCGGACAGTGCCGTACCGGACGGAGTTTTCGTCTGTTCCGTACCACCATCGTCCTAGGTGGTCGGAGACAGCGACCCGGGAGGACGGTGACGCGGTGGTGACGAGGTCCCCCTTCGAGCGCGGCACGGCGCCGCGGCCGGGCGGCCCGGCGAACGAGGCGGTCCGGGCGGACCATCTCCTCGGGGCGGCCGAGGGCCTGCTGCGGACGTGCGGGCAGGACGCGGCGGTCGCCGCGGCCGTGCTGGTCCTGGTGCTGGTCGGAGTGCTGACCCAGCTGGCCCACGGGGGCGGCCGGCTGGGCGTCCTCCCGCTGGTGCTGCTGGCGCCGGTCGCGGTGACGTTCACGATGTCGGCGGGGCTGGCCGTCCGGTCGCGCCTGACGGTGGTGGCCGCGCTCGGCGAGATCCGGGGCCGCACGGGCGCGCCGCTCGACCCGGGCGTGCCGTGGACGCCGTTCGCGCTCGGCACGGCGCTGGACGGGCGGGTGCTCGACGAGGAGCTGCGGCGGCTGCTGGCGGCGGCGCACCGCTGCTGCGAGCTGGCCTGGCAGGCGGTGGTGTGGGGGGTGGCGACCGCCGTGCTGTGCGTCTGCTGGACCCTGGCCGTGGTCGCGACCGGCGTGGGCGGGTGAGCGTTGATCGACCATGACGTACGGCCCGGAAGCTTCTGGGAGCTGCTGTCGGCCACCGACCGGCAGGCGCTGCGGGCGATGGGACGCCGCACCGACATCCCTCCCGGCGGCATGCTGTGCCACCAGGGGGTGACGGCCGCGGGCGTGTACGTGGTGTTCAAGGCCAGCGCGCGCACGTCCGGCAACGTCGTCGCCAAGGAGTTCGTGGACTCCAGCGAGGGCGACGAGTCCATCATCGATCTGTTCGGGTCGGGCGACCTGGTGGGCGCGCTGGCGCCGTGGGGGCATCCGCAGCGCGGGTCGGTGGCGGCGCTGGACCACGTCACCGCGCTGCGCGTCGACCGGGGGAAGTTCGCCGGGCTGCTGGCCGCCAACCCGCGCGTGACCGAGGCGATGATGCACGCGGTCGCGCAGAGCGTCACGTTCGGGGGCAGGCGGCACGCGGTGCGCGGGGCCGAGCATCCGCAACGCCTGGCCTACCACCTGCTGGAACTGGCGCACCGTTTCGGTGAACGCACCGCCCGCGGCATCGAGGTGCCGACGCGGCTCAGCCAGGCGGAGCTGGCGAACTGGGCGGGCATCTCCCGCGAGACCCTGGTGCGCTGGTTCCGGCGGTGGCGCGCCAAGGGAATCCTGGACCGCCGCAGCCGTCCCCTCATCATCCTGGACGCCGAGGCGCTGCGCCGGGCGGCCGGGCCGTGGGGCGACGACTGGTCGGCCCTGCTGCCGGACGTCGCCGCCGGGGCCGTGTCCGTGGGGGACGCCGTCCCCCTGGCGACCGCTGCCGCGCCCGCTGCGGCGGCGGGGGCGTCCGGCGCCGTCATCGCCGCACCCACGCCGGTGCCGCTGGAGCCGTCCGGGGGAGCGGCACCGCGCCTGCCGGCCGACAACCCGTACTTCACCGGGCGCGTCGTCAGCCTCGGCAAGCTCGACATGCTGGTGTCGCAGGCCGAGACGCCGCGCGCCGTCGTCATCGAGGGCATGGCGGGCGTCGGCAAGACGACGCTGGCGCTGCACTGGGCGCACCGGGTCGCCGACCGTTTCCCCGACGGCGTCGTCTTCACCGACCTGCGCGGCACGAGCCGCGCGCCGGTCACCGCGGCCGAGGCGATGGGGCAGGTGCTGCGCGGTCTCGGTGTGCCCGGCGACCAGCTGTCGCGCGGCGAGGCCGAGCTGGCCGCGCAGTGCCGTTCGCTGCTGGCCGGGCGGCGCGCCCTGCTGGTGCTGGACAACGCCGCCGACGCCGAGCAGGTCCGTCCGCTGCTGGCCGCCATGGGCGCGGGCCTGGCGGTGGTGACGACGCGCCGGCGGCTGCCCGTGCTGCTGGAGGGCGCCGACATCCGCACGCTGGAGCTGCGGGAGATGGCGCCGGACGAGGCGGTCGACCTGTTCGCCGCGGTGCTCGGCCCCGGCGACCGCCGGGTGCGGGACGAACGCGGCGCCGCCGTGCGGCTCGCCCGCGAGTGCGGGCTCCTGCCGCTGGCCCTCGGCATCATGGCGGGACGGCTGGCCGACAACCCCGGCGAGCCGATCGAGGAGACGCTTCGCCAGCTCGCCGACCCCGACGGCGCGGCCTCCGGGAGCTACGGCGGCGGAGGCTACGGCGGCGGGCTGCGCGAGGCCGGCCCGCACGGCGCCGGCGGCCCGCACGCCCTGCACGGCGTGCTCAGCCCCACCTTCGAGGTCGCCTACCGGGGGCTGCGCCGTGACCAGCGCGCCGCGTTCCGCAGGCTCGGCCTGCCGGCCGGTCCCGACTTCACGCCCCGCGTCCTGGCCGCGCTGCTGGCCCGTCCGGAGGACGAGGCACGCGAATGCCTGGAAGGGCTGCGGCAGGCGTACCTGGTGCACGACGTCGCACCCGGCCGGTACCGCATGCACGACCTGCTGCGCGACTTCGCCCGCGAACGCGCCCTCATCGAGGACGCCGACAACGACCGCCTGGCCGCGCAGCGCCGCATGCTGGCCCGCTACCTGGCCGACGCGCGGCGGGCCGGGGACGCGCTGGGACGGCGCCGCCGTCCCGCGCTGCACGCCGCCGACGACGAGACCGCGGACACGCCCGGGGAGAACTCGGCGTCCGAACGGGCCCTGAGCCTGTCGTGGTTCGAGGCGGAACGACGCAACCTGGTGGCGGCCGTGAACCAGGCCGCCCGGCTGGGCCTGCACCGGACCTGCTGGGAGCTGGCCGACGCGCTGTTCGACTTCCAGCACTTCCGCCGCTACACCGACGACAACATCGCCGTGCAGCAGGCGGGCCTGCACGCCGCGCGCACCGAGGAGGACTGGACGGCCGCCGCCGTCATGCTGCACAACCTGGCCGTCGCGCACGCCGTGGTCGGACGGTCCGTCCAGGCCATCGGGTACGGCGAGGACGCCCGGCGCGGCTTCCGGTCGCTGGACCCGCCGAACCGGTTCGGCGAGGCCGCGGCGCTGGCGACCCTGGCCGACGTGCACACCACCCTGGGCCGCTACCCGACGGCCATCGTCCACGCGCGGCGCTCCCTGGGCATCCACCGGGAGCTGGGGGACGGCGGCGGCATCGCCGACGCGCAGGAGATCCTGGCCCGCGCCCACCTGGGCCTGGCCGCCTACGACGCCGCCCTGGAGCACGCGGGCGGAGCGCTGCGCATCCGCCGCCAGATCGGCGACATGCCCGGGGTGGCCGAGGCCCTGCTCACCCTCGCGCAGGTGCACCGGCGCAAGGGCGCCGTGCACGCCGCCGTGTCACGTGCCCTGGAGGCCCTGTACATCCGCCAGGAACAGGCCGACCGGTTCGGCGCCGCGCAGGCGCTCACCGAACTGGCCCGCATGTACAACGCGCTGGGCCTGCGCGACCTGGCGTTGCAGGACGCCCAGGAGGCGCTGAGCACCTACCGCGCGCTGGGCGCCCGGCACGGCGAGGCCCGCGCGCTCGCCACCCTCGGCATGCTGATGTGCGACGCGGCCCGGTTCGCCGAGGCGTTCAGCTACTGCGGGGAGGCGCTGCGGCTGCACCGCGAGGTCGGCGACCGGCACGGTGAGGCCGAGACCCTCGCCCAGATCGGCATCGTGTGCTGGCGCCTGGGCCGCTACCCCGAGGCGCGCGAACAGCTCCTGCGCGCCCTGGAGATCCGCCGGGAGATCGGCGACCAGCACGGCGAGGCGCACGACCTGGAGCACCTGTCGCTGGTGCTGCGCCGCCTGGAACGCCACCAGGAGGCGTTCGTCCTCGGCCTGGAGGCGCTGGACCTGTGGCACCGCCTGGGCGCCCGGGGCGGGCTGGCCACGACGCTCGGCAGCCTCGCCCGCACCTACCTGCAACTGGGCATGCACGAGGAGGCCGAGCACGCCGCCCGGCAGGCGCTGGCGATCCGCCGCGAGATCGACGACTCCTACGGCATGGGCGTCGGCCTGGACACCTACGCCATGGTGCTGCTGCGCAGCGGCCGTCCCGAGAAGGCCCTCGACATGGAGATGGAGGCGCTGCGCGTCCTCGGCGAGGTCGGCGACCGGCACAGCGAGGGCACCGCGCTGGTGCACCTGGCGTCCATCTACCTGAACCTGGACAAGGCCGAGGAGGCGCTGGAGACGGGACGGCGCGCGCTCGACACCGCCGCCGAGCTCGGCGACACCCGCGAGCAGGCCTACTCCCTGCACACCATGGGACGCGCCTGCCAGCGCCTCGACCGGCACGCCCGCGCCGTCGAGCACTTCGACGCCGAGATCGCCATCCGCCGCGACATGGGCGACCTGCGCGGCCAGCGCGCCGCGCTGGACCGGCGGCGCGCGTCGCACCTGGCCCTCGGCGACCACGCCGCCGCCGCGGACTGCGCGCGCCGCGTCCAGGCCATCGACCAGTGGCTGCGGTCGGACCGGGCCGATGACGACGAGGACCCCGCTCGGGCAGAATGATCTTCGGGTGGTTTCGGCACTTGTGTCGTTCTACGCGGTTCACCGGCGCACCGCCACGTTTCACTGGGATCGGGGGGACCTGTGCGGCTTCCGCCTGCCGGGAGCGGAGAGGAGGCGAGTTGACCACCACCACCCCGCGCATCACCACGTTCTGGGACGCCCTCCCCGAACGCGCGCGCAAGGCGCTGCGCGAGGCCGCCACCACGGCCATGATCAAACCGGGCACCTTCCTGACGCGCGAGCACACCCGCGGCGCCCAGGTGTACGTCCTGCTCCAGGGCGCGGTGAAGGTGTGGGTGGACCACGCCGGCGAGATCGCCATCCTGGACGTGCTCGGCCCCGGCGACGTGGTCGGCGAACTGGAGGCGGTGGACGGCGGCGTCCGGCACGCCAACGTGGAGGCGCTCACCTCGGTGGAGGCGCTGGTGGTGCCCGCGGCGCGGTTCCGGGCCGTCCTGGACGCCCACCCGGGCGCCGCGTGGGCGGTGGCCGCGGTGCTCGCCGAGCGGCTGCGCGACGCCAACGAGCTGCGCGTCGCGCACTTCCCCGACGACGCCGAACGCCGCCTGGCCAGCCGCCTGCTGCGGCTCACGGCGCGCTTCGGCCGTCCCGGACCGGGCGGCGGCTACGAGATCAACGTGCCCGTCCACCAGCAGGACCTCGGCCGCTGGGCGGGCATGGGCCGCCGCAAGGTCGCCCAGATCCTGGCGGGCGAACGGGTGCGCGGCGGCCTCGGCGTGGCCCGCAACGTGATCACCGTGCGCTCGCTGGACGCCCTGCGCCGCCTGTCCGGCGACCCCGACCTCGGCCCCGGCGACGGCTGACCCGGCCCGGCGACGGCCGGCCCGGCCCCGGCGGTCGCCTCCGGGCCCGCTCAGAAACCGCTGGGAGCGTGCGGCCAGGGCGGCGGGGTGGGCAGCGGCCCGTCGGGGTGGACGGCCAGCCCCTCGCCGCCGGCGCGGCCGCACAGCCAGGCCAGCAGCACGCGCCCCGGCCCGGAGATCTCCGCCTCGCCGGACCGGCCGAGGTCGGCGGTGTCGGCGGCCATGTCGGCGTCGGTGGCGGTCAGGCGGAACCCGGCCAGCTCGCCCCAGCCGTCGGCGGGCGAGGCGGCCAGGTCGTTCAGCGTGCTGGTCAGCGCCCACCGCACGTACGGCTCGGGCCAGTCGGCGGGGCCGTAGCCGGCCGCGAGGTCGACATGGTGCGCCTCGACCTCCCGCCAGCGCATGTACATCACGTACCAGGCGGGGAACCGCCACCCCGCCATGCCGCGCACGGTGTGCCGCCACGCCTCGTCCGGCAGCCGGCGCGCCTGGGCGGCGAACCGCGCGGACGCCTCCCGCACGTCGTCGGCGATCTCACCGGCGCCGCGTCCCGCGCCCGCCGCCAGGTCGGCGTTGCGCGCCTCCATGCTGGGGTACTGGGGGATCTCCACGCCGGTGCGCGCCCACTCCAGCAGGTTCCACAGCGAGTCGGCGTTACGGGCGATGTGGGTGCCCACGTGGCCCCGCGTCCAGCCCGGAAGCGCGGACGGGGCGCGCATGTCGTCGTCGGTGAGCCGCGACAGCGTGTCCGTGACGCGCTCGGTGCCCGCGACGATCTCGTCAAGAATCCTCGGCCAGTCCTCCACGGCGTTTCCTTCCCGCCCCCGCCACGCGACGAACGCCCCATCCTCGCCGACGCACCCCCTCCCCGACAAACCCTCCCAGATCACTTGTCGGCGGCCGCCCGATGACGCCGCGGCGGGGCCGGCCGGATGGGCTCGGGGCATTCGGGAACAATGGCGATCATGAGGCATCCGATCTGTGTGACGTGCGGCGTGCAGTACGGGGAGCCGCGCGAGGACTGCCCGATCTGCCTGGACGAACGGCAGTACGTCGGGTGGGACGGGCAGCGGTGGACGACCCTGGAGGAGCTGCGCGCCGCCGGGCACCGCGGCCGGATCGCCGAGGAGGGGGAGGGCGTGATCGGGGTGGGCGCCGAGCCGCCCACCGCCATCGGGCAGCGCGCCCTGCTGGTGCGGACGCCGTCCGGCAACGTGCTGTGGGACATGATCACCCACATCGACGACGACCTCGTCCGCCAGGTGCGCGAGCTGGGCGGGATCTCGGCGATCGCGATCAGCCATCCCCACTACTACGGCACGATGATCGAGTGGGCGCACGCCTTCGACGCCCCCGTCCACATCCACGAGGCCGACCGCCAGTGGGTCGCGCGCCCCGACGACGCGGTGCGCTACTGGTCGGGCGACACCCTGGAGATCGCCGACGGGCTCACCCTCATCAACGCGGGCGTGCACTTCGCCGGGGGCCAGGTGATGCACTGGCGCGACGGCGAGGACGGGGAGGGCGCCCTGTTCTCCGGCGACATCCTGCAGGTCGTCCAGGACCGCCGCTGGGTCAGCTTCATGTGGTCCTACCCCAACTTCATCCCCGAGCGGCCGCGGACGATCCGCAGGGCGCTGCGGCTGCTGGAGCCCTACCACTTCGGCCGCGTGTACGGCGCCTGGTGGAAGCGCATCGTCTACACCGACGGCAAGGCGGCCGTGCAGCGCTCCTACGACCGCTACCTCGACTTCGCCCTGGACGATGGCGGACCGGGCTGACGACGCCGCCGAGGCGGGGCGGAGGCTGCGCGCCGACGCGCGGCGCAACCGGGCGCGCATCCTGGCCGCCGCCGAGGAGGTGTTCGCCGAGAAGGGCGAGAGCGCCTCCACCGAGGAGGTCGCGGCCCGCGCCGGGGTGGCGATCGGCACGGTGTTCCGGCACTTCCCGACCAAGCGCGACCTGCTCGCGGCGATCATGAAGGAGCTGCGGACCCGGCTGGTCGACGAGGCCGCCGCGCTGTCGGCGGACGCCGGCCCGGCCGCCGCCTTCTTCGACTACTTCGCGTTCATGGTGGAACGGGCGGCGCGGGTGCGCACCGTGCTCGGCCTGCTGGCCGCCGAGGGGATGGGCGCCGAGCCGGGCGACCAGATCCGCGCCCTGGAACAGGTGGTCGGCGAACTGCTGGAGGCCGCACAGCGCGCCGGGGCCGTGCGCTCCGACGTCGCGCTGGACGAGGTCATGGCGATCCTCACCGCCACCTGCCAGGGCGCCCTGCACGGGGCGTGGGACGACGACCTGCGGCGCCGCACGCTGGGCATCGTCTTCGACGGGCTGCGCCCCCGCGCCTGAAAAGCGCTGGCCGACGCGGCGGGGCGTCGGTCACGATGGCCTCATGCACGGATCAGCGTGGCCGCCCCCACGTCTGGAAGTCCCCGGCCTGCTGCTGCGGCGCTGGTCGCAGGACGACGCCGAACTCCTGCAGGACGCCATCTCCGAGTCCTACGAACGGCTGCGCGAGTGGATGCCCTGGGCGAGGGAGGCGCCGTCCCTGGACAAGCAGCGGGCCTACCTTCAGAGCGCCGCGCGCACATGGGCCGACGGCGTCGAATACGCCTACGGCATGTTCGACCCCGGGCAGACGGCCGTGCTGGGCAGCGTCGCCCTGTACGCCCGCGTCGGGCCCGGCGCCCTGGAGATCGGCTACTGGGTGCACTCGGCGCACACCCGGCGCGGCCTGGCGAGCACGGCCACCGCGCTGCTCACGGACGTGGCGTTCACCCTGCCGGGCATCGAGCGCACAGAGATCCACTGCGACCCGGCCAACATCGCCAGCGGGGGCGTCCCGCGCACGCTCGGTTACCGTCTCGACCGCGTCCAGGACCGCGACCCCGCCCTTTTCGGGGAGCCCGGCCACGAGATGGTCTGGGTCATGACCCGGGACGCCTACAAGGGCAGCGAGGCGTGGCGCCGCGCCCACGCCGACGGGGTCCGCTGACCGGCGGTGGCGCCTCCGCGCGTGGGGAGTGACGCCGGGCACGCGGTGCGGTTCCGGTGGCGAGAGATCTTCGAACACGTGTACGGTTCGATGGTGTCGCCCGGCCCGTGGGGGAGCGGGCGCCGACCACAATCGGAACGGGCCGGGACCGGCACGAAATGCGGCGGCTCGACGTCGCGTTATGTCCCCGGGGGCGTGTCGCGTCCCCTGGTTGCCCTGAGGCCATCGTGTCTCCCCGTCGCGCCCAGACAAGGAACCGGAAGAACGCCGTGCATGACCGACTCATCGTGCGTGGAGCGCGCGAGCACAACCTGAAGGACGTCTCGCTGGACCTGCCGCGGGACGCCATGATCGTGTTCACCGGGCTGTCCGGGTCCGGCAAGTCGAGTCTGGCGTTCGACACGATCTTCGCCGAGGGGCAGCGCCGGTACGTGGAGTCGCTGTCGGCCTACGCGCGCCAGTTCCTGGGCCAGATGGACAAGCCCGACGTCGACTTCATCGAGGGCCTGTCCCCGGCGGTGTCCATCGACCAGAAGTCCACCAGCAAGAACCCGCGGTCCACGGTCGGCACGATCACCGAGGTCTACGACTACCTGCGGCTGCTGTACGCGCGCATCGGCCACCCCCACTGCCCGGCGTGCGGCCGCCCCATCAGCCGCCAGGCCCCCCAGCAGATCGTCGACCGGGTGCTGGAGCTGCCGGAGGGGTCCCGCTTCCAGGTGCTCGCGCCCGTCATCCGCGGCCGCAAGGGCGAGTACGTCGAGCTGTTCCGCGAGCTGCAGTCCAAGGGCTACTCCCGGGCGATGGTGGACGGGCAGATGGTCCGCCTGGACGACCCGCCCAAGCTCAAGAAGCAGGAGAAGCACGACATCTCCGTGATCGTCGACCGGCTGACGGTCAAGCAGTCGGCGCGCCAGCGGCTGGCCGACTCGGTGGAGACCGCGCTCGGCCTGGCCGGCGGCACGATCGTGCTGGACTTCGTCGACCTGCCCGAGGACGACGAGGGCCGCACCCGGATGTTCTCCGAGCACCTGTACTGCCCCTACGACGACCTGTCGTTCGACGAGCTGGAGCCCCGCTCCTTCTCGTTCAACTCCCCTTACGGCGCCTGCCCGGACTGCACCGGCCTGGGCACCCGCATGGAGGTCGACCCCGAGCTGGTCGTGCCCGACCCGACCCTCACCCTGGGCGAGGGCGCCATCCAGCCGTGGTCGAACGGGCATGTCAGCGACTACTTCCTGCGGCTGCTGTCGGCCCTGGGCGACGCCATGGGCTTCGACCTCAACACCCCGTGGGAGAAGCTCCCGGCCAAGGCGCGCAAGGCGGTCCTGAACGGCCACTCCACGCAGGTGCACGTCCGCTACAAGAACCGCTACGGACGCACCCGCTCCTACTACACCGCCTACGAGGGCGTCATCCCCTACATCCAGCGGCGGCACTCCGAGGCCGAGAGCGACGCCACCCGCGAGCGCTTCGAGGGCTACATGCGGGAGATCCCGTGCCCCTCGTGCGGGGGCGCGCGGCTCAAGCCGTACGTGCTGGCGGTCACCATGGGCGGCAAGTCGATCGCCGAGGTCGCGGCCATGCCGATCGGCGAGTGCGCCAAGTTCCTGCTGTCGCTGGAGCTGAGCGAGCGCGAGAAGCACATCGCCGAGCGCGTCCTCAAGGAGATCAACGCGCGGCTGGGCTTCCTGCTGGACGTCGGCCTGGACTACCTCAGCCTGGACCGCGCCTCGGCCACCCTGGCCGGCGGCGAGGCGCAGCGCATCCGGCTGGCCACCCAGATCGGGTCCGGTCTGGTGGGCGTGCTGTACGTGCTGGACGAGCCGTCCATCGGCCTGCACCAGCGCGACAACCACCGGCTGCTGGAGACCCTGCTGCGGCTGCGCGACATGGGCAACACGCTGATCGTCGTCGAGCACGACGAGGACACCATCCGGGACGCCGACTGGGTGGTCGACATCGGCCCGCGCGCCGGCGAGCACGGCGGCCGCATCGTGGTGTCCGGCACGGTCGACGAGCTGCTGAACTGCGAGGAGTCCCTGACCGGCGCCTACCTGTCGGGCCGCCGCGAGATCCCCGTCCCCCGGGTGCGCCGGCCCCGGCAGAAGGGCCGTGAGATCGTCGTCAAGGGCGCCCGGCAGAACAACCTGCGGAACGTGGACGTGGCGTTCCCGCTGGGGGTGTTCACCGCCGTCACCGGCGTGTCCGGGTCCGGCAAGTCCACGCTGGTCAACGACATCCTCTACAACTCGCTGGCCAAGCAGCTGCACGGCGCCAAGACCGTCCCCGGCAGGCACCGCCGGGTCACCGGCGTCGACCAGCTCGACAAGGTGGTGCACGTCGACCAGTCGCCGATCGGCCGCACGCCCCGCTCCAACCCGGCCACCTACACCGGCGTGTTCGACCACATCCGCAAGCTGTTCGCGCAGACCACCGAGGCCAAGGTGCGCGGCTACCAGCCGGGCCGGTTCTCCTTCAACGTCAAGGGCGGCCGCTGCGAGAACTGCTCCGGCGACGGCACCATCAAGATCGAGATGAACTTCCTGCCGGACGTCTACGTGCCCTGCGAGGTGTGCCACGGCGCCCGCTACAACCGGGAGACCCTGGAGGTCCACTACAAGGGCAAGACGATCGCCGAGGTCCTCGACATGCCGATCGAGGAGGCCACCGAGTTCTTCGAGCCGATCAAGGCGATCCACCGGCACCTGAAGACCCTCAACGACGTGGGCCTGGGCTACGTGCGGCTCGGTCAGCCCGCCCCCACCCTGTCGGGCGGCGAGGCGCAGCGCGTCAAGCTCGCCGCCGAGCTGCAGCGCCGCTCCACCGGCCGCACCATCTACGTGCTGGACGAGCCCACCACCGGCCTGCACTTCGAGGACATCCGGCGGCTGCTCGGCGTGCTGAACGGCCTGGTCGACAAGGGCAACACGGTGATCGTCATCGAGCACAACCTGGACGTCATCAAGACGGCCGACTGGATCATCGACATGGGCCCCGAGGGCGGCTCGCGCGGCGGTACCGTCGTCGCCGCGGGCACGCCCGAGGACGTGGCGAAGGTCGAGGCCAGCCACACCGGCATGTTCCTGGCCAAGCTCCTCGACTGACCGGGACGCCGCGCGGGGTCCGGCCCCGCGGGGGCGTCCCGGCCGTCCGGCCCCGGTTCCGCCGTTCCGCCGGCCGTGCCCGAAAATGGTTCTGGTTTGAACCATCGGGGGAGCCCGCACGTGCTCCTGGTGAGAAGTGACAACGGACGGTCTCGACATACGGAGGACACGGCATGGCACAGGAGCCCGCACCGCGGACCGAAGCCGCCGAGCGGCCAGCTGAAGAGGGCAACACCCGGCGCGGGGTCCTGTTCGGCGTCGGCCTGGCGGGGGCCGCCGGGGTGCTCGCGGCGTGCGGCGGGTCCGACGACTCGGGCGGCGACGCGTCGGGGGGACAGGACTCCGGCGACAAGGGCTCGGGGGCGGGCGGCGGTGCCGCCCTGGCCCAGGCGAGTGAGATCCCGGTCGGCGGCGGCAAGGTCTTCAAGGACCGCAAGGTCGTGGTGACCCAGCCGCAGCAGGGGCAGTTCAAGGCGTTCGACGTCGCCTGCCCGCACCGCGGCTGCCCGGTCGACGCGGTGTCCGGCGGCACCATCAACTGCCCTTGCCACGGCAGCAAGTTCAACATCAACGACGGCTCGGTCGTCAGCGGCCCGGCGGACAAGGGACTGACCGCCAAGCAGGTCAACGTCCAGGGCGGCCAGATCACCCTGGCCTAGGAGCCGGAGCGGGGCGGACGCCCCGTGGCGGTGCGGGCCGCGGCACCGCCCCGCCACGGGGCGCCGTGCGATCCGGCGGCGGCGGAGGTCGTCGTCACAGCGCCGGCTCGGAGGCGGACGGCAGTTCGGCGCGGAAGCGCGGCAGCGCCTCGGGGTACTTCTCGCGGATGTAGGAGACCAGGTGCTCGCGCATGTCGCAGCGCAGGTCCCAGGCGCTGGCCGAGTCGGCGGCGCTCATCAGCGCGCGCAGCTGCACCAGGCCGTTCGGCAGCACGTCGGTGACCTGCAGCACCCACTCGCGCTGGTCCCACAGCGGATGCTCGCGCAGCGCCCGGTACAGCTCGGTGCGCAGCTCCTCGACCGGAACGGACCAGTCCACGTGCAGCAGAACCGTGCCGATCACCCGGCTGGTGTGCCGGGTCCAGTTCTCGAACGGCTGCTCGGTGAACTGCGACACCGGCAGGATGAGCCGCCGGTCGTCCCACAGGTGCACCACCACGTACGACAGGGTCAGCTCCTCGACCCGGCCCCACTGCCCCTGCACGACGACCACGTCGTCCAGCCGCAGCGCGTCGCTGAACGCCAGCTGCAGCCCGGCGAACAGGTTGCCGAGCGTGGGACGGGCAGCGATGCCCACCACCAGGCCCGCGACCCCCGCCGACGCCAGCATCCCGGCGCCCAGCGTGCGGACGGCCGGGAAGGTGAACAGCGCCGCGCCCACCGCGATCACCACGACCACGGCGGCGATCACCCGGCGCAGCAGCAACATCTGCGTGCGGGTCTTGCGCGCCCGCCGGTTGCGCTCGCCCTCGATGCGGGTCAGCCGCTCCAGCGGCGGGTCGGTGAGCGCGAAGGAGATCCGCAGCACCAGCCAGGTGGTGGCGCCGATCGCGGCGATGCGCAGGCCGTGCCGCACCGAGTCGGACACGGCCTCGGGCAGCGGCTCGTACGGCATCGCGGCGTTCACGCTGGCCACCACCGCGAACACGAACGCCGGGGCGGTGCAGCGGCGCGCCGCCGCGCCGACACCGGGCCAGCGCGCCGACAGCCGTCCGGCCAGCAGCCTGCGCACCCCCTCCACCACCGTCACCGACAGCGCGATCGAGACCGCCAACGTGATCCAGGGCCAGAACGCGGACACCTGTCGAGCAACTCCCTTCACTGCGGCATCGTCGGGCGGCGCGGGGCACATCCCATCCGTCAGCCTTATCCGCACGTCCGGCACCTATGCGAGATCCGCGTCACACGGGCGGCGCGGCCGGGCGGCCGACGTCCCGGCCGGCGTCCCGGGCGCTGTCCCGGGTGCTGCTCCGGGCTGGGCGGGGCGGCGGCGGGCGCCCCGGGTGCCGGCCGGGCCTACTAGGCTTTCTGCCGTGGCAGATCCGGCGACCTATCGACCCGCACCGGGCTCCATCCCCGAGTCCCCGGGGGTGTACCGGTTCCGCGACGAGCACGGCCGGGTCGTGTACGTGGGCAAGGCCAAGAACCTGCGCTCCCGGCTGAACTCCTACTTCGCCGACTTCGCCGGCCTGCACCCGCGCACCCAGACGATGCTGCGGACCGCGGCGCGCGTCGACTGGACGGTGGTGGGCACCGAGGTCGAGGCGCTGCAGCTGGAGTACTCCTGGATCAAGGAGTTCGACCCGCGCTTCAACGTCCGCTACCGCGACGACAAGTCCTATCCCTACCTGGCCGTCACTCTGGACGAGGACTACCCGAGGGTGATGGTGATGCGCGGCGCCAAGCGCAAGGGGGTGCGCTACTTCGGGCCGTACTCCCACGCCTGGGCGATCCGCGAGACGGTCGACCAGCTGCTGCGGGTGTTCCCGGTGCGCACGTGCCGTCCCGGCGTGTTCAAGCGGCAGCGCCAGCTCGACCGGCCCTGCCTGCTCGGCTACATCGGCAAGTGCTCGGCGCCGTGCGTCGGCCGCGTCACGCCCGACGAGCACCGGCGGCTGGCCGAGGACTTCTGCGACTTCATGGCGGGCGACACCGCGCGGTTCACCAAGCGCCTCGAGGCCGAGATGCGCGCGGCCGCCGCCGAACAGGAGTACGAGCGGGCCGCCCGGCTGCGCGACGACATCCGCGCCCTGGAACGGGCGCTGGAGAAGCAGGCCGTGGTCCTGGGCGACCGCACCGACTGCGACATGATCGCCTTCGCCGAGGACGAGCTGGAGGCCGCCGTCCAGGTGTTCTACGTGCGCGGCGGCCGCATCCGCGGCCAGCGCGGCTGGGTGGTCGACAAGGTCGAGGCCGTCACCACCGCCGACCTGGTCGAGCACTTCCTCATCCAGATCTACAGCGAGAGCGAGGCGGTGCCGCGCGAGGTCTGCGTGCCCGCGCTGCCGCCGGACGCCGACGCCATGACCGAGCTGCTGGCCGAGCAGCGCGGCGGGCCGGTGCGGCTGCGCGTCCCCCGGCGCGGCGACAAGAAGGCCTTGCTCGACACCGTCGAACGCAACGCCCTGGAGGCGCTCAAGCAGCACAAGACCCGCCGGGCCAGCGACCTGACCACCCGCAGCCGGGCGCTGCGCGAGATCCAGGAGGCCCTGGAGCTGGCCGAGGCGCCGCTGCGCATCGAGTGCTACGACGTGTCCAACCTGCAGGGCACCAACGTGGTCGCCTCCATGGTGGTGTTCGAGGACGGGCTGGCGCGCAAGAGCGAGTACCGCCGGTTCAGCATCAGGGCCGTCGAGGGCCAGGACGACGTCCGCTCCATCCACGAGGTGATCACCCGCCGGTTCCGGCGGTACCTGGCCGAGAGCGAGAAGACCGGCGAGCTCGACACCCTCGGCGACACCCGTCCGCAGGACCCGCCGGAGGGCGCGGAGGGCGTGGCGGAGGACGCGCACCAGCCGATCGACCCCGAGACCGGCAGGCCCCGCAAGTTCGCCTACCCGCCCAACCTGGTGGTGGTGGACGGCGGCCCGCCCCAGGTGGCGGCGGCGCAGCGGGCCCTGGACGAGCTGGGCGTCGACGACGTGGCGGTGTGCGGCATCGCCAAGCGGCTGGAGGAGATCTGGCTGCCCGGCGAACCCGACCCGGTGATCCTGCCGCGCAACAGCGAGGGCATGTTCCTGGTCCAGCGGGTCCGCGACGAGGCGCACCGGTTCGCGATCAACTACCACCGGCAGCGGCGGTCCAAGGCGATGACGGTCAGCGAGCTGGACGACGTGCCCGGCCTCGGCCCGGCCCGCCGCGCGGCGCTGCTCAAGCACTTCGGTTCGGTGAAGCGGCTGAAGGAGGCGACGCCCGAGCAGGTCGCCGAGGTCCCCGGCATCGGCCTGCGCAGCGCCGAGACCATCGTCGCCGCCCTGCACGGCACCGCCTCCGCCCCCCGCCCCCGGCCCGCCGAGCCGCCCGGCGCGTCCGGCGCCCCGACGCCGGCGTCCGAGGCGTCCGCGCCGGCGGGCGAGTCGCCTGGCGCGGACGGCGGGAGCGGCGGCGCGCGCACGCCGTCGGGAGAGGGGGAGCGCCGGTGACTGACGCGGGTGCGCGGGGGCGCACGGCGGCGATCGGCGCGGGTACGGACACGGGCACGCGCGGCGAGCACAGGGGGAGGCCGACATGAGCACCGACAAACAGATCCCGGACATCGTGATCATCACCGGCATGTCCGGGGCGGGCCGCAGCACGGCCGCCAAGTCGCTGGAGGACCTGGACTGGTTCGTGGTCGACAACCTGCCGCCGGCGCTGCTGGCCACCATGGCCGACCTGGGCGGCCGGGTGAAGGACGCGGTGCCCCGCATCGCCGTGGTGGTCGACGTGCGCAGCCGCGCCTTCACCGAGGACCTGCACTCGGCCATCGCCGAGCTGGAGGCGCGCGGCGTCCACCCCCGCGTGGTGTTCCTGGAGGCCGGCGACGCCGACCTGGTCCGCCGGTTCGAGAGCGTGCGGCGCCCGCACCCGCTGCAGGACGACGGCCGCCTGGTCGACGGCATCGCCCGCGAGCGGGAGCTGGTCCGCGAGGTGCGCGCCGAGGCCGACCTGGTGATCGACACCAGCGGGCTCAACGTGCACGAGCTGCGCGCCAAGATCGTGAGCTTCTTCGGCCCCGACACCGGCGAGTCCAGCCTGCGCGCGACCGTGGTGTCGTTCGGCTACAAGTACGGCCTGCCCGTGGACGCCGACCTGGTCGTCGACTGCCGCTTCCTGCCCAACCCGCACTGGGTGCCCGAGCTGCGGCCCAAGACCGGCCGCGACTCGGCGGTGCGCGACTACGTGCTGAGCCGGCGCGGCGCCAAGGAGTTCCTGGACGCCTACACCGAGGTGCTGCGGTTGCTGGCCGAGGGCTACGAGCGGGAGGGCAAGCACTACGTGACGCTGGCCGTGGGATGTACGGGAGGCAAGCACCGCAGCGTGGCCATGGCCGAGCAGCTGGCCGCGCGGCTGCGCGACGACGGCATCGACGTGCAGGTCGCCCACCGCGACCTGGGCCGTGAGTGACGGGCGGGCCGGGAGCGCGACGGTGAATCCCCCAGGGCCCCGGGTCGTCGCGCTCGGCGGCGGCCACGGGTTGTACGCCTCGCTGTCGGCGCTGCGGCGCGTCACCGAGCGGCTGTGCGCGGTCGTCACGGTCGCCGACGACGGCGGTTCGAGCGGACGGCTGCGCCGCGAGCTGGGCGTGCTGCCGCCCGGCGACCTGCGCATGGCGCTGGCGGCGCTGTGCGGCGACGACGAGTGGGGCCGGACGTGGCGCGACGTCGTCCAGCACCGGTTCCGCAGCGAGGGCGCGCTGCACGAGCACGCCGTCGGCAACCTGCTGATCGTCGCCCTGTGGGAGCTGCTCGGCGCCCAGGCCCTGACGAACGGCGGCCCGGCGGACAGCGCACCGGCCGACGGCGCCCTGACGGACGGCGCCCTGACGGACGAGGCGCTGACGCGGGCCGCCGTGTCCGCCGCCGGGAGCGCCGCCGTGGCGCGGACGTTCGAACCGGCCCCGGCGCCCGGCGCCGGCGCGGGCGCCGGAGCGCCCGTCACGGACCCGACCGTCGCCGGGCTCGACTGGGTGGGGCGGCTGCTGGGCGCCCACGGCCGGGTGCTGCCGATGGCGTCGGTCCCGCTGGACATCGTCGCGCAGGTGCGCGGTGCCGACCCCGCCGCGCCCGACGCCGTCACCGAGGTCAAGGGGCAGGTGGCGTGCGCCAAGACCCCCGGCAAGGTGCTCAGCGTCTCGCTGGTGCCGGCCGACCCGCCCGCGTGCCCGGACGCGGTGCGCGCCGTGGAGGAGGCCGACTGGGTCGTGTTCGGCCCCGGCTCGTGGTTCACCAGCGTGCTGCCGCACCTCAAGGTGCCCGAGCTGGCGCGCGCCCTGACCGAGACCAAGGCCCGCAGGGTCGTCGCCCTCAACCTGGCGCCGCAGCCCGGCGAGACCGACGACTTCTCGCCGCAGACCCACCTGGAGGTGCTGCAGGACCACGCGCCCGACCTTCGCGTGGACGTGGTCGTCGCCGACCGCGGGGTGGTGGACGACCCCGCCGCCCTGGACAAGGCCGTCCAGGACCTGGGCGGACGGCTGCTGCTGGCCGACGTCGCCGCCGACGACGGGTCCCCGCGTCATGATCCCGCCCGGCTGGCCCAAGCCTTCGTGAAGATTTTCCGTGAGTGAGGCCCGGCCGGGCCGACATCGGCCACACTGCTGGGAGTCCACAAGGGGGAGGGTTCATCTATGGCGATGACCGGTGTGGTGAAGGACGAGCTGAGCAGGCTGTCGATCATGAAGCCGTGCTGCCGCAAGGCGGAGGTGTCGACGCTGCTGCGCTTCGCCGGCGGCCTGCACCTGGTCAGCGGGCGGATCGTGATCGAGGCCGAGATCGACACCGGCGCGGCGGCGCGGCGGCTGCGCAAGGACATCGCCGAGGTCTTCGGGCACACCTCCGACGTGGTGGTGCTCGCGCCGAGCGGGCTGCGCAAGGGCAACCGGTACGTGGTCCGGGTGTTCCGCGACGGCGAGTCGCTGGCCCGCCAGACCGGGCTGATCGACAACAACGGGCGTCCGGTGCGGGGGCTGCCCCGGCACGTGGTGGCGGGCGCGGCCTGCGACGCCGAGTCGGCCTGGCGGGGGGCTTTCCTGGCGCACGGCTCGCTGACCGAGCCCGGCCGGTCGATGTCCCTGGAGGTGACCTGCCCCGGACCGGAGGCCGCGCTCGCCCTGGTCGGCGCGGCCCGCCGGCTGAAGATCCACGCCAAGGCCCGCGAGGTGCGCGGCGTCGACCGGGTGGTGGTGCGCGACGGCGACGCGATCAGCGCCCTGCTGACCCGGCTCGGCGCGCACGACAGCGTGCTGGCCTGGGAGGAGCGGCGGATGCGCCGCGAGGTGCGGGCCACCGCCAACCGGCTGGCCAACTTCGACGACGCCAACCTGCGCCGCTCGGCGCGCGCCGCGGTCGCCGCCGGCGCCCGGGTGGCGCGGGCGCTGGAGATCCTGGGTGACGACGCGCCCGAGCACCTGGTGAACGCGGGCAAGCTGCGGCTGGAGCACAAGCAGGCGTCGCTGGAGGAGCTCGGCCAGCTCGCCGACCCGCCGCTGACCAAGGACGCCATCGCCGGGCGGATCCGCCGCCTGCTGGCGATGGCCGACAAGCGCGCCCAGGACCTGGGCATCCCCGGCACCGAGGCCAACCTCACCGCCGAGATGCTCGCTCCCTGACCGCACCCGGCCACCGGGCGGTGTCGCCGGACGGACGTCGGCGCCCCGTCCCCCGCTGTTCATGAGCTGTTCGCCGGGCGGTGGTTGGGTGCCGCGCATGCGTGCGTACCTCGCCGTCGCCGTACGGCGTCCCGGAGACCGGATCGACCCGGCGGTCCTCACCGCCGCCCGCCGGTCGATCACCGAGGCGGTGCCCGTCCCGCCGGACCGCTGGCGCACCGCCGAGTGGCTCTCGCCCGACGGCGGCGCCGCACTGCTGGCCTGGTCGAACGAGCCGTCCGAGGCGCCCTTCCCCGACCCGGTCCTCACCTCCGGGGACCGGGCCCTCGGCTACTGCGGCTACCTGGGCGGCAAGGGCGACGCCGACCTGCTGCTGGCCGCCGACCGGCTCGACGACCGCGTGGACGACCTCGGCGGCTGCTTCTCGGTGTTCCGGCTCGGCCCGGACGGACTGCAGGCCGCCACGTCCATCACCCGGGCGTGCCCCGTCTACCACGCCGAAGGCGGCGGGCTGCGGTTCGCCGCCTCGCGCGCGCTGCTGGCGCACCTGGCGGCCCGCGCCGCGGCGACCGGGCTGAGCCGCCCGACGCCCGTCTACGCGGTCATGGGCCTGCAGTCGCTGGTGCGGCACGGGTTCTTCGCCTCGGACGAGACGCCCTTCGAGGGGGTGTCGGCGCTGCCGAACGCGGCCACGCTGGTCGCGCCGTTCGGCGGGGCGGTCGACGTCGTCCCGCGCCCGCTGCCCGAGCAGGGACCGGCGCCGCGCAGCCGCCGCGAGGCCCGCGAGCGCGTCGCGCCGCTGGCCGAGGCGCTGCTGGCCGCCGTCGAGCCGTTCCGGCGGCACGACCGGCCGGTGCGGATCGCGCTGTCGGGCGGCCGCGACAGCCGCCTGATCGCCGCCGCCTGCCACGCCGCCGGGGTGCCGTTCTTCGGCGCCACCCACGGCCTGGCCGACAGCCCCGACGTGGTGCTGGCGCAGCGGGTCGCCGCCGCCCTGGGCGCCGAATGCCAGGTGACGATCGACAGGCAGCGGTCCGGCGCGGTCGTCGTGCGGCACCCGCTGCGGCGCGCCCACGCGCTCGTGCGCATGTGCGAGGGCATGAACTCGGCCTACGAGGGCGTCAACGGGTGGGCGCCCTACGACCCCGAGCCGCGCACCTCCGGTTCGGGCGGTGAGCGGCTGCGCGGCGGCTTCCTCACCGACCAGCGCGACCTGAGCCCGAAGGGCGTCCGCGCCCGGCTCAAGACGATCTTTCTGGCGCAGCAGGAGTTCCTCAACGCCGACGCCAACGCCTACGCCGAGCGCTACTACGACGAATGGTGCGACCGTTACGAGCGCGACGGCCTCGACGTGCTCGACAAGCTGCACATGTTCTACAAGACCGGGCGCTGGCTGGCGGGCTCGCACACCGCGACGCTGATGAACTGGGCGTACTACCACCCGTTCCTGGACAACCGGGTGGTGCGGGCGGCGCTGGCGCTGCCGGTGGAGTGGCGGCTGAGCGAGGAGCCGGTCGCGCTGGTGATGGAGACGTTCGCCCCGCGGCTGCGGGACGTGCCGTTCGACGGCAAGCGCTGGCGGTTCGAACGCGACCGGCCGCGCTCGCTGCGGGAGTGGCCCGGCTGGCGGCGCCGCGCCACCCCGCCCGGCAAGGGCGCCGCCGGGTTCAACTGGCGCAAGTCCTACGGGCCGGAACTGGCCGACATCTTCCGCGAGTACATCCTGGACGGGCCGCCGGAGCTGTTCTCCATCCTGGACCGCGCCGCGGTCGAACGCCGCCTCGCCGAGGTGCCGCCGCGCCGTCCGGGACAGAGCTGGAACCTGCTCACCCTGGGGGTACTGCTGTCCGGCGCCTGGCGCGAGTCCGAACCGTCCGGCCTGCCCGACGTCGAGGTCCCCATCCGGACCTGAACGGCCTCCCGCCCCGCACATCGCCCTGCACGTCACGCGGCCCGCGACGGCGGGCGGATCACCCGTGCGGGGGAGGCGCGGCCACCCGTGTTTCACGCCCGCCGGTGTCGGGCCGCGGCCCGCGCATTCGATAGGGTCGGCAGGTGGGGGAGCACCCCGGACCCAGGAAGATCAGCGGCCCGGACCGACGCCCGGGCGCGTCCACGAGGTACGAGGAGAGCGGTTCCGTGACCATCCGAGTAGGCATCAACGGGTTCGGCCGGATCGGCCGCAACTTCTTCCGCGCCGTGCTGGCGAGCGGGGCCGACATCGAGGTCGTGGCGGTGAACGACCTGACCGACAACGCCACCCTCGCCCACCTGCTGAAGTACGACAGCATCCTCGGCCGGCTCGGCGAGGAGGTGAAGGCCACCGCGGACGAGATCGCCGTCGGCGGCCGCACCATCAAGGCGTTCGCCGAGCGCGACCCGAACAACCTCAAGTGGGGCGACCTCGGCGCCGACGTGGTGATCGAGTCCACCGGGCTGTTCACCGACGCCACCAAGGCCAAGGTGCACGCCGACAACGGCGCCAAGAAGGTCATCATCTCGGCGCCGGCCAAGAACGAGGACGTCACCATCGTGATGGGCGTCAACGACGGCGACTACGACCCCGCGAAGCACACCATCATCTCCAACGCGTCCTGCACCACCAACTGCCTGGCGCCAATGGCCAAGGTCCTGCACGACACCTTCGGCATCGAGCGCGGCCTGATGACCACCATCCACGCCTACACGCAGGACCAGAACCTGCAGGACGGCCCGCACAAGGACCTGCGCCGCGCCCGCGCCGCCGCCCTCAACATCGTCCCGACCTCCACCGGCGCCGCCAAGGCCATCGGCCTGGTGCTGCCCGAGCTGAAGGGCAAGCTGGACGGGTACGCGCTGCGCGTGCCGATCCCCACCGGCTCGGCCACCGACCTGACCGTCAAGCTGGCCCGCGAGGCCACGGTCGAGGAGGTCAACGCGGCGCTCAAGGCGGCCGCCGAGGGCCCGCTGCGCGGCGTGCTGACCTACACCGAGGACCCGATCGTGTCCGCCGACATCGTCACCGACCCCGCGTCCTGCATCCTGGACGCCGGGCTCACCAAGGCGATCGACGACCAGATCAAGGTCGTCGGCTGGTACGACAACGAGTGGGGCTACTCCAACCGGCTGGCCGACCTGGTCACGCTGGTCGGCGGGCAGCTCTGACCGCGTCGTCCCACGACCACGCCTCCCGCCGCGCGCCCGGCCGCCGCGAACAGGGCACCGGGCGCGCGGCGGACGCCTGTGAAAAGGACATCCACTGCGATGCGCACCATTGACGATCTCGATGTCGCCGGGCGGCGGGTGCTCGTCCGCTCGGACCTGAACGTCCCGCTGGCCGACGGGCAGATAGCCGATGACGGGCGGATCCGGGCCAGCGTGCCGACGATCAAGGCGCTGCGGGACCGGGGCGCCAGGGTCGTCGTCTGCGCCCACCTGGGCCGTCCCAAGGGCGAGGTGAAGCCCGAGTTCTCCCTCGCCCCCGTCGCCGCCAGGCTCGGCGAGCTGCTCGGCACGGACGTGCGGTTCGCCTCCGACGTCGTCGGCGACTCGGCCCGCGCCGCGGCCGAGGGCCTGGCCGACGGCGAGGTGGCGCTGCTGGAGAACCTGCGCTTCGAGCCCGGCGAGACCAGCAAGGACGACGCCGAGCGCGGCGCGTTCGCCGACCGCCTCGCCGCCCTCGCCGACCTGTACGTGGGCGACGGGTTCGGCGCCGTGCACCGCAGGCACGCCAGCGTCTACGACGTGCCGCGGCGGCTGCCGCACGCCGCCGGGGGGCTGATCGCCGCCGAGGTCGACGTGCTCAAGCGGCTCACCGAGGACGTCGCGCGGCCGTACGCGGTGGTGCTCGGCGGCTCCAAGGTCTCCGACAAGCTCGGCGTCATCGACAACCTGCTCGGCAAGGCCGACCGGATCCTCGTCGGCGGCGGCATGGTGTTCACCTTCCTGGCCGCCCAGGGCCACGAGGTCGGCAAGAGCCTGCTGGAGCGCGACCAGCTCGACACCGTCCGCGGCTACCTGCGCCGCGCCGAGGAGTCCGGCGTGGAGATCGTGCTGCCGGTGGACGTGGTGGCCGCCACCGCGTTCGCCGCCGACGCCGAGCACTCGGTGGTGGCCGCCGACGCCATCCCCGCCGACCGGCTCGGCCTGGACATCGGCCCCGAGTCGGGCAAGCTGTTCGCCGCCAAGCTGGCGGGCGCGGGCACGGTGTTCTGGAACGGCCCGATGGGCGTGTTCGAGATGGAGCCGTACGCGCACGGCACCCGCGCCGTCGCGCAGGGGCTGATCGACTCCGGCGCGTTCACGGTCGTCGGCGGCGGCGACTCGGCCGCGGCCGTGCGGCGGCTCGGCTTCGACGAGGGCGCGTTCTCGCACATCTCGACCGGCGGCGGCGCCAGCCTGGAATACCTGGAAGGCAAGACGCTGCCCGGCCTGAAGGCTCTGGAGGACTGACACGATGGCGCCCGCGACCTCTTCCCGTAAGCCGCTGATGGCCGGCAACTGGAAGATGAACAACACCCACCTTGAGGCGATCAAGCTGGTGCAGCAGCTGGGCTTCACCCTCAAGGAGCCCGACTACGAGGCCGTCGAGGTGGTGGTGCTGCCGCCGTTCACCGCGCTGCGCTCGGTGCAGACCAGCGTCGAGATGGACAAGCTGGCGCTGCGCTACGGCGCGCAGGACGTCTCGCCGCACGCCTCCGGCGCCTACACCGGCGAGATCTCCGGCGCCATGCTGGCCAAGCTCGGCTGCTCCTACGCCGTCGTCGGGCACTCCGAGCGCCGCCAGTACCACAACGAGGACGACGCGCTGGTGAACGCCAAGGTCAAGGCCGCCTTCGCCAACCAGGTCACCCCCATCGTGTGCGTCGGGGAGGGCCTGGAGGTGCGCAAGGCGGGCGAGCACGTGGCGTACACGCTCGCCCAGGTGGACGGCGCGCTGGAGAAGATCCCCGCCGAGCAGGCCCGGTCGGTCGTGATCGCCTACGAGCCGGTGTGGGCGATCGGCACCGGCGAGGTCGCCACCCCGCAGGACGCGCAGGAGGTGTGCGGCGCGATCCGCACCCGCCTGGCCGAGCTGTACGACGGCGACCTGGCCGACCAGGTGCGCGTGCTGTACGGCGGCTCGGTCAAGAGCGGCAACGTCGCCAAGATCATGAAGGAGCGGGACGTGGACGGCGCGCTGGTGGGCGGTGCCAGCCTGGACCCCGGCGAGTTCGTCAAAATCTGCCGGTACCGGGACCTGCCCGCCTGAGAATCCGCCTCGATTGCGGATCGATTCGGCAACGACATGCGGATTCTCGCCGAACCAGCGGGTAGTTCGTCGTACCCTTCGTACGTGACGGGTAAACCGCTCGGCTCGTACCACGTCCTGTCCGTGTAACCGTTCGAGAACATGCCCCGCCCGGCGGGGCGGCCAGAGAAGGCGCTGAAACGTGATCATCGCAACGTCCGTCGTGCTCGCCATCACCAGCGTGCTGATGGTGATCCTCGTCCTGATGCACAAGGGCAAGGGCGGGGGCCTTTCCGACATGTTCGGCGGCGGCATCAGCTCGTCGCTGGGCGGCTCGTCGGTGGTCGAGCGCAACCTCGACCGGCTGACGATCGGCACCGGGGTGATCTGGTTCGCCTCGATCATCGTGCTGGGCCTGCTGTTCAAGAGCAAGGGCGTCGGCTGAGCGGTCCCGGACCCGAGACACCGGCCGTCGCGCCACCGTGCCGCGCCCGTCCCGAAGGGCGCGGCGGGCGGCGGCATACCAGCGAGCGGCAGATCAAGCGAGGAGTTAGTCCGTGGGTAGTGGCAACGCGATTCGGGGCAGCCGGGTTGGGGCCGGTCCGATGGGAGAGGCCGAGCGCGGGGAGGCGGCTCCCCGCGTGTGGGTCACCTTCTACTGCGCCAACCGGCACGAGGTGCGCCCCAGCTTCGCGACGGACGTCGCCGTTCCCGACACGTGGGACTGCCCCCGCTGCGGGTTCCCCGCGGGGCAGGACCGCGACAACCCCCCGGCCCCGCCGAAGACCGAACCGTACAAGACGCACCTGGCCTATGTGAAGGAGCGGCGCAGCGACGCCGACGGTGAGGCGATCCTGGAGGAGGCCCTCGCCAAGCTTCGTGAGAAGCGGGCCGCCGTCAAGGCCGCCATGGAGTCCGCGGGACGCAGCTGACCGCACGGTCGCGCCCCCGTGACCGTCCCACGGCCCGGGTCCCCCGCAGACGGGGCACCGGGCCGTTCGCATGCCCGCGGGCACCCGGCGGCCGGAGGGTTCCGCCGGGATGGCGGATGAGCGACGATCGGGGCCATGAGCAATGCGATCTTCGCCCGGTTCTTCGATCTGGTGGCGGGCAAGGCCGAGGCGCGGGGCCAGGCCGAGCTGCGCCGTGAGCTGCTGGCCGGGCTGACCGGCCGGATCGTGGAGGTGGGGCCCGGCAACGGGCTGAACTTCCCGCACTATCCCCGGGAGGTCACCGAGGTGGTCGCCGTCGAACCGCAGCCGTACCTGCGGGGGAGGGCGGCCGAGACGGCGCGCACCGCGCCGGTGGACGTCCGGGTGACCGACGGGACCGCCGAGCGGATCCCGGTCGGCGACGCCGGCGCCGACGCCGTCGTGGTCTCCGGGGTGCTGTGCTCGGTGCCCGCCCCCGGCGCCGCGCTCGCGGAGTTCCGCCGGGTGCTGCGGCCGGGCGGGCGGCTGCGCTTCTACGAGCACGTGCGCGCCGACGGAGGCTGGGGGCGCCGCCAGGATCTGGTCGACCCGGTGTGGTCGCGGCTGATGGGCGGCTGCCACACCAACCGCGACACGGTGGCGGAGCTGGAACGCGCGGGGTACCGGATCGAACGCTGCCGCAGGCTGGTGTTCCCGCGTGAGGCCCGGTTGTCGGTGGTCGCCCCCCGCGTCATCGGCACCGCGGCGGCAGGCGGCGTGAACGCGGCGCCCCGCGGCGTCGAATAATCTTCGGAGCGACAACCGTACCGGCGTCGTTCGCGCGCCGGACGTTCGGCTCGGCGGAACGGACCCGGGGGGCTCTCCGATGGACGCGGTGGACCAGGCGATCCTGCGGCGGCTGCAGCGTGACGGCCGTCAGACCAACCGCGAGCTGGCCGACGCGGTCGGCATCGCCCCGTCGACCGCGCTGGAACGCACCCGCGCGCTGCGCTCCCGCGGCGTGATCACCGGCTTCCACGCCGCCGTCGACCTGGAGAAGCTGGGCCGCGGGGTGCAGGCGCTGATCTCCATCCGGATCCGGCCGCAGTCCAGGGAGGCCATCGAGTCCACCCGTGACCACCTGGCGGCGCTGCCCGAGACGCTGGCGGTGTTCGTGGTCACCGGCAACGAGGACATCCTGGTCCACGTGGCCGTGCCCAGCACCCAGTACCTGCGCGACTTCGTCCTCGACCGGCTCGCCCGCCGCAAGGAGTTCGTGGACGTGCGCACCACCGTGGTGTACGACCACGTCCAGCCGCGGGAGCAGGCCGAACTTCCTGCGCCCGAACGCCGCGACGGGCGAACCCGCCGCGCCTGAACCGTGCGCCGGGGACACCCGGCCGAACATCCGGCGGCCCGGACCGCCCCGGCCGAACGAACGACGGACCGCGGCGCCGTCAACCGGCGATCCGGCCTAACTTCACCGGCATGAGCGAACGAAATGCCGTGTCGGATGTCGCGTCGGGGGCCGTGCCGGTGCTCGCCGCCGGCGTGCTGTGGGGCACCGTGGGGCCCGCCCAGGTCCTGGCGGACGCGCCCGCGTCCCCGCCGGCGCTGGGCGCCGCCCGGATCCTGTCCGGCGGCCTGATCCTGGCGCTCGTCGTGCTGGTGACCGCGCCCCGCGCGTTCCGCGGCCTGACCGGGGCGTCGTGGGCGCCGCTGCTCGCCGCGTCCGCCGCGACCGGCGTCTTCCAGGCGGCGTTCCTGACGGCCGTGGACCGCACGGGGGCCGCCGTCGCCACCGCCGTGGTGTTCGGGCTGGCGCCGGTGAGCACGGGCGTGTGCGAACGGATCGTCCTGCGCACCCGCCTGTCGCGCCGCTGGACGGCCGGAACGGTCTGCGCGGTCGCCGGGTGCGCGCTGCTGATGGCGCCGACGTCGACGGCGCGGGTGGACGGCGTGGGCGTGGCGCTCGCCCTGCTGGCCGGGGCGTGCTTCGGCGTCTACACCGTCGCCGCGCGCGTGCTGGTCGTGCGGCGGGTCGGGATGGCCGCAGCCGTGTCGGTGACCCTGCTGGCCGGCGGGGCGTGCCTGCTGCCGTGGACGGTCGCCGGCTTCGCCGACCTGGCCGCGCCGCGCTCCCTCGCCCTGGTCGCCTGGCTCGGCCCGGTCGCCACGGCGGTGGCGTACATGTGCTTCGTCCGCGGCCTGCGCCGGGTGACCGCCGCCACCGCCGGCACCCTCAGCCTCGCCGAACCCCTCGTCGCGGCGGCGCTGGGGCTGCTGGTGCTGGGGGAGCGGATGTCGGCGCCCGTGGCGGCCGGCGCGCTGCTGCTGCTCGGCGGCCTGGTGATCGTCTCGCTGCCCGCCCCGCTCCGGCGGGCGCCGGGAGCCGCCGACTACGATGGGGCGCAAGCGACTGGCGCAGTCAAGGTGGAGTCGACCACCGGGGAGCGACCGTAGTCCGCACACCGCGCGCCTGGGTGTACGGGCCCCCTTCAGCCGGGGGTGCCCGCACCGCGCCTCCGGCGTGAACAGCGCGGAGGTTGTCATGCACGATCCGGCCATCGCCCGTCTGCGGGACCAGGACCCGGCAGTCGCGAACCTGGTGGAGGCCGAGGCGCGCCGCCAGTACGAGAAGATCCGGCTGATCGCCTCGGAGAACTACGTGTCGCCCGCCGTCCTGGAGGCCACGGGCAGCGTCCTGACCAACAAGTACTCCGAGGGCTACGCCGGCCGCCGCTACTACGAGGGCCAGCAGAACGTCGACCCGATCGAGCTGCTGGCCATCGAGCGGGCCAAGCGGACCTTCGGCGTCGAGCACGCCAACGTGCAGCCGTACTCGGGGTCGCCCGCCAACCTCGCCGTCTACATGGCGTTCCTGGAGCCCGGCGACACCGTCATGGGCATGTCGCTGCCGATGGGCGGCCACCTGACGCACGGCTGGTCGGTGTCGGCGACCGGCAAGTGGTTCCGGCCCGTCCGGTACGGGGTCCGCGCCGACACCGGCCGCATCGACATGGACGAGGTCCGCGACCTGGCCCGCCGCGAGCGGCCCAAGCTGATCTGGTGCGGCGGCACCGCCATTCCGCGCACCATCGACTTCCCGGCGTTCGCCGAGATCGCCCGGGAGGTCGGCGCGGTGCTGGCCGCCGACATCGCCCACATCGCCGGGCTGGTCGCGGGCGGCGCGCACCCCTCGCCGGTCGGCCACGCCGAGGTGATCTCCACCACGACGCACAAGACGCTGCGCGGTCCGCGCGGCGCCATGATCATGTCGACGGCGGAGCACGCCAAGGCCGTCGACAAGGCCGTCTTCCCGGGCCTGCAGGGCGGCCCGCACAACCACACCACCGCGGCCATCGCGGTGGCGCTGGAGGAGGCGGCCCGGCCGGAGTTCGCCGAGTACGCGCACCGGATCGTCGTCAACGCCCGGGCCCTGGCCGCCGCGCTGGCCGAGCGCGGCTTCGACCTGGTGTCCGGCGGCACCGACAACCACCTGATCCTCGTCGACCTGACCGGCAGGGGCGTGCCCGGCAAGCCCGCCGCGCAGGCCCTGGACCGGGCGGGGATCGAGCTGAACTACAACACCGTGCCGTTCGACCCGCGCAAGCCGTTCGACCCGTCCGGCCTGCGGCTGGGCACCGCGGCGATCACCACGCGCGGCCTCACCGCGGACGAGATGCCGCGGATCGCCGCCTGGATCGACGAGGTCGTCCAGGCCACGGCCAAGGAGGACGAGACGGCACTGGCCCGCGTCGCCGGAGAGGTCCGCGAACTCATGGCCGCCTACCCCATGCCGGGCTGGGCCCCGGCCCCCTGACCGGCACCCGTAACGGAGCGCAGCGGAGTGTAGGGATGCCGGTCAGGCTCGGGGGGTTGGAGGGGGTCGTCCCCCCTCGGGTCACGCGCGAGTACCAGGATCATTCGCCATGCCTCCGGGTCGGTGACGGGCACGTCGCCGAAGTCGCCGTAGCGGGCCACGATCCGCAGCGCGCCGGACAGGCGGACGGCGGCCTCCACCTCGGTCGCCGACCAGAACCGGTACGGCACCACGTCACGGACCACCCGGGTCGAGCCGCCCTCGGTGACGGTGACCGTGACGTGGTCGGCGGAGATCTGGGTGACCGGGTCGAGGCGGTCGGTGGGCTCGCCCCAGCGGACCGTGACGTGCGCGCCGTCACGGTCCACCGTCCACCCGGTGCTGACGCTCGGCTCGTCGGACAGGCGGTCGCGGGGGTGCGACATCTCCACGACGTACAGGCCGTCGTCGGCCAGGTGGGCGGCGGCCCGGTCCAGGTGGGCGGTGAACGCGTCCAGCGTCATCAGGTGGGACGTGGAGTCCAGCATGGTCACCACCAGGTCGAACCGGCGGCCGAGCGCGAAGGCGGTCATGTCCTCCTGGACGACCCGCAGGTCGATGCCCTCGTGCTTGGCGGCCCGGTCGGCGTACGCGCACATCGCCGGGTTGATGTCCAGGGCGGTGGCCGCGACGCCGCGCCGGGCGAACTCGCGGGCGTGCTCGGCGGGCCCGGCGGCCAGCTCCAGCACCGTGCGGACCGCGCCGCCGCCGGAGCGGTGCCGCGCGCACCAGGCCAGCAGCGCGTCCACCTCGGCGGGCACGTCCCGGAACCCGCACGCCAGCTCGTACACCCGTGGATCGTCGTAGATGCCGCTCACCCGGCCATCCTGCCAGCCCGGCGGGGCCGGGGCCGCGCGACGGCGACGCGGACGGCCCCCTACGCCTCCTGGCGGCTGAAGAAGCCGCCGGCCGCGGGGGCGGACGGGGCCGCGCCGCGGCCGTCCAGGCGCAGCCGCACCTCGGCGACGCCGGGTTCGTCGGTGCGCTGGGCCCGGCCGCCCAGCGACACCAGCAGCCGGAGCATGCGCCGGTTCTCGCTCAGCGTCGCCGCCCGCAGCTCCACCAGCCCGCGCTCGCGGCCCAGCACGACCAGCAGCTCGGTCAGCGCCCGGCCGAGGCCGCGGCCCTGCCAGGCGTCCTCCACCAGGAACGCCAGCTCGGCCACGCCCGGGTCCAGCACGTGGATCAGGTGGGCCAGCGCCAGCAGCGACCCGTCGGGCCCCTCGGCGACCAGCGTCAGGCCGTGCGCGGGGTCGCTGAACGCCTCGATCGCCCGCGGGGGAGGGGCGGGCTTGGCGCTGAAGTAGCGCATGCGGCGCGACTCCAGCGAGCACCGCTCGTGCAGCTCGCGGACGGCGTCGGCGTCCTCGGGCCGGATGGGGCGCACGACCACGCGCGTTCCGTCGCGCAGCGCCACGGTGCGGGACGCCGGCTGCGGGGACGGCGCGGGCAGCGCCGCCCGCACCAGCGCGTCCGCGCGGGCCGCCTCGGTGGCGGTGAACGGCAGGCCGAACCGGCGCAGCCGCACGGCGCGCCGCCTGCCGATCGGGACGGTCAGCACGTCGGGCGCCCCGTCGTCGTCGGCGGGCCCGGTGGTCCAGGACGCCTCGTGGGCGCGCAGCAGCTCGGCCAGCACCTCCGGCAGCGCCTGCGGCTCACCGCGCAGCCGCGCCGCCAGCGCCAGCGCCCGGGTCGGCTCGTCCACCAGCTCGTGCGGGCGCGCGGGGACCACCACGGTGCGCGCCCCGCCCGCCGTGCCGAGCGCCTCGGCCAGCGCGCGCTCCGGGGCGGCGTCCGCCAGGCCGCCGTCGGGAACGCTGACCACGAACTCGTCCACCACGCCGCGGGTGTCGACCTGCACCGACAGACCGAGGATGTTGGCGCCGTGGCGGGCCAGCGCGGCGGTCAGCAGGGCCAGGCGGCCGGGCCTGTCCTCGATCTCGGTGCGGATGCGCAGCAGCGGCATTGGAGCGGTCCTTCCGCGGTCGGGGGAGCGGGGCCGTCCTCCAGGGTGGCCGACGCCTGTTACGTGACCGCTACGCCGACATGAGCTGCCGGTTTCGTCCTGATTCATCCCGCCCGGCTCGCCGCCCGGTCACCGGCCGCCGACCAGCCGCTGAACGTCGCCGTACGCCGGGACGGGGACGTCGCCGGGGCGTCCGGCCACCTCCAGGGCGGTGGCGACCGCCGCGCGCAGGGCCGCCCGGTACAGCAGCGAGCCGCAGCTGATCCGGCGCACGCCCAGGTCGGCGAGCCGCGCGGTGTCGGTGCGGCCGGGCAGGTGCAGCACGTTCAGCGGAACGGGGACCTCCTCGACCACGGCGCGGATGTCGGCGTCGCCGGCGATTCCGGGGACGAACACGCCGTCGGCCCCGGCGGCGGCGTAGGCGCTGACCCGCCGCAGCGTCTCGGCCAGGTCGGAGGGGTGGGCGAGCCAGAACGTGTCGGTGCGGGCGTTGAGGAACACGCGCGGCGCCGCCGCCTTGACCGCCTCGATGACGGAGACCTGGTGCTCCACGGGGGTCAGCGTCCCGTCGGCCCGGCCGTCCTCGATGTTCACCCCGGCGACCCCGTACGACGCCAGTTCCGCGACCAGCCGGCCCACCTCGGCGGGCCGGTCGGAGAAACCGCCCTCGATGTCGACGGTCACCGGCACCGGAAGCCGCGCCAGGTTCCAGGCGAGCGTCATGGTCTCCTCCAGGGTGCCGCCCGTGGCGTCGGACTTCCCGGCGGCCGCCGCGACGCCCAGGCTGGTGGTGCCGACGGCGGGGAAGCCCGCGTCGACCAGGGCCGCGCCGACGGCGTGGTCCCACGCGTTGGGCAGCAGCAGGGGCCGGTCACGGTGGTGCAGGTCGCGGAAGGCGTCGTAGCGGTCGGTGCCCATCGGTCGTCCCCTCGTCGATCACTCTCGGTGTTCCGTGTGCGGCGCATGGCCACGGTAACGCCGGAACGTTTCCATGGCCGTCGAGACGTCACGGCCGGGCCGTCGGCAAAGCTTCGGTCAACTCTGCAATTCGCCGCCGGGATATGGATCATGTGGATGACTCCGACGCGGCAGGTGGCGGCATTGGGATGCGTCGATATTTTGTTTCGGTCTCCGGCCGGGTTCGCACTTCTTCTGGTGTGCCTGTTGACTGGTGCTGTCAGGACAAGACAATCTCTGCGACATGGAGTGCACCGGTATCAGGGATGGCCGCAGATGACCCGGACGAACCCGACGGCGCACGCCCGGACCGCGCACCCCGCCGAGCCCGGCGACCGGCCCGGCCGGGCGCGTCCGGACACGCGCGGAATCGGGACGGAGTGAGAACGGACGGCCGGTCGCCGGTCCGGCCGCGGCGCGGATCCGGCGGCGGTTCCGGCGCCGGAATCGACGGCGGATCCGGCGGCGGAACCGAAAGCCGAATACGGCGCGCCGCGGCGGTGGAACGCGACGCGGCACTTCTGCGTGAAGTGCGGGAGCGGCGGCTGCGCGCGGTTCTTTCGGCGGCCGCGGGAACGCGCGCGTACCGGAAAAGCGCCGGCGTCATGCGTCAGGGCGCCGAGGACGCGGCGGGCCATTCCCCGTGGGCGGCATTGCGCGACGTTCCCCTTCTCGGCCGTGGCCGCGTGCGTTCCGGTGCCGCGGACGCCGCCGCCGTCATCGCGCGCCCGCGCGGGGCCGCGGCCGAACGCGCCGCCATCGACCGCCGCCTGTTCGACGCCCTCGGCCTGCCGCCGTCGTTCACCTTCACCGTCGTGGTGCCGTGGCGCGAGCCGCCGGCCTCGGGCCCCGGCCTCTACGACCCGCGCGTCCGGCGCCGGCGCCTGGGCGTGCGCGAGGCCGAGGCGGAGCTGGCGGCGGGTGAACGGCCGGGCGACCTGCTCGTCGGCACCCCGCCGGTGTGCGCGGAGCTGCGCGCGGCGGCCGCCCGGACGGGCGCCGACGTGGCGTTCGCGTCGTCGTGGGGCCTGCCCAGGCCGACGCGCGCCCTGCTGGCCATCGACCACGACGGCCCGCCGGAGGCGCCCGCCGAGCTGTACGTCGCGGCGGAGATGACGGCGCCGATCGCCGTCCGCTACCCCGACTGCCGGGCGATGCACGTCAACGCCGACGCCGTGCACGTCGAGGTGCTGCATCCGGTGACGCGGCGTCCCGTGCCGCCCGGCACCGCCGGCCTGCTGGTGCTCACCGACCTGCTGAACACCACGATGCCGTTCGTGCGCTACGTCGTCGGCGACGTCGGCGTCCTGCTGGAGGCCGGCGGGTCCTGCGCGTGCGGCCGCGTCACCCCCCGGCTCCTGCTGCTGGGCCGCGCCGCCGTGCCCGACTCGGTCACCGCCCGGCTCACGGTCGACGCCGGGCCGCGCGGCGTCGTGCGCCACCTGCGGCACGTCCCGGCCGAGCTGCGCGACCGGCTGCCCGACGGCGGGCTGTGGGTGTCGGCCGCCGAACGCCACCCCCTGGCCGCGTGGGCCGACCGCGTCCCGATCACTACGCCGCGTACAGGAGCCCTGATGCCCGAGCTCGATGTCCCCGTCCAGCGCCCGGTCACCTCGATCGACGGGCGGGACGCATGAGCACCCTGCGCGTGGCGGTGTTCACCGCCCCGGGGACGGCCGCGGACCTGTCCGACCGGGTCACCGCGGCCCTGGAACGGCGCGCCGACCTGCTGCGCGCCGGAGTGACCGTGCGCTGCTACCAGGCGCCGGACATGCTGGTGGGCCGCCACCTGGTCATGGCCGAGCTGACCGTCCGCGGCTGGCGGCCGATCGAGGCCGCGGCGTGCGGGAGCGACGCGGCGGCGGTCACCGAGCGGTTCGCCGGCGAGCTGGTGGAACGGGTCGCGCTGTGCGCCTACGAGCCGCCGCGGGCCGCCGCGGGGGTCAGCGAGAACGAGCTGCGCGCCCGCGGCGACCTCGACGTCTTCGACGTGCGGTCCTACCTGGGCGAGCCGCTGGACCCGGCGGCCTGGCCGTTCCCGCGTTACGACCCGGACGCCCCGGTCGACTGGACGGTCGCCGACGACCTGGTGACCGGCCGCCCGGTGTACCTGCCCGTCGCACTGTGCACGGCGCGGGCGGGCCGCTCGCCCGGCGTGCCACAGTGGTGCGAGCCGACCACCAACGGCACCGCGGCCGGTCGCGGCCGGGCCGTGGCGACCGCGCACGCGGTGCGCGAGCTGTACGAGCGGGACGCCCTGCGCCTGGCCTGGTTCACCGGCGACCCGCTGCGTCCCGTCCGCGAACCGGCCTGGTGGCGCGAGGACCGGGCGGCCGACGAGGCGGCCGGATGGCGCACCGAGTTCTTCGCGGGCGCCACCCGGCTGGGCGTGCCGCTGTGGGTGGCGCTGACGCGGCACCGCCGTTCGCCGATGTACGCCATCGGCAGCGCCTGCGACGAGGACGCCGAGGACGGTCTGCGCCACGCGCTCGACGAGGCGCTGCGGGGCCGCATGTACCCGTGGCTGCGGCGCGGCGCCCGCTTCCAGCGCACGCAGCCGATCCGTACCTTCCGCGACCACGTCGACTACTACAGCGACCCGGCGCGCATCGGTGAACTGGACACGGTGTTCCCGCGTCGGATGACAGAGGCGGTGCCCGCCGCAAGGGACGCGTCCGTGCCGAGACAGGGGCCGCGGCACGGGCTCGGCCCGGGGTACGGCCACCACCACGCCTGGCCGGACGGGGACGACGACGTGCCCGGCCTGCCGGTGGAGGGGCTGGGCGGCGCCGTCCGCCTGCGCCTGCTGCGCAGGCGGGACCTGGAGGTCGTGCGCATCCTGCATCCGCGGCTGCAGCCGGTCGAGTCCGCCCACGCGGCGGCGCGGCTGGTCGGCTGGGCCCGCACGAGCGCGGCGCGCCGCGGCGGGCTGCGCGCGGCCCCGGCCCCGTTCGCCTAGGCGGCCGGTCGCGGGACCGCGCGAGCCGGGGTCAGCCCTGGTGGCCGTCGACGAACCGGGTGAGCAGGCCGGCGAACTGCCGCCGCTCCTCGTCGGTCCAGTCCCGCATGGCCTGGGCGATGTGCTTCTGCCGCGTCCGGCGGGCCGCGTCGACGGCCTGGCGTCCGGCGTCGGTCAGCTCCAGCCGGATACGGCGCCCGTCGTGCTGTGAGGCCACGCGCCGCACGTAGCCGGCCTTGACCGCCTCGGCGACGATCCGGCTGCCGCGCGAGGGGTCCACGCCCAGCCGCTCGGCGACCAGCCCGACGTTCATCTCCTGGCCGGGCCGGTCGGGGCCCTCGTCGACGACGTCCACCACGTGCAGCACCTGCACGTCGACCGGCAGGTTGTGCTCGCGGATCGCGGCCTTGCCCAGCCGCCGGCGGGCCATGCCGCGGCGCAGCCGCACCATGCCGCGCTCGACCGCGGCCAGCGGGTCGTCCGGTCCCGGGTTCATGCCTCGCGAGTCTAGCCGGGGCGATTGCGTCCGGCATCTATGTGCTTTTAGCATCTACCTGCCATAGTCAAATAGATGCGAGGTGCACATGTCTTCCCCGGAGATGACGCGGCGACGGCGGCTGTGGGCGTTCTTCGCCCTGATGCTGGCCGGGCTGATGTCGTCGCTGGACGCCACCGTGCTCGGCACCGCCCTGCCGACGATCGTCGGCGAGCTCGGCGGACTGGACCGGATCGCGTGGGTGTCGACCGCCTACGTGCTGGCCACCAGCGTGACCGTCCCGCTGTCGGGACGCCTCGGCGACCTGTTCGGCCGCAAGCCGGTGCTGCTGGCGGGCCTGGCGCTGTTCCTGGCCGGCTCGGCGGCCTGCGGCGCCGCGCCGTCCATGGACTGGCTGATCGCCCTGCGCGTGGTGCAGGGCGCGGGCGCCGGCTGCCTGATGGCCTCGATGTTCGCCGTCACCGGCGAGCTGTTCGAACCGCGCGAGCGGGCCCGCTACCAGGGCTGGTCGGCGCTGAACTTCGCCGTCTCCAGCATCGCCGGGCCGCTGGTCGGCGGCGCGCTCACCGACCACGCCTCGTGGCGCTGGGCGTTCTTCGTCAACCTGCCGCTCGGCCTGACCGCCGTCGCGATCATCGTGGCGGTGCTGCGGCTGCCCCGCCCGCGCGGCCGCGCCCGCGTCGACTACCCGGGCATCGTGCTGCTCGGCGCCGCTGTCACCTGCTTCACGCTGCTCACCAGCTGGGCCGGGACGCGCCACGCCTGGGGCTCGCCGGTCGTCCTCGGCCTGGCGGCGGCCACGGCGGTGCTCGGCGCCCTGTGGGTGGCGGTGGAACGGCGCGCGGCCGAGCCCGTCGTCCCGCCGCGGCTGTTCCGCGACCGCTCGTTCGCCGTGGCGAGCGTGGTGGCGCTGGCCGGCGGCGCGACCGGATTCGGGCTGGCCACCTACCTGCCGATGTTCCTGCAGACGGTCGGGGGAGCGGGCGCCACCGGCTCCGGGCTGCTCCTGCTGCCGATGATGGCCGGGCTGGTGCTCGCCTCGATCGCCGCCGGCCAGTACATCTCCCGCACCGGCCGCTACCACCGGCTCCCCGCGCTGAGCATGGCGCTCGGCGCCGCCGGGATCGCGCTCATGGCCACCATGGACGCCGGCACCTCCCCGCTGACGGCCGGGCTGTTCATGGCGGTCCTGGGGCTGGGAGCGGGACTGTCGCAGCAGGTCGTCGTGCTGATCGCGCAGAACTCCGCGCCGCCGCGCGACCTGGGCGCCGCGAGCTCGGCGGTGTTCGCGTCCCGGATGGTCGGCACCGCGGCGGGGATGGCGGTGTTCGGGGGCGTCCTGTCCGCGCGGTTCGCCGCCGAGGCCGGACGGTACGTCCCGGCCGGGTCGGTGCCCGCGTTCGACGACCTGGCCCGCCCCGAGGTCCTGGGCGGCCTGTCCGCGCCGGTGCGCGACGGCGTCGCCGAGGCGTTCGCGCACGCGTACTCGGTGCTGTTCGTGACGGCCCTCGTCCCGGCGCTGGTGGGGCTCGCCGCCGCCCTGCTGCTGCGGGACGTGCCGCTGGCGGCGCGCAGGCCCCCCGGCGCCCCGGACGCTACTTCACCTCGCGGCGTGTCAGCCGGACCAGGCCCAGGAGCAGGGGGATGAGCAGCCACACCGCCAGCGATGTGCCGGCCCGCGCCCACTCCTCCCACGTGATCCCCTCGTCCAGGAGGGCGTTGAGGGTGCGGTTGGTGTCCAGCCAGCCCGCCACGTCCTTCAGCGCGTCGACCGTCTCGGTGAGCACGGACCAGGCGGTCGGCAGCGCGAAGTACAGCACGATCGCCAGCGGCGAGTTCATGAACAGCATCCCGAACGCCACCCCGGAGAACACCGCGATCACCGCGAACAGCACCGTGGTGGCCACCTGCGACGGCGCGATCGTCCACGCCCCGTCCGAGCGGCCCAGCACCCCGGCCAGGCCGCGGCCCACCGCCGCCACGGCCAGCGCGGCGGCGACGAACGCCGCCCCCAGCAGCGCCCCGGCCGCCAGCTTGGCCGCCACCACCCGGTGCCGCTCCGGGACCAGCGCGAACGTGGTCAGCGTGGTGCGCTGCGACCACTCCTGGGTCACCGACAGGATGCCCAGCACCGGCAGCAGGAACGACACCCCCGTCAGCGCCGCGGACAGGAAGCCGGCCAGCGTCCGCTCCTCCTCGGGCGCGGCGAACAGCATCAGCGGCGTCATCACCACGGCCGTCAGCGCGATCAGGATCAGCAGCCAGCGGCCCGAGCGGGTGTCGGTCATCTTGCGCAGCTCGACCGCGGTCAGCCGGGCCAGGGACGGACGGGCGGGCTCGACCGGCACGGCGGGCACGGCGGTGGCGGTGGTCATCGGACGGCCTCCTCGGCCACGTCGGACGCCGGGGCGGAGGGCGCCGTCCCGGCGGTGAGCGACAGGAACAGCTCCTCCAGGCCGCCCCCGTCGGCCTGGCGAAGCTCCAGCAGGACGGCACCGGTGCGGGCGGCGGCCCGGCCCACCGCGTCGGCGGCTGCCTCCACCAGGAACGCGCCGTCGTCGGCGGTCCGGAACGCCATCCCCGCGCCGGTCAGCGCCGCGCCCAGGGCGGCCGGGTCCTCCCCGCGGACCCGGGTGCCGCCCTGCCGCGACAGCAGCTCCTCCTTGGCGCCCTGCGCCACGATCCGCCCACCGGCGATCACCACGAACCGGTCGGCCACCGCCTCGACCTCCCGCAGCAGGTGCGAGGACAGCAGGACGGTGCCGCCGCGCCCGGCGAAGTCGCGCAGCAGGGTGCGCATCCAGTAGATGCCCTCGGGGTCCAGGCCGTTGGCGGGCTCGTCCAGGATCAGCACGCTCGGGTCGCCGATCAGCGCCTGCGCGATGCCCAGACGCTGGCGCATGCCCAGCGAGTAGCCGCCCACCCGGCGCCGCGCCGCCTTGCCCGGCAGGCCGACCACCTCCAGCATCCGGTCCGCCCGCGACGGGTCCACGCCCAGGATCTGCGCGGTGAGCCGCAGCGTCTCGCGGCCGGTGCGGCCCGCGTGCTGCGCGCCGGCGTCCAGCAGCACGCCCACGTGCCGCCCCGGGTTGGCGATGCGCCGGTACGGGACGCCCTTGACGGTCGCCGACCCCTCGGTCGGCGGCGTCAGCCCGCAGATCATGCGCATGGTGGTGGACTTGCCCGCCCCGTTCGGGCCGAGGAATCCGGTGACGGTGCCCGGCGCGCACGTGAACGACACGTCCGCGACCGCGGCCACGTCCCCGTACCGCTTGGTCAGACCCGCGACTGTGATCATGCCGACCAGGCTGCCCCCCGGAGGCGGGCCGCCGCGTCGGCCGATGGTCGAGGGGGGCGCGACCGAAGTCGGCGTCCCCCTCGCCCTTGGTAGCGCTCAGCCGGCCGATCACGTCGGCGACGGGTCCCCCTGCGGCCGGTGCCGTGCGGCCGTCCGGTCGGCGAGGACGGTCAGCGCGGTGACCGCCGCCAGGCCGGCGCCGATCCAGGTGATGGACGTGAGGCCGGCGCCGGCGTTGAGGGCGGCGCCGGCGAGCGCCGGAACGAGGCTGATCCCGAGCTGGAACGCCGAGACGGTGGTGGCCCCGGCGAGTGTCGGCGCCTGTGCCGCGATGGTGAACACCCGCCCGTAGATGGCCGGGTTCAGCACGAATCCGGCGATCCCCAGCAGCAGGACGAGGGGGACGACGGCCGCCGCGTGCCGGGCGAGGACCGCGAGCAGGACGGAACTGGCCACTATCCCGATCGCCCCGGTCAGGAGGGCGTGGCAGGGCCGCCTGTCGGCGATCCTGCCCCCGATGGACAGGCCGACGAAGGCGCCGACGCCGAACAGCGTGAGGATCGCGGGGATCCAGACCCCGGGGACGCCGGTGAGGTCGGTCAGGAACGCGGCGAGGTAGTTGAACGAGATCATGTAGGCGGCGGTGCTGAGCACGGTGACGGCGTAGACGACCCACAGCCGGGGCTGTCTCATGGTGCGCAGCTCACGCCGCACACTGGGTTCGCCGTTCGCGCTCGTCGCGGGCAGCGCGAGGACGGTCAGCACCGCGCCGGCGGCGGTGAGGGCGGCCACGCCCCAGAATCCGCCCCGCCATCCGGTGAAGTAGCTGAGCAACGCGCCCGCCGGGCCGCCGGCGATCATCGCGAGGCTGAGCCCGCTGACGACGACCCCGGAGGCGCGCGCGGTGCGGTCGGGCGGGACGAGGCTGATCGCGGTGACCGCCGCGACCGCCCAGAACCCCGCATAGGCCAGGCCGCAGACGAAACGGGTCGCCAGCAGCACCGGGTAGCTGCCGGTGAGGAGGCCGGTCGCCACGGACGCGGCGAACAGGGCCTGGGCCGCCGTCAGCGTGGTCCGCCGCGGCCAGCGCAGGGTCAGGACGGCCAGGGGCGGACCGCCGATGACGACACCGGCGGCGAACGCGGAGATCAGTGCGCCGGCGGAGGACAGCGAGACGCGCAGGTCCTCGGCGATCGCCGGCAGCACCCCGGCGAGCAGGAACTCCGCGCTGCCCATCGCGAACAGGCTGTACGACAGCAGGTAGACACCGAGTGGCAGTCTCCCGCGGGAGACCGGCGCCCGCCGCCGTGCGGTGTCGACGCTCACCGGCCCGCACCCCGCGACGCACCGTGCCCGCCTGTCGTCCCCGCGGCGGCGGCCGTGGCCCGATGCCGTTCGACGGCGTGGTCGACGTCCTCGTCCAGCAGGTCGGTGTTGATGGCGAACGCGGCGGCGGACCCCATGCCGGCGGCGGTGACGACCTGGGCGCGCGGGTCGATGACGTTTCCGGCGGCCCAGACTCCGGGGACGCTGGTACGGCCGGTGCGGTCGGTGACGACCCAGCCGTTGTCGTCCCTGTCGCAGCCCAGACCGGTCAGCAGCTCGTCGTGGGGGACCATGCGGGGGAAGAGGAAGGCGGCGGCCCGGGGGACGACACGGCCGTCGGTGAGCGCGATGCCGCGCAGCCGGTCGTCCTCGACGACGAGATGCTCGATCTCGCCCTCCACCATGCGCAGGCCGCGCGCCTCCAGCCGTTCCCGGTCCGCCGCCGTCAGCTCCAGGGTGTGCGGGAAGAAGGCGACGTCGTCGCTCCACTGGCGCAGCAGCAGGGCCTGGTGCACCGCCCCGGGGCCGGTGCCGAGGACGGCCAGGGGCTGGTCGCGGACCTCGTAGCCGTGGCAGTAGGGGCAGTGCAGCAGGTCCCTGCCCCACCGTTCGCGCACGCCGGGGATGTCGGGCAGCTCGTCGCGCAGCCCGGTCGCGACCAGGACGCGGCGGGCCTCGATCACCGGCCCGCCCACCAGGTGGACGTGGAAGCCGTGGTCGATGTGCTCCACCCGCCCCTGGACGAGCCGGACGCCGTACCGGGCGATCTCGGCGCGGCCGAGGGCGAGCAGGGTCGCGGGGGGCAGGCCGTCGCGGGACAGGAAGCCGTGCATGTGCGCGGCGGGCGCGTTGCGCGGCCGGCCGGCGTCGATCACCGTCACCCTGCGGCGGGCGCGGCCGAGGAGCAGGGCGGCGTTCAGGCCGGCCGCTCCGGCGCCGACCACCACCACGTCGCGGACCCCGTCGTCCGGGGCGTTCGTCGCCTTGTTCATGGCGATCACCTCCAGGCCCGAGGGTGCGTCCCCCGGTGGCGGATCGACAACTTTTGTTGCCGTTTCTGGGACGCGGGAGGTGGAATGGGGGCATGGACGACGAATCCCCGATCGCCGCCACGCTGGCCCAGGTCGGCTCCCGCCTCAAGCGCATCCGCACCCGGCGCGGGGTGACCCTGGCGGCGCTGGCCGAGGCCACCGGCATCTCCAAGAGCACCCTGTCGCGGCTGGAGTCGGGTCAGCGCCGCCCGAGCCTGGAGCTCCTGCTGCCCATCGCCCAGGCTCACCAGGTGCCGCTGGACGAACTGGTCGGGGCGCCGGAGGTCGGCGACCCGCGGATCCGCATCAAGCCCCGTGTCCGCAACGGCCGCACGGTGATCCCCCTCACCGTCCAGCCGGGGCCCCTGCAGGCCTGGAAATCGATCATCCCGGCCGAGCAGAACCGGCCCGAGCCGTGCACGCACGAGGGCTACGAGTGGCTGTACGTCCTGTCCGGGCGTCTGCGGCTCATCGTGGCCGACCACGACCTGATCATGGGTCCGGGCGAGGCCGCCGAGTTCGACACCCGCCTGCCGCACTGGTTCGGCCCCGCCGGCGACTCTCCCGTGGAGGTCCTCAACCTGTTCGGCCGCCAGGGCGAACGCGTGCACGTCCGCGCCGGACCCCGTTCCCGGCAGGCCCGCACGCCCTGACCGGCAGCGCTAGGACGGATCGGCCAGGCCGGCGTCGTGGACGAGCAAGGCGATCTGCACGCGGTTGTTGAGGTCCAGCTTCGTCAGCAGCCGCGACACGTACGCCTTGACCGTCGCCACGCTCAGCGACAGCTCCCGGCCGATCTCGCCGTTGGTCTTGCCCTGCCCGACCAGCAGCGCCACGGCGCGCTCGCCGTCGCTGAGCCGGTCCAGCAGCGCCCGCGCCCGCGCCTGCCGCGGATCCACCCCGGCGGCGTCGGCCACGTAGGTCATCATCCTGCGCAGCACCGCCGGCGACAGCATCGGCTCCCCGGCCGCCACCCGCCGGATCGCCCGCACGATGTCCGGCGGCGGGGTGTGCTTGAGCAGGAAGCCGCTGGCGCCCGCGCGCATCGCCCGCAGGATGTGGTCGTCGGTGTCGAACGTGGTCAGGATGATGACCTCGGGCGGGTCGCGGCGGGCGCGCAGCCGCTCGGTCGCCGCCAGCCCGTCCAGCCGCGGCATCCGGATGTCCATGAGCACCACGTCGGGGCGGTGCTCGTTGACCGCGGGCACCACCTCGCTGCCGTCCGCCACGTCCGCCACGACCGCGACGTCCTCGGCCCCGGACAGCATCATGGACAGGCCCGCCCGGACGAGCGCGTCGTCGTCCACGATGAGCACGCGTATGGGAGGGTTCACGCCGATCACCTTACGGGCGGCGGTCACCGCGACGGCAGCGGAAGCCAGGCCCGCAGGACGAAGTCGTCCCCGGGGGTGCGGCCGTGCTCCAGGCGCCCGCCGACCAGCTCGGCGCGCTCGCGCAGCCCGATCAGCCCGGCTCCCGCGCCGGGCAGCTCGGTGACGGCCCGTCCCGTCGGCAGCGGGTTGACGATCTCGATGGTCAGGCCCGACTCGGCGGCGTCCATCCGCACCCGCACGCGGCACCCGGGCGCGTGCTTGCGCGCGTTGGTGAGGCCCTCCTGCACGACCCGGAACGCGTGCCGCCCCACGCTCTTGGGCACGGACGCGGGATCGGGGACGCGGTCGTCGAAGGTGATGTTCGCCCCGGTGCGGCGCGACTCCTCGACCAGGGCCGGAACGTCGGTCAGCGTCGGCTGCGGCCGTTCGGCGTCGGCGCCGTCGTCGCGCAGCACGCCGATCACCTCCCGCAGGTCCTCCATCGCCTCGTAGGCGCAGCGGCGGATCACCCCGGCCGCCTCCCGCTGCCGCTCGGTGGCGCCCTCCCCGAACTCCAGCGCCCCCGCGTGCACCGCCAGCAGCGAGATCCGGTGCGCCAGCACGTCGTGCATCTCCCGGGCGATCCGCTCCCGCTCCAGGTGCCGGGCCTCCTCCACGCGCATGTGCTGCTGCTCCTCGGCCTGCCGGGCCCGCTCCCGCCACGACTCGATGAGCTGACGACGCGACCGGGTCAGCATCCCGATCGCCACCAGCACGGCGATGCCCAGCAGGAACACCGCCAGGGTCTCCCAGTACTCGCGCTCGGAACGCCAGGTGGAGTTCATGAACCCCACCGTGATGAACGCCGACTCCGCCCCGGCCACGGTCAACGCCGCCCACCAGGACCGATGCACCGCGACGGTGAACAACGCCAGCCCGAGCGCCCCCATCGCGGCCGTGGAGAACAGCTGCCCGGCCATGAGCACCGCCCAGACCTGCAGGGGCCAGCGGCGGCGCAGCAGGAACAGCACCGTCAGCGCCACGCCTCCGACCACGAAGTCGGTGGACAGCGAGGGGTCGGGGTCGGCGTCGGAGCGGGCGCCCAGCAGCAACAGGAAGCTCAGCAGGGCTGCGGCGGCCGTGACGGCGACGTCGTTGAGCCACTCGCGGGAGGATCGACGCAGCAGCACCCGACCCAAGCTACCGACCCCGGCACGAGCCGCCCAGGTCCGCCGGTCGATGCCGACATCGACTTTCGTCTATCCGGCGGACGCGAAAGCGCCGGGCCTTCGGAACCGAAGACCCGGCGCGTGCCGGGAGCCGCCGCTACGGCGAGCTCAGGCGCTCGATGCCGGGCGGCAGCTGGGACGCGGCGGCCCGGTCGAGCAGGAACAGCGTCCGCTGCCGTCCCCGGGCGCCCGCGCCGGGCACCTGGATCGGGCCCGCCTCCGACAGGGCCAGCCGCACCGCCGTGGACTTGGACTCGCCCGCCGCGATCACCCAGACCTCGCGGGCCGCCCGGATCGCGGGGAACGTCAGCGAGATGCGGGTCGGCGGCGGCTTGGGCGCCCCCCGCACCGCCACGACCGGCCGCTCCTCCTCGTACAGGGCGGGCAGCTCGGGGAACAGCGACGCCACGTGCGCGTCCGGCCCCAGCCCCAGCATCAGCACGTCGAACGACGGCACCGGCCCGTGGTCCTCGGGACGGGCCGCGGCGCGCAGCGCGGCCGCGTACCGGTCGGCCGCCGCCTCGGGGTCGGCGCCGTCCGGGCCGTCGGTGGACGGCATCGGCCGCACCCGCGCCGGGTCGACGTCCACGTGGTCCAGCAGCGCCTTGCGGGCACCGGTCTCGTTGCGCTCGGGGTCGCCGCACGGCAGGAACCGCTCGTCCCCCCACCAGATGTCCAGCGCCCGCCAGTCGATGGCGTCGCGGGCGCGGCTGGCGGCCAGCTCGGCCAGCACCGCGGTGCCCACCCCGCCGCCGGTCAGCACGACCGACGCCGAACCGCGGGCGGCCTGCACGTCCACCAGGCGGGTCACCAGGCGGGCCGCCACCGCGCGGGCCAGCAGCTCCTGGTCGCGGTGGACCAGCACGCCCGGGGTGCTCATGTCGCCTCCGGCTTCGGCGCCCGCGCCGCCCCGCCCGCCGGCTCGGCGGACCGGCCGGACGCGGCGTCCCCGCCGTCGGGGGCGGCGACGAACTCCTCGCGCCCCTTCCCGGCGGCCAAGTCCTTGGCGAACCGCGCCGCCGCCTCCTGGTACACCTCGTCGGGGTCGAGGCGCCGCAGCTCCTCGGCCAGCAGCTCGGGCATCGGGCGGCGCATGAGGGCCACCTGCCGGTCGGGCTGCCCCGGCCGGCACAGCGTGGCCACCCGCCCGTCGGGACGGCAGATCTCGATGTCCCCCTTGCCGGTGACCAGCCGGACCCCGGTGATGCCCGGGCCGTTCGACGTGCCGCGCGACACCGGCACGCCCAGCCGCACCGACAGCCAGGCGGCCAGCAGCTCGGCGCTGGGGCTGTCCGGCTCGGCCGTGACCTCCCCGGAGGTGATCTCGTCGTGGTCCTGGTCCAGCGCGGCCGCCAGCAGCGACCGCCAGGAGGTCAGCCGCGTCCAGGTGAAGTCGGTGTCGCCGGGGGCGTACGCGTCGGCCAGCCGCGCCAGCGTGCCGAGCCGGTCGCGGGCGGCGTAGGAGTCGGTGACGCGGCGCTGCGCGAGCCTGCCGAGCGGGTCGCGGCTGGGCGCCTTGGGCACCTTGCCGCCCGGCCACCACGTCACGACCGGGGTGTCCGGCATCAGCAGCGGGGTGACCACCGAGTCGGCGTGCTCGGCGAGCGGGCCGTACATGCGCAGCAGCACCGTCTCGCCGGGGCCGGTCTCGCCCATGCGGATCTCGGCGTCCAGCCGGGACGAGCTGCCGCGCGCGTCCCGGGAGATCACGGTCAGCACCCGGCAGGGGTGCTCGCGGGACGCCTCGGTCGCCGCCCGCACGGCGTCGTACTGCGCCGACTCGTCGGTCACGATGATGAGGGTGAGCACCATGCCGACCGCCGGACCGCCCATCAGGTGCCGGGCCTGCGTCAGCGCGTCCTGGATGCGGCGCGTGGTGGTGTCGGCCAGATCGATGTTCATCTCTTAGAGTCGCCTCCATGCGCGCCCGTCGCGCGCCATCAGCTCGTCGGCGCTGTCGGGCCCGTACCCGCCGGACTTGTACTGGTCGATCCTGCGCTGGCGGGACCAGTGCTCCACCACGGGGTCCAGGATCCGCCAGGACAGCTCGACCTCCTCCTGCCGGGGGAACAGCGGCGGGTCGCCGATCAGCACGTCCAGCAGCAGCCGCTCGTACGCCTCGGGCGAGGACTCGGTGAACGACTCGCCGTAGGCGAAGTCCATGTTCACGTCCCGCACCTCCATCGAGGAGCCGGGCACCTTGGAGCCGAACCGCACCGTGATGCCCTCGTCCGGCTGCACCCGGATCACCAGGGCGTTCTGCCCCAGCTCCTCGGTGTCGGTCTCGGAGAACGGCAGGTGCGGCGCGCGCTGGAACAGCACCGCGACCTCGGTGACCCGGCGGCTGAGCCGCTTGCCGGTGCGCAGGTAGAACGGCACGCCGGCCCAGCGCCGGTTGCCGATCTCCAGCTTGACCGCGGCGTACGTCTCGGTGCGCGAGTCGGCGGGGATGCCCTCCTCCTCCAGGTAGCCGCGCACCTTCACGCCGCCCTGCCAGCCGGCGGCGTACTGGCCGCGGGCGGTGGCCAGCGACAGGTCGCTGGGAATCCGCACCGCCGACAGCACCTTGGCCTTCTCGGCCCGCACCGCCTCGGCGCTGAAGGAGGTGGGCGGCTCCATCGCCGTCAGCGCCAGCAGCTGCAGCAGGTGGTTCTGGATGACGTCGCGGGCGGCGCCGATGCCGTCGTAGTACCCGGCCCGGCCGCCGATGCCGATGTCCTCGGCCATCGTGATCTGCACGTGGTCGACGTACGACCGGTTCCAGATCGGCTCGAACATCTCGTTGGCGAACCGCAGCGCCAGGATGTTCTGCACGGTCTCCTTGCCGAGGTAGTGGTCGATCCGGAAGATCGACTCCTCGGGGAAGACGCGGTGCACGGTGTCGTTCAGCTCGATCGCGCTGGCCAGGTCGTGGCCGAAGGGCTTCTCGATGACGACCCGCCGCCACGCCCCCTCGGAGCGGTCGGCCAGCCCGGCGCTCTGCAGCTGCTCGACCACCTGGGGGAAGAACTTCGGCGGGATGGACAGATAGAAGGCGTAGTTCCCGCCGGTGCCGCGGGTCTGGTCCAGCTCCTTGAGCGCCATGGCCAGCGCCTCGAACGCGCCCGGGTCGCCGAACTCGCCGGGCACGAAGTGGATGCCCTCGGCCAGGTGCCGCCAGACGTCCTCCCGGAAGGGGGTGCGGGCGTACTGCTTGACCGAGTCGTAGGCGATCTGCCGGAAGTCCTCGTGCTCCCAGGCGCGGCGGGCGAAGCCCACCAGCGAGAACCCCGGCGGCAGCAGCCCCCGGTTGGCCAGGTCGTAGATGGCGGGCAGCAGCTTCTTGCGCGACAGGTCTCCGGTGACTCCGAACAGGACCAGGACACAGGGCCCGGCCACCCGGGGCAGCCGCTTGTCCCGCGGGTCCCGGAGCGGGTTGTGTGCGATGGTCACGTGGCGGCCCTCTCTTCCCGCGTCGTGCCGTGGACCGTTCCTGCCCACTGATTCATCCTGCTATCTCCCGTGGCCGCGCGCGTTCCCCGGGTGCCCCCGTGCGCGGGCCGTCGTGTTCGGTCAGATGTCGGCTCAGATGTCGGCTTGCGTGTCGTGGTACGTGTGCTCGGTATACCTGTGCTCGGTCAGGACGAGCTCATGCCCCTCCCCGGGCGAGTTCGAGCAGCCGGGCCAGGCCCGACCGGCGGTCGTGCAGATGCAACCGGACCACCGGGCGGCCGCCGTGACGTGCCGCCCGCGCCGCGGCCAGCGCCCGCGCCGGCTGCGCGGCGCCCAGCCGGCGATGCCGTCCGGCGACCGGCACGTCGTGCACGACGTTCCCGGTCAGCATCAGGTATACGCCCTTCTCGCGACGATCATTCCCGGTCGCCGGGAGCCGGCGGCCCCAGGTCACCGTCACGGGCCGGGAGGTGCGCGCGGCCATCAGTCCGGCCAGCCGCCTGACCTGCGCGCCCTGCCCCTGCCGCCGGTCGGGGTCGAGGAAGGCCACGATCGCCAGGTGCCCGTCGTCGGTGACCCGCCAGGTCAGCGCGTCCAGCAGGGCGGACAGGTCGCCGCAGGCGGCCAGGGCGGGGTCGGCGGTGTGCGCCGCCACGGCCTGGCTCCCGTGCCCGTCGACGAAGATCGGTTCGTCGGCGGCGTCGGGCCCGGCGGGATCCGGAACGGCGGGATCCGGAACGGCGGGCTCGCCGGCGTCGTCGGCGGCGGGGGAGGCGAGGGGGTCCTCGCCCAGCAGGTGCCCGGCCACGGCCGCCGCGTACTCCCACACGACCAGCTGAGCGGCGAGCGGTCCGGACACCGTGACGTCGTCCTGCCGCGGCCGCCCGTCCAGGGTCACCAGGAACAGGTCGTCGTCGGGCAGCACCGGCAGGCCGCCGTGCTGCACGACCGGAAGCAGGCGCCCGTGCGTCGCCCCGGCCAGCACGGGGGCGATCCAGTCGGCCAGCTCCGGCGGCTCCGCCGAGTACCCGCCCAGCACCACCGTGCCGCGGCCCGCGCGCACCGCGCCGCCCAGGATCGCGCCCAGCACCAGCCCCGGATTGTTCTCCGGACGGGTCAGGGCGGGCAGCACCGCGGTCGCCGCGTCCAGCACCGCCGCCACGTCCGCCCCGGCGAGCCCCGCGGGGACCAGCGCGTACGGCGACAACGCCCCGAAAACCGTGGGCGAGGGGGCCTCGACCACCGCGTGGCCCGCCTCGGCGGCCAGCTTGGCGGACCTGCTCCCGGTGGCCGCGACCGTCACGAACCGCCGCGCCGTCTCGGCCGGGGACAGCCCCAGCTCGCCGAACAGCGCCGTGAACGCCCGGCTCAGGGCGTCGGTGTCGGGGTCGTCCCCGGTGACGACGACGAGGGTGCGGCCCAGCCGCCCGTGGTCGGACGCCAGCCGCGCCACCGGCCCCGGGTCGCCGCTGTCGAACACCGTCAGCGGGCAGCGGCTCCCCGGCGGCCGCTCGGACGGGTCGCGGTCGGCGAGCCAGCGGCGGACGATGACGTCGGCGGCGCGGGCCGGCGGGCCGCCGCCCAGCAGCGCCACCTCGGTGAGACCCGCGTCCCGCGCCCGGGCCCGCAGCTGCGCCACCCGGTCGAGCACGGCGCGCGCCGCGCCCGGCTGCCCGGGCCAGCACAGCGTCCGCCCCTCCCGCTCGGCGGCGGTCGCCGACGGCCACAGCGTCGCGTCCTCCGAGGCCAGCCGGACGGGGACCTGGTCGATCCACAGCCGCCCCATGACCCGCCGGGCGTGCTGCCGCACGGGATCGCGGGCGGTGACGGTGACCCCGCCCGAGACGACCGAGGTGTACTCGGTCACGGGCCCGTCCGTCCCGCCCGGCCGTCGCCGCCTCCCGCGGCGCGGGCCGCTCCGCCGGCGCGCACGCCGGTGCGCGCGCCCGGCGCCGCGCGCACCGCCTCGATCAGCCGGGCCGCGCCCTCCACCGGGTCGCGCAGGTGCAGCCGGACGACCGGCAGGCCCCGCTGCCGCAGCGCCCGCACCTCCGCCAGCGCCCGCGCCAGCTGCAGCTTGGCCAAGCCGTACGAGCGGCCGGGCACCGGATGGTCGGCCAGCGGGTCGCCCGGCGCCGGATCCCCGGTGACGATCAGGAACGCGCCGCCGCCCGGGCCGTCCTTGTGCACCGGGCCGGTGGCGTGCGGGTACGCCGGCCCCTGCCCGTACAGGACGGGACGGCCGCTGCGCCGCGCCAGCGCGGGCGCCAGGTACCGGCCGGAGATGTCCCCGGACACGTACGTGGCGACCGACACGTACCCGTTCATCGGCATGTGCGCCAGCAGCGCGTCCAGCACCCCCTCCAGCCGCGACCCGCCCAGCGACGGCACGTCGGTGTGCACCTCGATCCCGCCGTCGACGAACGCCGGATCACCGGTCAGCAGCGGGCCCGAACCCGCCGCCTGCAGCATCGTCGCCGCGTCGTCCTCGGCCTCCTGCACCACCAGGCTGCCCGGTTCGAACGGGTTGACGCCCATCAGCCAGCCCGCCACCGCCGTGGCGTACTCCCACAGCAGGAACTGCGCGCCCAGCGGCGCCCACAGCGAGGTGTCGGTCTCCGACGAGCCCTCGGCCCGCGGGTTGATCGCGATGCTGTGCACGTCGGGCCGCTCGCCCGGCCCGCCGGACGGGTCGAACGCCAGGATGCCGCGGCCGCGCTTGCCCGTCGCCACCGCCAGCAGCTGGGCGATCCAGGCGCTCAGCGCGGTCGGGCCGCCGGGCTCGCGCAGCATCACCTTGTCGCGCGGGCCGCCCTCGACGCCGCGCTGCGCGCAGCCGCCCAGGATCGCCCCCAGCAGCAGGCCCGGGTTGTCCTCGTCGCGTCCCAGCGACGCGGCCACGGTGGCCGCCTCGTCCAGCACGCGGTAGGCGTCGGCCCCGGCCAGCAGCGCGGGCACCAGCCCGTAGGCCGACAGCGCCCCGTAGTGGCCGGGCAGGTAGGGATCGGTCAGCCCGATGCGGTAGCCGCACTGGCGGGCGAAGTCGTGCAGCGGGCTGCCGTGGTCGGTGATCACCAGGAACCGCGCGGCGATCTCGCGTTCGGACAGGCCGTGCTCGCGGAACGCCGCCATGAAGATCCGCCGGTAGGCGTCGCCCTCGATGGACACGCCCGGCTTGCTGGCCAGCACCACCAGCGTCCGGTCGAGCCGGTCCAGCGCGTAGCCGAGCGCGGCGGCGTCCCCGCCGTCCAGCACGGTCAGCCCGCCCGACGGGGCGTCCGGCCGGGCCGCCGGGTCGGGCACCGCCGGACGCCCGGCGGCCGCCAGCGGAAGCCCGGCGGGGGAGTGCGCCTCGACGATCGCCTGCGCGGGCAGCGCGTCGGCGCCCACGCCGATCAGCACGACGTGGTCCAGGCCGGTGTAGCGGGCCTCGGTGACCAGCGGCTCGATCTGGTTGAGCAGGCCGCGGGAGGCCACGGGCAGGTCGAGCCAGCCCAGCCGGCTGTGGTCGACCGCGCGGCGGCCCCACAGCCTGGGGTCCTTGGCGGCCAGCGCGCCGGGCACCCCGCAGCTGACGAGGTAGTCGCGCGCCTGCAGCGCCGCGTCCAGCACCTCGCCGCGCGTCAGTACGTCGAATCCGGACACCGTTCCTCCCGACGCCCTATCGTTTCAGGAGAGAACAGGCATTCGCGACCCACTCCCGGATCTCTGGACCGTTCAGTCGGTGAGCGCCGCGACGAGGCGGGCGACGCCCGCCGCGCGGTCGCGCAGGTGCAGCCGCACCGCCGGGCGGCCCACCGAGCGCAGCGCCCGCAGGTCGCCGAACGCCTGGGCCAGTTGCAGCTCCCGCAGGCTGTACGGCCGGCCCGGCACCGCCACGTCGCGCGGCGCCTCCCCGGTGAGCTGCAGGAACACCCCGTTCTGCGGCCCGCCCTTGTGGTACTGGCCGGTCGTGTGCAGCAGCCGCGGCCCCCATCCGAACGTGACCGGGGCCGGGCGCTTGCGGATCGCCTCACCGCGCGCGGCCAGCAACCCGCGCAGGCCCGCCGCCGCCGCGTCGCCCTCCCGGTCCAGGTACGCCATGACGGCCAGGTAACCGCCGTCGGGCACCGCCTCCAGCAGGGCCTCCAGCACGCCGGTCAGGTCGGTGACGCCCCGCACCAGCTCCTCGGGGGCGTGCACCTCCACCTCGTCGCACACCAGCGCCGGAACGCGGCTGATCACGGTGGGCGCCAGGCCCTCCTCGGCGCGCAGCAGCGCCGCGGTGTTGCGCTCGGACGCCCGCACGTCCGGCTGGTCGAACGGATTGACGCCCAGCACCCGGCACGCCACCGCCGTCGCGTACTGCCACAGCAGGAACTGCGCGCCCAGCGGCCCGGACACGCCCAGCGCCGTCTCCTCGCCGAACGGCCCGTGCGCCGCCGGATCGTCGGGGCGGGTCCCCAGCACGACCCGCCGCACGTCCTCGGCGGGCTCGAACCCGGGCGCGTCCACGCCCTCGACCACCACCGGCAGCAGGCCCCGGCCGTCCTTGCCGGTCGACTCGGCGACCAGATGCTCGATCCAGCCGTCCAGGCCGCGAAGGCCGGACCCGTTGTCGGCGATCAGCAGCTTGTCCCGGCCGACCAGCACCGAGGCGCCGAGGACGGCGCCCAGCGCCAGCGCCGGGTTCTCGTAGGGCTGGGCCAGCACCGGGACCAGCTCCGCCGCGTCCTCCAGCAGCCCGGCCACGTCCGCGCCCGCCAGCGCCGCGGGCGCCAGCCCGAGCGCCGACAGCGCCGCGTACCGGCCGCCGACGTCCCCGGGTGCGGGCAGCAGCCGGTACCCGGCCGCGCCCGCCGCCTCCGCCAGCGGCGAGCCGGGATCGGTGACGACCACGAACCGCCGCGCCAGGTCGGCGCCGGTGATCCCGGCCTCCGCGAACGCGGCCTCGAACACCCGGCGCAGCGCGTCGGTCTCCACGTTGTCGCCGGGCGGGTCGGCGACCACCACCAGCGTGCGCAGCGGGTCGCCGTCCAGCGCCCGGCCCACCTCCAGCGGATCGGTGGTGTCCAGCACGGTCAGCGGCACGCCGCACGTGCGGGCGATCACCTCCGGTGCCAGCGCGGCGCCCCCCACGCCCGCCAGCACCACCCGGTCCAGGCCCGCGTCACGGGCCGCGCCGGCCAGCTCGGCCAGCCGCGCCGGCAGCGCCCGCGACCGCTCGGGCAGCCGCAGCCACCCGAGCCGCCGGGACGCCTCCCGCGCCGCGTCCGGGCCCCACAGGCCCGCGTGCCCCGAGGTCAGGGAGCGCGGCACGCCGTCGGAGACCAGGCGCGACAGGATCGTCTCGCTCTCGTCGACGACGGCGCCCCGGATGGTGACCGAGACACCGCCCGCGGTCACCACCGCGGTCATGGCCGGCACCTCCCGGGCCGGCCGTCGGAGACGCGACCGCCGCTCCCCGGCGTCACGCGCCGCCCCCGCCGGGCGCCTTGTCCTCCAGCTCGCGGCGGATCGTGCCGAGCATCTCGCTCCAGGACGCCTCGAACTTCTCCACGCCCTCGTCCTCCAGCACGCGCACCACGTCGTCGTAGTCGACGCCGACGTCCGCGAGCGCCCGCATGTGCGCCCGCGCCTCGTCGTAGGCGCCCTGGACGGTGTTGCCGCGCACCTCGGCGTGGTCGGCGGTGGCCTCCAGCGTGGCCTCCGGCATGGTGTTGACCGTCCCGGGCGCGATCAGCTCGTCCACGTACAGCGTGTCGGGCAGGTTCGGGTCCTTCACGCCGGTCGACGCCCACAGCGGACGCTGCGGACGCGCCCCGGCGTCCTTGAGCGCCTGCCACCGGTCGGAGCCGAACTTCTCCTCGTACAGCGCGTACGCCAGCCGGGCGTTGGCCACGCCCGCCTTGGAGCGCAGCTTCGCCGCCTCCTCCGAGTCGATCTTGTCGAGCCGCTTGTCGATCTCGGTGTCGACCCGGCTGACGAAGAACGACGCCACCGAGGCGATCTTCGACAGGTCCAGCCCGTTCGCCCGGGCCTTCTCCAGCCCCTCGAAGAACGCGTCGATGACCTGCCCGTACCGCTCCAGCGAGAAGATCAGCGTGACGTTCACGCTGATGCCCTCGGCCAGCGCCGCGGTGATCGCGGGCAGCCCCTCCACGGTCGCCGGGATCTTGATGAACAGGTTGGGCCGGTCCACCATCCACCACAGCGCCCGCGCCTCGGCGACCGTCTTCTCGGTCTCGCGGGCCAGCCGCGGGTCGACCTCGATGGAGACCCGCCCGTCCAGGCCCTCGGTGCGGTCGTACACCGGGCGCAGCACGTCGCAGCCCCACCGGATGTCGTAGGTGGTGATCGCGCGGGACGCCTCCTCCACGTCCACGCCCCGCACCGCCAGGTCGCGGACCTGGTCGTCGTACGCCGAGCCCTTGCCCAGCGCCTTGGCGAAGATCGTGGGGTTGGAGGTCACCCCCACCACGTTCTTCTCCCGCACCAGCTGTTCCAGGTTGCCGGTGCGCAGCCGCTCCCGGCTGATGTCGTCGAGCCAGATGGACACGCCTTCGGCGGACAGCCGCTTCAACGTCTCACTCATCGTTCCTCCTGCTCGGGGGTCGCGATCGGGGATACGGCGCTCAGTTGCCGGTGGTCTCGCCGCGCCCGGCGCCCTCGGCGTGCGCCTTGATCAGGCTGGCCTTGGCCGCGGCCACCACCCGCTCGGCGGTCAGCCCGAACTGCTGGAACAGCGTCCTGTAGTCGGCCGAGGCGCCGAAGTGCTCCAGGCTCACCGACTCGCCGGCGTCCCCGACGTAGCCGCGCCAGCCCAGCGCCACCCCGGCCTCCACCGAGACCCGGGCCCGCACCGCCGGCGGCAGCACCTGCTGCTTGTAGGACTCGTCCTGCGCCTCGAACCACTCCACGCACGGCATCGACACCACGCGCGTCGGCGTGCCCTCGGCCTCCAGGATCTCCCGGGCCTCCAGCGCCAGCTGCACCTCGCTGCCCGTGGCGATCAGGATCACGTGTGGCCGCCCGCCGTCGACCTCGGCCTCGGCCAGCACGTACCCGCCCTTGGCGGTGCCCTCGGCCGACGCCAGCCCGTTGCCGCGCTCGACCGTCGGCACCTTCTGCCGGGTCAGGCACAGCCCCGCCGGGCGGTCGGTGTGCTGCAGGATCGTGCGCCAGGCCACCGCGGTCTCGTTGGCGTCGGCGGGGCGCACCACGTCCAGCCCGGGGATCGCGCGCAGCGCCCACAGGTGCTCGACCGGCTGGTGCGTCGGGCCGTCCTCGCCCAGGCCGATGGAGTCGTGCGTCCACACGTACGTCACCGGCAGCTTCATCAGCGCCGCCAGCCGCACCGCCGGGCGCATGTAGTCGCTGAACACCAGGAACGTGCCGCCGTACGGGCGGGTGCCGCCGTGCAGCGCGATGCCGTTGAGGATCGCGCCCATCGCGTGCTCGCGCACACCGAAGTGCAGGGTGCGGCCGTACCGGTGCCCGGGGAACTCCTTGGTCTGGAACTCCTCCGGGATGAACGACGGCTCGCCCTTCATCGTGGTGTTGTTGCTCTCGGCCAGGTCCGCCGAGCCGCCCCACAGCTCCGGCAGCACCGGCGCCAGAGCGTTCAGGATCTGCCCGGACGCGGCGCGGGTGGCCAGCTCCTTGCCCGGCTCGAACTCCGGCAGCGCCTTGGTCCAGCCGTCGGGCAGGCGGCGCTCGGCGAGACGGTCGAACTCGGCGGCGCGCTCGGGGTTGTCCTGCCGCCACGCCTTGAACGCCTTGGTCCACTCCGCGCGCAGGGCGCGGCCCCGGTCGGCGACCTGGCGGGCGTGCGCGAGCACGTCGGCGGGCACGTCGAACGTCTTACCGGGGTCCAGGCCGAGGACGCGCTTGGTCGCGGCGACCTCGTCGGCGCCCAGCGCCGCGCCATGGATCTTGCCGGTGTTCTGCTTGTTGGGGGCGGGCCAGCCGATGATCGTGCGCAGCGCGATGAACGACGGGCGGCTCGTCTCGGCGCGCGCGGCCTCCATCGCGGCGGCCAGCGCCTCGACGTTCTCGTGGTAGTCGCCGCCCTCGGTCCAGTCGACGTGGTGCACGTCCCAGCCGTAGGCGGCGTACCGGGCGCGCACGTCCTCCGACAGCGCGATCGCGGTGTCGTCCTCGATCGAGATGTGGTTGTCGTCGTACAGGACGACCAGGTTGCCCAGCCGCTGGTGACCGGCCAGGGCGCTGGCCTCGTGGCTGATGCCCTCCTCGATGTCACCGTCGGAGCAGATCGCCCAGATGGTGTGGTCGAACGGGGAGGCGCCCGGATCGGCGTCGGGGTCGAACAGGCCGCGCTCGCGGCGGGCCGCCATCGCCATGCCGACCGCGTTGGCGATGCCCTGCCCCAGCGGGCCGGTGGTGGTCTCCACGCCCGCGGTGTGACCGTGCTCGGGGTGGCCGGGGGTGAGGCTGCCCCACTTGCGCAGCGCCTTCAGCTCGTCCAGCGTCAGCGGGTAGCCCGACAGGTAGAGCTGGATGTACAGGGTCAGGCTGGAGTGCCCGCAGGAGAGCACGAACCGGTCGCGGCCGGGCCATGAGGGGTCGGTGGGGTCGTGCCGCAGGAAACGCTGGAAGAGCAGGTAGGCGGCGGGAGCCAGGCTCATGGCCGTGCCCGGGTGACCGGAACCCGCTTCCTCCACCGCGTCCATGGCGAGGGCGCGGATCACGTCCACGGCCCGCCGGTCCAGGTCGGACCATTCAAAGGTGCTGCTGTCCCCAGTCACGGAACGCCAGGCTCCTCTCGAACCACTGTCTCGGATTGTCGTGTGCGATGTGCGCGGCGCCGCCGCGCTCGCCCCGCCCCTAGGCGCAACGTGGCCCAGCCCGCGTGTTCTTCCCGCACGGCCCGGACCCCTCGCCCGACCTGCGGCCGCGCGTGGGAGCGCGATACCGCTCGGCCGTCCTCGGACGGCGTCCCGCCGTGGCCGGTGAAGATCATGCTTCGCCGGTCCGAGCCTAGCGGACCGCCGTGCCGTCTCCGTTGACGTCCGTACAGGCGGCGGGGGGCGTGCCGCCTTGACGACCCTTGCCCGATCGCCTTCGGCCCTAACCCCCCGCCCGGGTGAACTCCAGGGGGACGCCGCGTCCCACCGACGGCGCCGTCGACACGCCCCCGGACCCCCCCTCGGCCGCGGCGCGTCCGGTGACCCGGTGCGTGACCCCGGCAGGGGGCGGACTACAGTGATTGCGCGGTCGCTCCAAGCGGCCGCGGTCGTTTCACCGAACCGAGGTGCGACCCAAAACGCGGGGGCGCCGCCGAGGTGGTACGCGAATCTCCTATGCCTAGCTGAACGTGGACCGATTGTGACGGTGCTCAGTAACAAGTACGCGGTCGATCTCGCCGACGAGATGCCGACCGGGATGACCCCCGAGGCGCCCGCGCTTCCGCCGGCCGCGCAGGCCGCGGCCGGGCGGCGCCCGCTGCCCGAGCTGCTGCGGGCCTACGTGGCGCTGACCAAGCCCCGCGTCATCGAGCTGCTCCTGATCACCACCATCCCGGTGATGTTCCTGGCCGCCGGGGGAGTCCCGCCGCTGGGCACCGTGCTGGCGACGCTGGCGTTCGGCACCCTGTCCGCCGCCGCCGCCAACGCGATCAACTGCTACATCGACCGCGACATCGACGCCAAGATGCGCCGCACGCGCCGCCGCCCGCTGGCCCGCGCGCAGGTGACCCCCACCGAGGCGCTGGTCTTCGGCATCGCCCTGGCCGTCGCGTCCACCGTCGGGTTCCTGCTCACCGTCAACGCGCCCGCGGCGGCGGGGGCGGCGTTCGCGATCCTGTTCTACATCTTCGTGTACTCGCTGCTGCTCAAGCGGCGCACCTCGCAGAACGTCGTGTGGGGCGGCATCGCCGGCTGCATGCCGGTGCTCATCGGCTGGACCGCCATCACCGGCGAGCTGGCCTGGACCCCCTTCGTGCTGTTCGGCGTGGTGTTCCTGTGGACGCCCCCGCACACCTGGACGCTGGCCATGCGCTACCGCGAGGACTACGCGGTCGCCAAGGTGCCCATGCTGCCCGTCGTCGCGGGCGAACGGCGCGTCATCGTCGAGTCCCTGATCTACACCTACGCCACCGTCGCGTGCTCGCTGCTGCTGTGGCCGGTCGGGGGGATGGGACCGGTGTACGGCGGTGTGGCCGTCGTGCTCGGCCTGGTGTTCCTGGCCGAGGGGCACCGCCTGCTGAAGGCCGTCCGCGCGGGCGTCACGGGCGTGCACCTGCGCCCCATGCGCTTCTTCCACCTGTCGAACGTGTACCTGGCGCTGCTGTTCACCGCCGTCGCGATCGACCCGCTGCTGCGCTGACCCCCGCCGCCGCGCCGGCCCCCGCGACCGTGCCGACCCCGCCGCCGTCGCGGGCGACGCGCGCTTAGCGCCCGGCCGACGGGCCGGTTACGCTCGCGACATGGCACGCGTAGACCCCAAGGCGGTCCTGGCGGGACGGATCCCCGGGCGCCCGCCGATCGGACTGATCGCCGGGCTCACCGTCTCCTCGCTGTGCGCCCTGGCCGCGCTGGGCGTCTCCGCCCTGTACGGCGGGGCCGGCTTCTGGACCGGGCTGGTCCTGGCGATCCTGCCGATCCCGCTGCTGATCGCGCTGATGCTCACGCTGGACCGGCTGGAGCCCGAGCCGCCGCGCACGCTGGTGTTCTCGTTCATGTGGGGCGCCGGGGTGGCCGTGCTCGGCGCGCTGGTGCTCAACACCCTCGGCATGATCTACGTCACCGTGCCGGTGTTCGGCGAGGCCGAGGGGCACTTCGTCAGCGCCGTGCTCGGCGCCCCGCTGATCGAGGAGACCCTCAAGGGCGCGGTGCTGTTCGGCCTGCTGTGGTTCCGCCGCAACGAGATCGACGGCGTCGCCGACGGGCTGATCTACGCGGGCATGGTCGGCCTCGGGTTCGCGATGATGGAGAACGTCACCTACTACATGCGCGCCTTCGACGAGGGCGGCGCGCACCAGCTCGGCGCCGTGTTCGTGCTGCGCGGCATCGTCGCGCCGCTCAGCCACCCGCTGTTCACCTCCATGACCGGCCTCGGCGTCGCCTACGCCGCCACCCACCGCCGCGGCCGCGTCGTCGTCCCGCTGATCGGCCTGTTCGGCGCGATGCTGCTGCACGGCATGTGGAACGGCGCCACCACGTTCGGGCTGGGCGGCCTGGCCATGGTGTACGTCCTGGACTTCTGCGTCCTGCTCGTCCTGGTCATCCTCGTGGTGGTGGACCGCCGCGGCACCGTCCGCCGCATCGAGACCTACCTGCCGATGTACGCCGGCACCGGGCTGGTCACGCCGCAGGACGTGCAGATGCTGCGCTCCATGCAATCCCGCCGGATCGCCCGGCGCTGGGCCCGGATGGTCGGCGGCCCCGGCGCGGCCCGCGCCATGGCCGACTACCAGCTGGCCGCCACCGAGCTGGCGCTGCTGCACAAGCGCGTCGAACGCGGCGTCGCCGACCCCCGGTGGTTCGACGCGCGCCGCGACGCGCTGCTGAACCTGATGGCGCTGGCCCGCCAGGCGTTCCTGCGGACGCCGCCGCCCGCCGCGCCGCCGTGGGCGCCGCAGGGGCCGTCCGGCTTCATGCCGCCGCACAGTCCCTACGGCCGCTGACGGCGGCTACCGCGGGGGCGGATCCAGGTCACGACGGACCGCCAATACGATGAATGGCGTGGCCGACGAAGTGCTGTCCCTTTTCTCCAGAGCGCGTGACGCCGTGTGGCGTCCCACCCCCGCGTCGATGCGGCTGCTCGCCCTGTTCGGAGTGATCGGCAACGCGGGGATCATCGCGACCGGCGGCGCCGTGCGGGTCACCGAGTCGGGCCTGGGGTGCCCCGAGTGGCCCAAGTGCACCGGCGACAGCCTCGTCCCCACGCACAGCCCCGAGCATCCGGCCGTCAACATGGCCATCGAGTTCGGCAACCGGATGCTGACCTTCCTGGTGCTGGCGATCGGGCTGCTGGTGTTCGTCGCGGCCCTGCGGCTGCGGCCCCGCCGCCGCGACCTGCTGCTGCTGGCCGCCGCCCAGCCGCTGAGCGTGGTCGCCCAGGCGATCATCGGCGGCATCGTGGTGCTGACCGAGCTGCACCCGACGTCGGTGTCGCTGCACTTCCTGGTCTCGCCCGCGCTGCTGATCTTCTGCGTGGCGCTGTGGGTGCGCGCAGGGGAGGGCGACGCGGCGCCGCGCGCCCTGGTCGGCCCGGCCGTCCGGCGCATCGCGCAGGCGCTGGTCGTCGCCACCGGCGCCGTCCTGATCGCGGGCACCGTCGTGACCGGCACCGGCCCGCACGCGGGCGACGCCGACTCCCGCCGCTACGGCTTCAACATCGAGGACGTCACCCGCGTCCACAGCCTCCTGGCGTGGGTCACCGTCGCCCTCACCGTCACGCTGCTGGCCGCCCTGCACCGGACGAACGCGCCCCGCGACGTGCGCCGCCGCACCCTGGAACTGTTCGGGCTTGAGCTGGGCCAGGGCGTGCTCGGCTACGTCCAGTACTTCCTGGGCGTGCCGGCCCCGCTGGTGGTGCTGCACATGCTCTGCGCGGCCCTGATGTGGATCGCCGTGCTGCGCGTCCTGCTGTCCACGCGCGACCGCGGCCCCCTGCCCGTCCCGGCCCCCACCCCCACCCGGACCAAGGCCCCACAGCCCGCCTGACCCGGCCCCCGCTCGTGCGGCCGCACGAAACCGCATCGCCGCGGCGAGCCTTCGTCGGCGGGCAGCGCGCCGAGCACCTGGTGCCCGGCGCGGGCCTGTCAGGTTTTGCGCAGGAAGGCGCGGAGGCGGTCGAGGGGCCAGGTGTTGATGACGTCGTCGGGGGTCAGCCAGCCGCGCTGGGCGGTGCCCACGGCGTAGCGGATGTTGCGGTGGTGGCCGACCGCGTGGGCGTCGGTGTCGATGGAGAACTTGACGCCGAAGCGCTTGGCGCGGCGGATCAGGTCGGCGGGCAGGTCCAGCCGGTCGGGGAAGGCGTCGATCTCCAGTGCCGTGCCGGTGCGGGCGGCGGCCTTGAAGACCTCGTCCCAGTCGGCGTCGACGGGCGGCCGCCTGCCGATCAGGCGGGCGGTGGGGTGGCCGATCACGTGGACGTGCGGGTTCTCGCAGGCCCGGACCAGGCGGCGGGTCATCTCGGCCTTGTCCTGGGTGAAGTGCGAGTGCACCGAGGCCACGCAGACGTCGAAGCCGGCGAGGAAATCGGCGTCCCAGTCGACGCCCCCGTCGGGGTCGATGTTGAGCTCGGTGCCGTGCAGCAGCGTCAGCCCGGGGTGGCGCTCCTGAAGCGCGCGGATCTCCTCGCGCTGGGCCAGCGCCTTCTCGTCGGTCATGCGCTGCATGAACAGGTTGGGCGCGTGGTCGGTGACGGCGTAGTACTCCAGGCCGCGGCCGGCGGCCGCGGCGACCATGTCCGCCAGCGACGCGGTGCCGTCGGTCAGGTCGGTGTGGCTGTGCAGGTCGCCGCGCAGGTCCTCGACGGTGACCAGGCGGGGCAGGTCCCCGGCCAGCGCGGCCTCGATCTCGCCGCCGTCCTCGCGCAGCGCCGGGGGGATCCACGGCAGGCCGAGGCGCTGGTAGACCTCCTCCTCGGTCTCGGAGACGATCAGCTCGTCGGTGCCGGCGTCGAACAGCCCGTACTCCGACAGCTTCAGCCCGGCGCGGACGGCGATCTCGCGGGTGCGGATGTTGTGCGCCTGCGAGCCGGTGAAGTACTGCAGCGCCGCCCCCCACGACTCGGGCGGGACGACGCGCAGGTCGACCTGCAGGCCCTTGACGGTGCGCACGGAGGTCTTCTTCTCGCCGCGCGCGATGACCTCGGTGACGTAGGGCAGCGCGGTGAACGCCTCCATCAGCGGACCCGGGTCGCCGGAGGCGGCCAGCACGTCGATGTCGCCGATCGTCTCGCGCATGCGGCGCAGCGACCCGGCGTAGGTGCAGCGGACGCACCCGGTGACCCGCGACAGCTCGGCCACGATCTCCTCGGCGAGGTCGGCGGCCACGTCGATGAGGACCCGCTCGCCCGCCTGCTGCATCAGCTCGATGCCGTGCAGGATGTTCTCCTCGGTCTTGGCGCCGAAGCCCCGCAGGTCGCGCAGCCGGCCCTGGCGGATCGCCTCGGCCAGCTCGGGCACCGAGGAGATGCCGAGCGCCTCGTAGACCGCCATGGCCTTCTTCGGCCCGAGCGTGGGGATCGAGGTCAGCGCCCGCACCCCCGCCGGGATCTGCGCGCGCAGCTCCTCGACCTGCCGGATGGTGCCGGTGGCGAGGTAGTCGAGCAGCTTCTTGGCGATCGCGTCGCCGACGGTCGGGATCTTCTTCAGCCCGGCCAGGTCGAGCCCGGAGATGTCCTCGGGGTAGCCCGCGATCGCCCGCGCCGCCTTCTCGTACGCCCGGATCTTGTACGCGTCGCCCCCGGTGATGGACAGCAGATCCGCCAGCTCCTGGATGAGGTCCGCCGCCTCGTCGTTCGCCCGTGCCATATCGGCAGTCTAGGAGCCGGGTACGACGTTCCGCCGGGCCGCCGGAGCCGGTGCCGCCGGGGTCAGCGGAGCGGGGCGACCGGGCCGTCGGGGCGCTCGTAGCGGCCCTGGACGACCTCCTCGACGATCTCGGTGACCTCGTCCTCGGACAGGGCGCGGAAGCCGTCGGCGGTGGCGACCGCGACCGTCGGGTAGATGCGCCGTTGGCGGTCCGGGCCGCCGGTGGCGGTGTCGTCGTCGGCGGCGTCGTAGAGGGCGTGCACGCACACCGCGGCGGCGTCCCGCTCGTCCAGGCCGGGCCGGTAGAGCTTCTTCAGCGCGCCGCGGGCGGACGGGGAGCCCGACCCCTCGGCGTGGAAGTCGCGGGCCTCCTGCGGGGAGCCGGTGATGTCGTAGGTGAAGATGCGGCCGCGGTCCTCGTCGGGGTCGTATCCGGCGAACAGCGGCACCACCGCCAGGCCCTGCATCGCCTGGGCGAGGTTGGCCTGCACGACGGCGCCGAGACGGCGGGCCTTGCCCGCCAGCGACAGCCGCGACAGCTCCATCTTCTCGTAGTGCTCCAGCTCGACCTGGAACAGCCGCACCATCTCCATCGCCAGCCCGACGGTGCCGGCGAACGCGACGATCGAGTACTCGTCGGCGCGCTGCACCTTGTCCAGCTCGCGGTAGGCGATCTCGTGGCCGCGGGTGGCGCGGCGGTCGCCGGCCATCATCACGCCGCCGTCGTAGACCAGCGCCAGCACGGTCGTGCCGTGCGGCAGGTCCGGCAGCGTGCCGCCGTCGCGGCCCACGCGGTTGACGGGCAGCAGGTCGGGGGAGTGGACGCGCAGGAAGTCGACGAACGACGCCGATCCCGCCTCGAAGAACTCGGGCGGCAGTCCCTGCTCGTCGGCGCGGCCGGTCACGGCGGCTCCTTTCCGGTTCGTCCTGCGGGTGATCCTTTCACGGGCCGGCGCCGTCCCGCCACCGTGCCGCGGGCGGTCAGGCGGACGGCTCCTCCCGGCCGCGGGTGGCGCCGACGCAGGCGACGATGACGCATCCGATCGCCGCCCACTGGCGGCCCGACAGCACCTCGCCGAGCAGCGCCACCCCGATCAGGGCGGCCACGGCGGGTTCCAGGCTCATCAGGATGCCGAACACCCGGGCGGGCATGCGCCGCAGCGCCTCCATCTCCAGGCTGTAGGGGATCACCGACGACAGCAGGCCCACGCCCAGGCCGAACAGCAGCAGCTCCGGGTCGAGCATCGCCTCGCCGCCCGCGGCGATCCCCACGGGCATGATCGCGACGGTGCCGACGATGCTGGCCACGGCCAGGCCCGTCGAGCCGGGGAACCGCTGCCCGGTCGCCGCGGTCAGCAGGATGTAGGCGGCCCAGCAAACCCCGGCCAGCAGCGCGTACGCGATGCCGACCGGATCCATCTCGCCGCCGCGCGCCAGCATCAGCACGCCGGTGAAGGCCAGCACCGCCCACACCGCGTCGCGTGCCCGCCGCGACCCCATGATGGCCACGGCCAGCGGCCCGAGGAACTCGATCGTCACCGCCACGCCCAGCGGGATGCGGGAGAACGCCTGGTAGATGGAGAAGTTCATCAGCGCCAGCGTCAGCCCGAACCCCGCGACCACGGCCCAGTCGCGCCGGGACCTGCCGCGCAGCGTGACCCGCAGCGCCCCGCGTGTGACGAACGCCAGCACCACCGCCGAGGTGAGCAGCCGCAGCGAGACCACCGCGTCCGGGGGCAGCCGGTCGAACATGTGCTTGGCCAGTCCCGCGCCCACCTGCACCGACAGGATGCCGAGCAGGATCAGCGCGGGCGGCGGCACGGTGCCCAGGGACAGCGGGCGCGCACGTCCCGCGAACCCGCCGGGACGTTCGTACGAGCCGGGGGCCTCAGCGAGCGCCACGGATCACTCCCATCGGAAGAAGCGGGCGGCCAGGGCCAACCCGGCGGCCGCCCACACCGCCAGGACCAGCAGCGGGCCGCCGGGGAACGCCGCGCCGTCGCGCAGGACGTCGCGCAGCCCCTCGGCCAGCGCCGAGATCGGCAGCAACTCCAGCGCGTCCCGTATTCCCGCGGGGAACTCGTCCAGGGGGAACACCACGCCGCCCACCGCGAGCAGCAGGATGTAGACCAGGTTGGCGGCGGCGAGGGTGGCCTCGGCGCGCAGGGTCCCGGCCATGAGCAGCCCGAAGCCGCTGAACGCGGCGGTGCCCAGCAGCACCAGCGCCAGCACCGACAGCGGGTCGCCGTGCGGGCGCCAGCCCATGGCCGCGGCGACCGAGCAGATCACCGCCGCCTGCAGCACCTCCACCGCGACCACGGTGAGGGTCTTGGCGGCGATCAGCCCGGACCGCGGCAGGGGGGTGGCGCCGAGCCGTTTGAGGACGCCGTAGCGCCGCTCGAAGCCGGTGCCGATGGCCTGGCCGGTGAACGCGGTGGACATCACCGCCAGGGCCAGGATGCCGGGCGTCAGGAAGTCCACGCGCGGCCCCGGGCCGAGGTCCAGCAGGGACGTGGCGCCGAACAGCGTCAGCAGCACCACGGGGATGATCAGCGTGAGCAGCAGCTGCTCGCCGTTGCGCAGCAGGGTCCGCAGCTCGTAGCCGGTCTGCGCGAGGATCATGCGCGGGACGGGCGCGGCGCCGGGCGCGGGGGTCAGGTCGAGGGCGTCCTGCCGCGCGGGCTCGTGCGCGGTCTCGTGCGGGGCGGGGGTCATGACCGCAGCTCCCGTCCGGTCAGTTCCAGGAAGACGTCCTCCAGCGTGCGGCGCTCGATGCGCAGGTCCTCGGTCATGACGCCGTGGGAGGCGCACCAGGCGGTGACGGTGGCCAGCAGTTCGGGGCTGACCTCCCCCTCGACCAGGTAGTGCCCGGCGGGCGACTCCTTGGCGGCGCTGCCCGGCGGCAGCGCCGCCAGCAGCTCCTCCAGGCCCAGGCCGGGGCGCGCGCGGAAGCGCAGCTGCCGCTCGGCGCCGGTCAGCTCGGCCGGGCTGCCCTCGGCGACGACGCGGCCGTGGTCGACGATGACGACGTGGTCGGCGAGGCGCTCGGCCTCCTCCATGTGGTGCGTGGTCAGCACGATCGACACCCCGGCGGCGCGCAGCCGCCCGACCAGCTCCCAGGTGGCGTGCCGGGCCTGGGGGTCCAGCCCGGTGGTGGGCTCGTCGAGGAACACCAGCTCGGGACGTCCCACGACGGCCACCGCCAGCGACAGCCGCTGCTGCTGCCCGCCCGACAGGCGCCGGAACGGCGTGCGCGCGTGCGCGGCCAGTCCGAGCAGGTCGAGCAGGGCGGCCGGGGCCAGCGGACGGGTGTGGAACGAGGCGACCAGGCGCAGGAACTCGCCCGCGCGTGCCGTGCCGGGCACGCCGCCGGACTGCGGCATCACCCCGACCAGCGGCTTCAACGCGCGCGCGTCGGCGACCGGGTCGAGACCCAGCACGCGGACCGTTCCGGCGTCGGCGCGGCGGAACCCCTCGCAGATCTCGATCGTGGTGGTCTTGCCCGCGCCGTTGGGGCCGAGCAGCGCGGTGACGGCTCCCCGGGCGGCGCGCAGCGACAGACCGTTCACCGCGACGGTCCGGCCGTAGCGTTTGACCAGGCCGTCCAGCTCGAGCGCGCTGCCTCCGGGGGGTGCCATGGAGTCGAGTTTAGGTCCGGGCGCCGACACGGCCGTGCCCGGTGTCCCGGATACGGCCCCGCACCCGCCCCGCGGACGCTCCCGCTGACCCTCGCCGGCCCTTCCGGCCGCGGCCCGTCGTCGCCGCCACCCGATCCGGACTGTCAAAGGTCAGGCACGAGTCAATAAACTGGCTGTTTACGTGCAAGTTTGCGTTGGGGGGAAGACATGGCGCTGTCGCCGTCGGAGTGGCAGATCCTGAAGGAGCTCGCCGAACGGACCGCCGCCGAGGACCCGGACTACGTCCAGCGGCTGGCGACCTTCGGCAGCCACGAACCGTGCGAGGCCGCCGTGCCGGCACGCGGGCGGGTGCTGGTGCCGGCTGTGGCGGCGGGCGCCCTGGTGGTGCTGGGCTTCGTGGTGACCGCCGTCGCGGTCGCGGGGTTGGAGGCCGCGGGCGGGCGCAGGCGCGCCTCGTCCGGCCGTTTCCGCCGCTGAGCCGAATACCCCGCGGTCATTTTTGTTCAGTGTGACTGCTGTGACTCGAGAGGAAAGTGAAACGGCGCGCGAACCCCGTCGCACACGCCGCTCGCCACTTCTTAGGTAAGCCTTACCTGTGTGACCTACAACATCGGGATCGGGTTGGTCGCGGGGAAGGAATTACGGCACACTGATGTTGTGAAAAACGTGAGCGAGGAACCGACGAGGACGCAGACCGCCGCCGCGCGGTCCGGCGTGCCGTCGCAGGGCCACGCCATGGGGGCGGGGGAGCGGCACGGCACGGCCGAGCGCGACACCCGCGCCCGGGTGGCGCGGCTGATCCTCGAGCACGGCCCGATCACCGCCTCCGCGCTGGGCGAACAGGTGGGGCTCACGCCCGCCGCGATCCGGCGGCACCTGGACGCGCTGCTCGCCGAGGGGATGATCGAGGTCCGCCGGGCCCGGCCGCAGGCGCGGCGCGGGCGCGGCCGCCCGGCCAAGTGGTTCGCCATCACCGACGCCGGGCGCAGCGCGTTCGTGCACGCCTACGACGACCTGGCGACCGCGGCCCTGCGCTTCCTGGCCGAGAAGAACGGCGACCGCGCGGTGGCCGAGTTCGCCCGCCGGCAGATCGCCGACCTGGAACGGCGCTACCACCCGGTCGTGCAGGCGGCCCCGCCCCACCAGCGGGTCCGCAAGCTGGCCGAGGCGCTGTCGGGCGACGGGTACGCGGCGGCCGCGGCCGAGGCGCCCCGCCCCGGCGGCGGCGAGCAGCTGTGCCAGCACCACTGCCCCGTCGCGCACGTGGCGGCGGAGTTCCCGCAGCTGTGCGAGGCCGAGACCGAGGCGTTCAGCCGCCTGCTGGGCACACCCGTCCAGCGCCTGGCGACGATCGCCCACGGCGACGGCATCTGCACGACCCACGTGAGCCCGCGGTCCCTGTGCGAGGGGGCCGCCGCGTCGCCGTCCGAGCGGTCGCAGGCCTCGCCGTCTCCGGCGGCGGACGCGGGGAGTGGCTCCCCCGAAATGAATCTGACCAGTGACGAGGAGTCCGGGAGGACCTCCCTATGACCACGGCAGCCCACCCCGAACTGGAGGGGCTCGATCGGTACAAGTTCGGTTGGGCCGACCCCGACACGGCCGGCGCGTCGGCGCGCCGCGGCCTGAACGAGGAGGTCGTGCGCGACATCTCGGCCAAGAAGGGCGAGCCCGACTGGATGCTGGACCTGCGCCTCAAGGGGCTGCGGCTGTTCTCCAAGAAGCCGATGCCCACCTGGGGTTCGGACCTCTCCGACATCGACTTCGACAACATCAAGTACTTCGTCCGCTCCACCGAGAAGCAGGCGGCGAGCTGGGAGGAACTGCCCGCCGACATCAAGAACACCTACGACAAGCTGGGCATCCCCGAGGCCGAGAAGCAGCGGCTGATCGCCGGCGTGGCGGCCCAGTACGAGTCCGAGGTGGTCTACCACAAGATCCGTGAGGACCTTGAGGAGAAGGGCGTCATCTTCCTGGACACCGACACCGGGCTGCGCGAGCACCCGGAGCTCTTCCAGGAGTACTTCGGCTCGGTGATCCCCGCGGGCGACAACAAGTTCGCCTCGCTGAACACGGCGGTGTGGTCGGGCGGCTCGTTCATCTACGTGCCGCCGGGCGTGCACGTCGAGATCCCGCTGCAGGCCTACTTCCGGATCAACACCGAGAACATGGGCCAGTTCGAGCGGACCCTGATCATCGTCGACGAGGGCGCCTACGTGCACTACGTCGAGGGCTGCACCGCGCCGATCTACAAGTCGGACTCGCTGCACTCGGCGGTCGTGGAGATCATCGTCAAGAAGGACGCCCGCTGCCGGTACACGACCATCCAGAACTGGTCGAACAACGTCTACAACCTGGTCACCAAGCGCGCCGTCGCCTACGAGGGCGCCACCATGGAGTGGATCGACGGCAACATCGGCTCCAAGGTCACCATGAAGTACCCGGCGGTGTACCTGCTGGGCGAGCACGCCAAGGGCGAGACGCTGTCGATCGCGTTCGCCGGCGAGGGCCAGCACCAGGACGCGGGCGCCAAGATGGTGCACGCCGCGCCCAACACCTCCTCCACCATCGTCTCCAAGTCGGTGGCGCGCGCCGGCGGCCGCACCTCCTACCGGGGCCTGGTGCAGATCCAGGAGGGCGCCCAGCACAGCAAGTCCACCGTCAAGTGCGACGCGCTGCTGGTCGACCAGATCAGCCGGTCCGACACCTACCCGTACGTGGACGTGCGCGAGGACGACGTGGAGATGGGCCACGAGGCCACCGTCTCCAAGGTGTCGGAGGACCAGCTGTTCTACCTGATGAGCCGGGGCCTGAGCGAGGACGAGGCCATGGCGATGATCGTGCGCGGGTTCGTCGAGCCGATCGCGCGCGAGCTGCCCATGGAGTACGCGCTGGAGCTGAACCGGCTGATCGAGCTGCAGATGGAAGGGGCGGTCGGCTGATGGGCCTGGAGTCCGGCACGCCGGTGTCGACCCTGCACGAGAGGGCGTCCTACAAGGTCGGCGACTTCGAGGTGCCCACCGGCCGCGAGGAGGAGTGGCGGTTCACCCCGCTGCGCCGCCTGCGCGGCCTGCACAACGGCACCGCCGCCGAGGGCGGCAAGGTCATCGTGGACGTGGAGGCCGCGCCCGAGGTGACGGTGGAGACCGTCGGCCGCGACGACGAGCGCCTGGGCAGGGCGTACGTCCCGGCCGACCGGGTCAGCGCGCAGGCGTGGGAGTCGTTCGACCGCGCCACCGTGATCACCGTCCCGAAGGAGACCGTGGCGACCACGCCGACCGTGGTGCGGCTGCGCGGCGAGGACGCCTCCGGCGCCGTCTACGGGCACACCACCGTCGTGGTTGAGCCGTTCGCCGTGGCGACCGTGGTGCTCAGCCACCGCGGCTCGGCCACCTACGCCGACAACGTCGAGTTCGTGGTCGGCGACGGCGCGTCCCTGTCGGTGATCAGCCTGCAGGACTGGAACGACGACAGCGTCCACGTGTCCCACCAGCACGCCCGGCTCGGCCGCGACGCCCGCTTCACCGGGCACAACGTGTCGCTGGGCGGCGACCTGGTGCGGATCTCCCCGTCGGTGTCCTACACCGGTCCCGGCGGCGACGCCGAGCTGTACGGGGTGTACTTCGTCGACGGCGGCCAGCATCTGGAGCACCGGCTGCTGGTCGACCACGCCGTCCCGCACTGCCGCAGCCGCGTCGACTACCGCGGCGCCCTGCAGGACCAGGACGCGCACGCGGTGTGGATCGGTGACGTGATCATCCGCGCGGAGGCCGAGGGCACCGACACCTACGAGCTGAACCGCAACCTGGTGCTGACCGACGGCACCCGGGTCGACTCGGTGCCCAACCTGGAGATCCTCACCGGCGAGGTGGTCGGCGCCGGGCACGCCTCGGCGTCCGGCCGGCTCGACGACGAGCACCTGTTCTACCTGCAGGCCCGCGGCATCCCCTGGGACGAGGCGCGCCGCATGGTGGTGCGCGGGTACCTCGGCCAGCTGATCGACAAGATCGAGGTCGCCGAGGTGCGCGAGAAGGTCGCCGAGGCGATCGAGGCCGAGCTGGACCAGGGGGCGGGTGAGTGATGCCGTACGTCAAGGTCTGCCCGCTCGCCGACGTCCCGGCCGACGGGGCGCTCGGCGTCGAGGTCGGCGACACCCCGGTGGCGCTGGTCCGCACCGGCGACGAGGTGTTCGCCGTCAACGACATCTGCTCGCACGCCGAGGTGTCGCTGTCGGAGGGCGAGGTGTACGACGGCACGATCGAGTGCTGGCTGCACGGCTCGTGCTTCGACCTGCGCACCGGCAAGCCCACCAACCCGCCCGCCACCCAGCCGGTCGCCACGTACCGGGTGAAGGTGCAGGACGGCGACGTCTACGTCTCGCTCGACGGCGACGACGAGTAGCCCGCCGACTCGGGCGACGAGCGGCCGCCACCACGAGACCGGCTCCGGACACGACAGAGAGTTCACAAGAGACATGGCCACCCTAGAGATCCGCGACCTGCACGTCTCCGTCGGCGAGGGAACCGACGGGGCCAAGGAGATCCTGCGCGGGGTCGACCTGACCGTGCGGTCCGGCGAAACCCACGCGATCATGGGGCCGAACGGCTCCGGCAAGTCCACCCTCGCCTACGCCATCGCCGGTCACCCCAAGTACGAGGTGACCGCGGGCACCGTCACGCTGGACGGCGAGGACGTCCTGGCGATGAGCGTCGACGAGCGCGCCCGCGCCGGGCTGTTCCTGGCGATGCAGTACCCGGTCGAGGTGCCGGGCGTGTCGGTGTCGAACTTCCTGCGCTCGGCGGTCACCGCGGTGCGCGGCGAGGCGCCCAAGCTGCGCGAGTTCTCCAAGGAGATGCGGCAGGCGATGCAGAACCTGTCCATCGACCCGGCGTTCGCCCAGCGCAGCCTGAACGAGGGCTTCTCCGGCGGCGAGAAGAAGCGCCACGAGATCCTGCAGCTCGAGATGCTCAAGCCCAAGATCGCGGTGCTGGACGAGACCGACTCCGGCCTGGACGTCGACGCCCTGAAGGTCGTCTCCGAGGGCATCAACCGCTTCGGCTCGGGCACCGACACCGGCGTGCTGCTGATCACGCACTACACCCGCATCCTGCGTTACGTGAAGCCCGACTTCGTGCACGTGTTCGCGGGCGGCCGGGTCGTCGAGGAGGGCGGTCCGGAACTGGCCGAGATCCTCGAGAACGAGGGCTACGAGAAGTACGTGAAGGCTGGCGCGTCACTATGAGTCTGCTGCCCGAGGAGATCAAGAAGGACTTCCCGCTGCTGTCGCGCACCGTGCGGGGCGGGCGGCCGCTGGTCTACCTCGACTCGGGGGCCACCTCGCAGAAGCCGACCGCGGTGCTGGACGTCGAGCGGGAGTTCTACGAGCGGCACAACGCCGCCCCGCACCGCGGCGCGCACCTGCTGGCCGAGGAGGCCACCGAGCGGTACGAGGCGGCGCGCGCCACCATCGCCTCGTTCATCGGCGGGACGCCCGGCGAGATCGTGTTCACCAAGAACGCCACCGAGGCGCTCAACCTGGTGGCGTACGCGATGAGCAACGCGGCCACCGCCGGTCCCGAGGCCGAGCGGTTCCGCGTGGGGCCGGGCGACGAGATCCTCATCAGCGAGATGGAGCACCACGCCAACCTGGTGCCGTGGCAGCAGCTGTGTCAGCGCACCGGCGCCACGCTGCGCTGGTTCGAGCTGACCGAGGACGGCCGTCTCGACCTCGACGATCTCGACACGCTGCTCAACGAGCGCACGAAGCTGGTGGCGCTGACGCACCAGTCCAACGTGCTGGGCACCGTCCCGCCGATCGAGCGGATCGCCGAGCGCGCCCACCAGGTCGGCGCGCTGCTGGTGCTGGACGCCGCGCAGTCGGTGCCGCACCAGCCGGTGGACGTGTCCCGGCTGGGCGCCGACTTCCTGGCCTTCTCCGGGCACAAGATGCTCGGCCCCACCGGCATCGGCGTGCTGTGGGGCCGCCGCGAGCTGCTGGAGGCCATGCCCCCGTTCATCACCGGCGGATCGATGATCGAGGTGGTGCGGATGGAGGGCTCGACGTTCGCGCCGCCGCCGCAGCGCTTCGAGGCGGGCGTGCCGATGACCGCGCAGGCCATCGGCCTGGCCGCGGCGTGCGACTACCTCACCGGCATCGGCATGGACCGCGTGCACGCCCACGAGGAGGCGCTCGTCGCCTACACGCTGGAGCGGCTCGGCGAGATCCCCGGCGTGCGGGTCGTCGGCCCGCTCACCACCGAGGCGCGCGGCGGCGCGGTGTCGTTCACCGTGGACGACATCCACCCGCACGACGTCGGGCAGGTCCTGGACGAGCTGGGCGTGGCGGTCCGCGTCGGCCACCACTGCGCCTGGCCGATCTGCCGCCGGTACGGCATCCCCGCCACCACCCGGGCGACCTTCTACCTGTACAACACCCTGGCGGACGTGGACTCCCTGGTCGACGGGGTGCGCAAGGCGCAGGAGTTCTTCGGAAGACGCTGAGCCCCGCGCCGGTTGTACCCCCAGACGGACGTCTCCGGCGCCCCGCCCCGGCGGGAACGTCCATCGGAAGGAAAGGAAGCCATGCAGCTTGAGGCGATGTACCAGGAGGTCATCCTGGATCACTACCGCAACCCCCACAACAAGGGGCTGCGGGAGCCGTACGAGGGCGAGGCGCACCACGTCAACCCGACCTGCGGCGACGAGGTGACGCTGCGGGTGCACCTGGAGGGCGACGGCCAGGACGCCCGCGTCGCCGACGTCTCGTACGACGCCTTGGGCTGCTCCATCAGCCAGGCCAGCGCCTCGGTGATGACCGACCTGCTGATCGGCCGGTCGGTCAAGGAGGCGATGGCCGTCGGCGACGAGTTCCTGGCCCTCATGCAGTCGCGCGGCCAGGGCGAGCCGGACGAGGACGTGCTGGAGGACGCGGTCGCGTTCGCCGGGGTGTCCCAGTACCCGGCCCGGATCAAGTGCGCCCTGCTCGCCTGGATGGCGTGGAAGGACGCGACCGCCCGAGCTCTCGGAGAGGCATCATGAGCGACATTCCCGGCACCGACACCCAGCCCGCCGCCGACACCCCGGCGGCCGGCGAGGGGGGCGTCGCCGAGGAGGAGATCCTGGAGGCGCTCAAGGACGTGGTCGACCCCGAGCTGGGCATCAACGTCGTGGACCTCGGCCTGGTCTACGGCGTCCACCCGGATGCGGACGCGATCACGTTGGACATGACGCTGACCAGCGCGGCCTGCCCGCTCACCGACGTCATCGAGGACCAGGCCGCCAGCGCGCTGGACGGCATGTTCAAGGACGTGCGGATCAACTGGGTGTGGCTGCCGCCGTGGGGTCCCGACAAGATCACCGAGGAGGGCCGCGAGCAGCTGCGCGCCCTCGGCTTCAACGTCTGACCCGCCGGCGGACCGCGTCCGGGGCCGCCACGCGCGGCCCCGGACGCGTCCCGGCGCCGGTATCCGGCCCGCCCGTCGTCACCAGCGGGATCCGCCGCGACCGCTCGTCACGGCCGCGTCCCGCCCGTCCCCGCCGCCGTCGCCGTGGTCCTCGCGGTCGCCGTGGTCCTTGGGACGGGCCGGCCACAGCGTGTGCGTGATCGGCCACAGCGACCAGATCGCCAGGATCGTCGTCAGCCGCAGCGCCCAGCCGAGCAGCGCCTCGGTGCGGTCGGCGTCGCCCACCATCGCGATCATGCCGAGCAGCACCCCGCAGCCGATCGTCCAGGCGATCGCCGCCTTGCCGAACTCGCGCCATTCGTAGCGGGTGCGCTCGGGGGCGTACCGCGGTTTTCCCTTGGGCGGCGGCCCGCCGGCGAAGCGGTGCGCGAACCGCTCGTCCGCCCACCGCACCCAGCTGTGCCCGAACGCCACCGAGTAGCCCAGGTAGGCCGCCGAGAGCCCGTGCGCGAACCCGGCCGTGGCGCCGCCGCGCAGGTCGATCACCGTGGCGGTCAGCAGCACCACGTCCAGCAGCGGGACGCTCACCAGCAGCACGGCGCTGACGCGGTTCCACCGCAGCAGGTAGCGGGTGGCCAGCCCGGCCGCCAGCAGCACCCAGAAACCGATCTCGCAGGCGGCGATGATCGCCAGGAGCATGGTCCCTCATTCCCTCGTCGCCCGGCCGTCGCCGGGCGTCCTCCCAAGCATCCCGGCGGAGACGGGCGGAGTCCTCGGCGCAGATGACGAAACCCGGGGTCCTACGAACGATGTACGCGGCCCCTCACCCAGGCGGAGCCCGGCAGCCCCCGGAGGATGCTGAGATAGGAACGTGCCGCCCCCCGCGCTCACCGCCGCCCGCCGTCTCACCGTGACGCGACAGGACACCCTGATCGCCGTCGCCGCGCTGGCCGGCGGCCTGCTGATGCTGAGCGTGCACGGCTACGCGCGCTGGAGCGACGTCTGGGATCCCGGCGTGGGCTGGCGGGCGCTGCCGCTGGTGGGGATGTGCGCGGCGATGGCGTTCCGGCGCACCGCCCCGCTCCCGGCGCTGGCCTGGGCCACCCCGTTCAACATCCTCGACCTGGCCATGGGCATGAGCTTCGCCGTCGTGGTCATCTACGGCGACGCCCTGTACGCGGCCGCCGTGTACGGGCGGCGGCGCCACGTCGGGGAGTGGCTGCTGGGCGCGACCACGGCGGTGACCCTGGTGGTGATGGCCGTCGTGGGCGTCGGCTGGCACACCTTCGCCGGCGCCGTCATCGCCGGGGCGGTGGCGGGCGTGAGCTGGGCCATGCCGGTGATGACCGCCATGGCCGTGCGCGAGCACCGGGAGAAGGCCGAGGCGCAGCGGCTGCGCGCCGAGCAGATGGCGCGCCTGGCCGAGCTGGACCGGCGCACTGCCGTCGCCGCCGAACGCGCCCGCATGGCCCGCGAGCTGCACGACGTGATCGCCAACCATCTCAGCGCCGTGGCCCTGCACTCCTCGGCCGTGCTGAAGATGCCCCACCTGGACCGCGCCGACGTGCAGCGGTCCATGGAGGTGATCCGCGACAACAGCGTGCGGGGGCTGGCGGAGATGCGGCGCATGATCGGGCTGCTGCGCGACGACGGCGGCGAGGAGCCCGATCCGGCCGCCGCGCCCCGCCTGGAGGAGCTGGACGACCTGGTCGCGCGGACGCTGCGGTCCGACCTGGACGCCCGGCTGACGGTGGCCGGGCGGGCGCGCGAGCTGCCCGCCGCCGTGGAGCTGGCCGCCTACCGCATCGTCCAGGAGTCGCTGACCAACGCGCTCAAGCACGCCGGCCCCGGCAGGGCCGAGGTGCTGCTGGAGCACCGGCCCGGCAGCGTCGCGATCACGGTGCGCAGCCCGCTCGGGCCGGACGGCTCCCGCCTGCCCGGGTCCGGCAGCGGCCTGGTGGGGATGCGCGAGCGCGCCGCCGTGCTGGACGGGACGTTCGCCGCCGGGCCCGAGGGCGCCGCCTGGGTGGTGCGGGCCGAGCTGCCGACCGCGCCGCCCGCCTCCGACGCCGACGACACCGACCGGGTCAGGGAGACGACCGCGTGATCAGGGTGCTGGTGGCCGACGACCAGGCGGCCGTGCGGGCGGGGCTGGTGCTCATCCTGGGCGCCGCCCCCGGCGTCGAGGTGGTCGGCGAGGCCGCCGACGGGGAACGGGCCGTGGCGCTGGCCCGGGAGCTGCGCCCGGACGTGGTGCTCATGGACGTGCGGATGCCCCGCCTGGACGGCGTGTCGGCCACCCGGGAGATCTCCGGGTTCGCCGACGTGCTGGTGCTGACCACGTTCGACCTGGACGAGTACGTCTTCGGCGCGCTGCGGGCGGGCGCGGCCGGGTTCCTGCTCAAGGACGTCGACGCCGACCGGCTGGTGGACGCGGTGCGCACCGTCGCGGCCGGGGACGGGGTGATCGCGCCCCGGGTGACCCGCCGGCTGATCGGCGCCTTCGCCGCGCGGCGCCCCGACCCGGCGACGCGTCCCGACCCGGACGCGCTGGCCGCGCTGACGCCGCGGGAACGCCAGGTGTTCGCCTGCCTCGGCCAGGGCCTGACGAACGGGCAGATCGCCGAGCGGCTCGCCATGGCGGAGACGACCACCAAGACGCACGTCAGCCGCATCCTGTCCAAGCTGGGGCTGCGCAGCCGGGTCCAGGCGGCCATCCTCGCGCAGGAGGCCGCCACTGACGGCTTTTCGCCGCCGATCACGCATTCGGAGCGGGCCGGGGACGAGTGACCGCTCCACGGCCCTCTCAGCGCGCCGATCACGCGCAGGGGCCGGGGCGGGGGCTCAGGGGGACAGGCTGCGGATCAGGTCGGCGACGCGGACGATTCCCAGGCAGCGCCCCACCTCGTCGGTCACCACCAGGTCGTCGTACACGCGCTCGTTCTCGCGGCCCGCGGCGCGCAGGGCGGCGATGGCCGGCACCGTCCGGGGGACGACGCGCGGCGGGTCGGCCAGCCGCACCGCGGGCTTGTGCGCGTGCAGGGCGTGCCCGTACGCGCCCGACAGCTGCAGCAGGAAGCGGGTGCGGTCCACCGTGGCGCGGGGGCGCTGCCCCTCGTCCACCAGCACCACGCTGGTGGTGCCGGTCTCGGCGGTGAGGACGGTGAGGACCTCGTCGGCGGTCGTGGTCACGGGAAGCGTCATGGCGGGCAGCGTGAACTCCGACACCCGCGGCCCCAGCGTCGTCTCGGGGCGCGGGGAGCGAGGCTCCTCCCTGGCCGCCACCGGCACGGTGATGCGCATGCCGGGCCGCCACTCCGGCGGCGCCAGCGCCGGTCCCTGCACCAGCCGCACGCCCGCCTCCCGCGCCTGCAGCACGTGCTCCTCGGTGGCCAGGCCGGGGGCGAGCACGTGGGTGCCCAGCCGGTGCGTCAGCTCCACCAGGGCCGTCACCAGCGCGGCGCGGCGCTGGTCGGAGCCGGTGCGGCGGGCCAGGTCGGCGTCGATCTTGACCAGGTACGGGACGGCGTCGACGAGCAGGTCCAGCGGCACGGGGGAGGCGCCGAGCCCGCCGAGGCCGACGAGGTAGCCCGCGCGGCGCAGCCCCTGCAGGCCGCCGACCACCGCGGGACGGTGCGCCGGGTGGAACGCGCCGGACACGCAGACGATCACCTCGCCCGGGCGGCGCCCGGTCTCGGCCAGCCCGTGGTGCAGGCCCGCCAGCGTCGCCTCGCCGTGCGCGAGCGTCGCGGCGCGGATGCCGACCTGCAGCGGCAGCCGGGTGCCCAGCTCGGCGGCGGCGCGGGCGGCCCCCACCGCGCGGCGCACGTCCTCGGCGGCGGGGTCCGGGCGCGCCGCGGGCGGCTCCCCCTGCCCGGGGCCGCAGTGCGCCTCCACCGCGACGACCGCGCCGGTGCCGAGGTCGACCACCGGCTGGAACACGGCGCGCGCCGGAAGCAGGACATTTGGGGCGGACACAGCGGCATCATGCCGCTCCTACCAGGCCGAATCCACAGTTGTCAGGAGAAGTTAACGCACTATTCGTCCGGATCGGCGGCACGGGCGGCGCCGTTCACGCTAAAAGATCAAGACGGCCGCGCGCCCGGCCGCCCGGCTCACAGGGAGCGGCCGCCGAACGTGGCCGACAGCGCGTAGGTCACCCCGGCCAGCGCCGCCAGCCAGGCGTACGGCACGATGTCGGCGCCGCGCAGCCCCTGCACGATCACCGCGGCGACGACGGCGCCGGTGAGCACGTCCCCGGTCAGGGCCGCCGCGCGGACGTGCGAGCGGGCCCGGTGCCCGGATCCGAACCCCTCGCTGCCCGGCAGGGCGGGTTCGAACCGCCGGTACCCGAGCAGCAGGGCGTAGCCGGCCAGCACTCCCAGGGCGACGAGCCCGGTGCCGGCCCGGTCGTCGGCGGCGAGCAACGCCGCGACCACCACTCCGGCGGCCAGGGTCAGTCCGGGTACGGCCCAGCGGCTGAGGCGACGGCGTTCGGGCGCGATCCACATGCCGGCCATCTTTCCGGATCGGCGCGCTGATCAGGAGGGCAACGCGCCGGGCGCGGACGGACACGGATCCGCCGGCACCGCCGCGGGGGCGGTGCGCCCCGGTATGTTCTGTGCTCGTGGCGCGATTCCGATTGAACGGCTCGAAGATGCTGGCCGTCGAGCTGGCCGGGGACACGATCAGGGCGCTCAACGGCTCCATGGTCGCCTACGACGGCCAGATGACGTTCAAACGCCAGGGCATCTCCGGCGGCGAGGGGCTGCGCGGCGCGCTCAAGCGCCGGATCGCCGGAGAGAGCATGACGCTCATGGAGATCACCGGCCAGGGCACCGTGTACCTGGCCAGCGAGGCGACCGAGGTCACCCTCGTCCCGCTGAACGGCGAGACCTTCTTCGTGGAGTCCGAGAGCCTGCTGGCGCTCGACGGGCGGCTGCAGACGGGCGTGCAGTTCGTGGGGCTGCGCGGCATGGGCACCGGGCAGGGCCTGGCCACCACCAAGGTGGACGGGCACGGCACCGTGGCGATCCTGTCCGAGGGGCCCGCCATCGCCCTGGAGGTCACCCCGCAGACGCCGCTGAGCGTCGACCCGCACGCCTACGTGGCGCACTTCGGGCGGCTGCGGCAGGACGTCGTCACCGACGTCAACTGGCGCACGGTGCTCGGCCAGGGCTCGGGGGAGAGCGTGCAGTTCCGGTACCAGGGGCACGGCGTCGTCTACGTCCAGCCGGCCGAGCGCGGCGGAATTCTGGAGATCTGAGCATGCCCGGATATCAGTCGATCACCTCCAAGATGGTGCGGGTGCCGATCGGGCCCGGACAGGAGGTCTACAGCAGGCGCGGCGCCATGCTCGCCTACACCGGACGGGTGCGCTTCGCCCCGTCCACCACCGCGGGGCAGGGCATCGCGGGCACCCTCGGCCGCGCCGTCGCCGGTGAGCGCACCGAGATGATGCACGTCACCGGGCAGGGCAGCGCGATGTTCGGGCACGCCGGGCTGGAGGTCACCGTCGTCGAGCTGTCCGGCGGCGACACCCTGTACGTCGAGGCCGACCGCCTGCTGGTGCACGACGCGAGCCTGCGGGTCGGCACCATGTTCCTGGGCGAGCAGGGCGGCATCGGCGGGGTGATCCGCGGCGCGGTCAGCGGCCAGGGCCTGTTCACCACCACGCTCACCGGCGACGGCTCGTGCGCGCTGCTGACGCACGGCGGCGTCATGGAGATGCCGATCACGCCGCAGCGGCCGGTGCACGTCGACCCGCAGGCGTACGTGGCGCACCGCGGCCGGCTCCAGAACAAGCTGACCACGGCGGTGGGCCTGCGCGACCTGATCGGCCGCGGGTCCGGCGAGGGCTTCCAGCTGCAGCTCAGCGGCGACGGCGTCGTCTACGTGCAGCCGAGCGAGAGGAAGATCTGACACCGTGACGACCCCCACCTCCACCCCCACGTTCAACGCGGCCACGCTGCCCGCCAACGACAACGTCAACGCCTACTCCTTCTGCGTGGACCTCAACGGCCAGTGGTTCGCGCAGAAGGGCAAGATGATCGCCTACTACGGCGACATCCGCTTCGAGTCGCTGTCGGCCGGGCCGCTGGACGCGCTGGTCGCCGCCCACTTCCACTCGCCGCTGTACTCCCAGGACTGGATCGTCGCGCAGGGACGGGGCAAGCTGCTGCTGGCCGACCGCGGCTTCGACGTCAACTCCTACGACCTGGACGAGGGGAACCTGACCATCCGGGCCGGGAACCTGCTGGCGTTCGAGCCGGGCCTGGAGCTCAAGCAGTCGATCATCCCGGGGTTCCTGACGCTGATCGGCACGGGCCGCTTCGTGGCCGCCTCCAACGGCCCGGTGCACTTCGTCGAGCCGCCGATCCGGGTCGACCCGCAGGCGCTGCTGGGCTGGGCCGACTGCCCCTCGCCCTCCCACCACTACGACCACTCCTACATGCGGGGCGTGATGGGCGCGGCGCGGTCGATGTTCGGCATCGGCGGCACCTCGGGGGAGGAGCACCAGTTCGACTTCACCGGGCAGGGCACCGTGCTGATGCAGTCCTCCGAGGTGGTCGCCAGTGAGGACACGCTGCTGCGCGACCTGGAGGGCCAGATCGGCGTGCTCGGGGTGTCCGGGCTGCAGCGCCTGCACCACACGATCGGCCAGCGCCTGGCCGCCGAACGCCAGGACTGACCGCCGAAACGCCAGGGCGGCCGCCCGGCCGCCGGGACCTGCCGCCGGCGGAGCCGGCGGGGACGGAGACGGCGGCCGGCCGGCCCGCCCGCACGCGGCCCGCGCCGGCGTCACACCGAGTCGGGCATCCGGTCCGGCGGCCGGACGAGGCGGAACTCGGCGCCGAACGGGTCCCTGACGTGCGCCATGCGGCCGTACGGGGAGTTCCACGGGTCGCCTTCGAGCGAGCCGCCCGACGTCTGCACGGTGCGCACCGTCGAGTCGACGTCGTCGACCTCGAAGTAGCTCAGCCAGTACGAGGACACGGTGTCCGGCTCGCCGTGGATGCCGCCGACCTCGTGGCCGTCGGGCCGCCGCAGCAGCGTGTAGTCCAGCTCGCCCGCGATCGGCTCGGTGGTGTAGCGGAACAGGTTCCGGTAGAACTCGCGGGCCTCGTCGGCGTCGCCGGTCACCAGCTCGTTCCACACCAGCGCGCCGGGTTCGTTCACCAGCCGCGCGCCGATGTGGGTGCGGCCCTGCCACAGGCCGAGCGGGGCGCCCACCGCGTCGGTGACGATCGCCATCCGGCCGAGCTCCATGACGTCCATCGGCTGGTGGACCACGCCGCCGCCCGCGTCGGCGGCCCGCTTGACCGCGCCGTCGCAGTCGTCGGTGGCGAAGTAGACGGTCCACCGGATCCCGGCGGCGCCCTCGTCGGGGGCGCGCATGACGCCCGCGACCGGCTCGCCGCGCAGCAGGCACAGGTGGTAGCCGCCGGCCTCGGGTCCCTGGTCCCGGAACTCCCACTCCAGGACGTCGCCGTAGAACCGCCTGGCCGCCTCCAGGTCCGGGACGCCCATGTCCAGCCAGGTGGGCGTGCCTTCGGGTTGGGTGGTGGTGACGTGGCTCATCGAGCTCCCCCCTCGTGCGCTCGTCCCCCACGTCGCATCGCCCGTCCCTCCCATCCTGACATCCCGGAACTTTCCCCGGGGGCCCGCGCAGGCGGCGCGCGAGGTTCGGAATCCGGTTGCGCGCGTCTCGTACACTGATCAGATGGTTTCGCTCCCGAGCTGACAGGCCCCTGGGCGCGTCGTGGTCACGGACCGTGACGCGCCTCGTGCTGCCGCCCGTCCGTCGAACCTCTCCGTCAGGGAGCCCTGTCTACCGTGATCACTGTCAACGACATCGAGCTGCGCGCCGGATCCCGGCTGCTGATCGAGGGCGCCACGTTCCGCGTCAACCCGGGCGACCGGGTGGGCCTGGTGGGCCGCAACGGCGCCGGCAAGACCACCCTCACCCGCGTGCTGGCGGGGGAGGCGCTGCCCGCCGCGGGCGGCGTCACCCGTTCGGGCACCCTCGGCTACCTGCCGCAGGACCCGCGGGAGGTCGACCTGGAGGAGACCGCCCGCGACCGGATCCTGTCGGCGCGCGGGCTGGACGAGGTGCTGCGCGACCTGCGGGCGGCCGAGGAGGCGATGGCCACCGCCGTCGACGGCGACCGCGACCGCGCGGTGCGCCGCTACGGGCGGCTGGAGGAGCGGCTGCACGTGCTGGGCGGGTACGCGGCCGAGGCCGAGGCCGCGTCCATCGCCTCCAGCCTGGGCCTGCCCGACCGGGTCCTGGGCCAGCCCCTGGGCACCCTGTCGGGCGGTCAGCGGCGCCGCGTCGAGCTGGCCCGCATCCTGTTCTCCGGCGCCGACACGCTGCTGCTGGACGAGCCCACCAACCACCTGGACGCCGACTCGATCCTGTGGCTGCGCGACTTCCTGCGCTCTCACCAGGGCGGCCTTGTGGTCATCAGCCACGACGTGGGCCTGCTGGACGCGGTGGTCAACCGGGTGTTCCACCTGGACGCCAACCGCTGCGTCATCGACGTCTACAACGTCGGCTGGAAGACCTACCTGACCCAGCGCGAGACCGACGAGCGGCGGCGCAGGCGCGAGAGCGCCAACGCCCAGCGGCAGGCGGCGGCGCTGCTGGCGCAGGCCGACAAGATGCGCGCCAAGGCCACCAAGGCCAAGGCGGCCCAGCAGATGGACCGCCGGGCCCGGCAGTTGCTGGCCGGGGTGGAGGGCGAGCGGCGGGCCGACAAGGTCGCCAAGATCCGCTTCCCGGATCCGGCGCCGTGCGGCCGCACCCCCCTCACCGCGGAGGGTTTGTCGAAATCGTACGGATCTTTGGAGATTTTCACCGACGTGAGCCTGGCCGTGGACCGGGGCAGCCGGGTCGTCGTCCTGGGCCTGAACGGCGCGGGCAAGACGACGCTGCTGCGCCTGCTGGCCGGGGTCGACAAGCCCGACTCCGGCACGGTCGTCGCCGGGCACGGGCTGCGCATCGGGTACTACGCCCAGGAGCACGAGACCCTGGACGTCGAGCGGTCCGTGCTGGAGAACATGCAGTCGGCGGCGCCCGGGCTGGCGCCGGTGGAGGCCCGCAAGATCCTGGGCTCGTTCCTGTTCTCCGGCGACGACGTCGACAAGCCCGCCGGGGTCCTGTCGGGCGGCGAGAAGACCCGGCTGGCGCTGGCCACGCTGGTGGTCTCCAGCGCCAACGTGCTGCTGCTGGACGAGCCCACCAACAACCTCGATCCGGCCAGCCGGGAGGAGATCCTGGCGGCCCTGCGCACCTTCGCCGGAGCCATCGTCCTGGTCACCCACGACGAGGGCGCCGTGGAGGCGTTGCGACCGGACCGGGTGATTTTGCTGCCGGATGGTGTCGAGGACATCTGGAGTGACGAGTTTGCCGATCTGGTGGCACTTGCGTGACCTGCAGGGCAGCTTCTGCAGATCTTTTCTGGCGGAGTGGGTAGCCGAACGCGCGGGAATGACTGATCATGGCGGGGGATAACGCAGCGGTCACCACATCACTACGGGAGGTACTCGTGGCCGAGACCCTTAAGAAGGGCACCCGCGTGACCGGTGCCGAGCGCGACAAGCTGGCGGCCGAACTCAAGAAGAGGTACGACTCCGGCGAGAGCATCCGCGCCCTGGCAGCCGCCACCGGTCGCTCGTACGGTTTCATCCACCGGATTCTCACCGAGTCCGGCGTCAACCTGCGGGGGCGCGGCGGCGCGACCCGCGGCAAGAAGTCCTGACCGGACGATAGACCCCCGGAGGAGCGCACCGTCCGACCCGCCGCCGCGGCCGACCGAGTATGGTTCGGTTCGCGACGGCGGGTCGGCTCGCGTCCGGCCCCCTTGCCGGGTGCCGGGGCCGGTCCGCCGCGACACGGCAGTCACAGCGGAAGGGGGGCGTCACATGACGGACGCCAGTGCGCAGGAGCCGCGGCCGGAACCGGCCACACCGCCGGACGAGGCGGAGCTGGCCGAGGCGGGGCTGCTGCTGGAGGTCGACGGCGCGGTCGCCACCGTCACGCTGAACCGCCCCGAGCGCCGCAACGCGATGACCTTCGCCACCTGGCGCGGCCTGGCCCGGATCGGCCGGTCGCTGCCGCCGCAGGTGCGGGTGGTGGTGCTGCGCGGCGCGGGCCCGTCGTTCTCGGCGGGCATCGACCTCGGCATGTTCTCCGGCGGTGAGCAGCCCGACGGCTCCGACCCCGAGGCCACCGACCGGTTCATCGCCGAGCTGCAGGAGGGCTACACCTGGCTGCGCCGCCCCGAGATCGTGACGATCGCGGCCGTGCACGGCCACGCCATCGGCGGCGGCTTCCAGCTCGCGCTGGCCTGCGACCTGCGGGTGGCCGCCGACGACGCGGTGTTCTGCATGAAGGAGCCCGCGCTCGGCCTGGTCCCCGACCTGACCGGCACCAAGCCCCTGGTGGAGATCGTCGGGGTGCCGCGCGCCCTGGAGCTGTGCCTGACGGCGCGCAACGTGCCCGCCGAGGAGGCGGCCCGCCTGGGCATCGCCGAGATCGTCACGCCGCGCGACCGGCTGGACGAGGCGGTGCGCGGCCTCGTCGACTCGCTGCTGGCGGTGAACGCCGGCGCCGCCGTGGCCACCAAGCGGCTGCTGTGGCAGGCGCCGGGCAACACCCTCGAGGAGCAGTGCGCCGCCGAGCGCCGCGAGCAGATCGGCCGCCTGCGCGAGATGTTCGGCGCCGGGCGGTCCGCGACCTGATCTCCTCGGCCGTGCGAAAGGGCCGTCAGGGGAGCCGCGAGCCCTCCTGACGGCCCTTCGCTCACGCGCGGGCGCCGCGTCGTCCTACCCGAGGCCCTCCAGCGATCCGCCCGGCGCCATCGGGAACAGCAGCTTGCTGCTCTCCGGACGCACGATCAGCCTCGTGCCCGCCGGGTAGCGCAGCGTGTAGTCGTAGTCGGTGGACAGCACGACCACGCCGATGCGGTGGCCGGGCTTGAACACGTAGTCGGTGGGCTCCATGTCCCAGCGGAACGTGTACTCCCGGCCCGGCGCGAACGGCTCGGTGCGGCTCGGGCTGTGCCGGTTGCGGGCGTCCAGCCACCCCCGCGTGACGATCTTGAAGGGGGCGGTCTCGGTGCGGTGCGCCAGCCGCGTGGTGCAGCCGTCGTCGCCCGGAACGCCCTCGCCGTAGCAGACCCGTTCGCCGGTGTCGACGCGGGCGCCGGTGGGACGGGTGTCGGTGCCGTAGTCCACCAGCAGCGCCGTCAGGTACGGCGACCGCCCGTCAAGGGACGCCTTCACCGACATCCGGGGGATGCCGTTGACGCGGACGGCCTTCTCCAGCTCGGGCGTCAGGTAGACGAGCCGGTTGGGGTCGGCCTGGTTCTCGTTGACCAGCAGCTGCTCGGCGGTGCGGGTACGGCCCGCGTCCACCATCGACTGCGGCGCGCCCGGACGCGGACGCGGCGACAGGGCGCCCGGCTGGCCCTCCGCACCGGCGTTCAGGCTCAGCGGCACGGTGCGGGTGCCCGGGACGGGCCAGTCGCGCGCCGTCTCCCACCGGCCGGGGGCGCGCTCGATGTCGACGCGCGGCTCGGCGGTGATGCCGTTCTGGATGCCGTACAGCCACCGGTCGAACCAGTGGTGCGTCTGCCGCAGCCACTCCTCCAGCCGCCAGCGGAAGGGCGTGGCGTGGTTGCCCTGGTGGAGCCACAGCTTGCGCGGCACCCCCGCCTCCTTGAGGGCGTTCCACCACTGCACGGAGTTCTTGACCTTGACGTTCCAGTCGTTCAGGCCGTGCACCACCATCACGGCGGCCTTGACCTTGCGGGCGTCCCCGACGTAGTCGCGGTCCGCCCACACCTTGCCGTAGTCGCCGGTCTCGCGGTCCTGCGCGGCGGTCAGCTCGTCGATGACCTTCGCGCACACCTCGGGGTTCTTCCGGGTGAGCACGACCTTGGCCAGCACGTCCAGGTCCTCGCCCTGGAAGCCGCCGGGCGCCAGGACGCCGCCGTTGGCGCGGTAGTAGTCGTACCAGCTGGAGATCGCGGCGATCGGCACGATCGCCTTGAGCCCGGTGACGCCGCTGGCCGCCGCCATGTTGGGCAGCGTGCCGTTGTACGACTGGCCGATCATGCCGACGCTGCCGGTGGACCAGGTGGCCTTCACCGGGGTGCCGTCCGGGGCCCAGCCGCGGGCCCGGCCGTTCAGCCAGTCCACGGCGGCCTTGGTCCCGGCCTGCTCGGCGCGGTCACCGGACGTGGGGCAGCCGGTGGAGCCGCCGGTGCCGATGCTGTCGAGGTTGGCCACCGCGTACCCGCGCGGCAGGAAGTAGTTGTCGTAGTAGCCGGGGAAGAACTCGGCCAGGTTCCGCTGGACCGTGGCGCGGGACCGGGCCTGCGCCCCGCCGATGTCGACCGGGTGCATCGGCACGTCGTCATGGGTGCCCGCCCAGTACGGGCTGGGCTCCAGGATCGTCGGGACCCGCAGGCCCCGGTCGGTCTCCTTCGGGCGCATGATCCGCAGCTGGACGCGGTCGCGCACGCCGTCGCGGTCGCTGTCGACCGTGGTCTCGATGTCGACGGTCTGGGTGACGGCGTCGGCGCGGGAGAACACCGGCTGGGTCTCCCCGTTCGCCACCTTGATCGTCGGGACGGCCGGACGGGCGGTCGCGGCCGCCCCGGCGGGCGGCGCGGTCGCGGCGATCAGCGCGGCCGCGAGGGTGAGCGCGCCGGCGGCTCGCCTGGTGGGGCCGCGCAGCAGACGTCGGGTCACGTGGGCTCCAAGGGGGGGTTGAGAGCCGAAAGATGTTGATCAGCAGATCTACTATCCCGGTGCGGGGTACGTCCACGACAAGGCCGGATATGGCGGGTGCCGTGCGGTTGTGCGATTGTGCCGTCGCGGTCGCGTTACGCCCAGAGCTGACCTGGGAAGCCCGGATGCGGGCGATGTGTTGTGCTGTGCTGACGCACGACCTGATTACTTGATTACGTATCAGACGACGGACGTGGCCGCCGGGGCGTCGCGGCCGCGTCGGACCCTCGGAGGTCGCTGTGGGGATGCCGGGAATGCCGGGCAACGGCTGGCAGGTGATGGCCTCGTTCCGCCGGGACGCGTCGGTCACCCGGCAGCGGCTCAAGCCCGGCACCGTGCGCCGTATCGCCGGCTACGCCCGGCCCTACGTCCGCGAGCTGGTGCTGTTCCTGATGCTGAACGCGCTCGCCGCGGGCATCGTGGTGGCCAACCCGCTGCTGCTCAAGTCGATCATCGACCGCGGCATCGTGCCGGCCGACCACGCCGTGGTGGTGTGGCTGGCGGTCGCGGTGGCCGGGCTGGCGCTGCTGGAGGCCGTGCTCGGCCTGGTCCAGCGGTGGTACTCGGCGCGCATCGGCGAGGGCCTGATCTACGACCTGCGCACCCAGGTCTTCGGGCACGTCCAGCGCCAGCCGGTCGCGTTCTTCATGCGGGCGCAGACCGGGTCGCTGGTCAGCCGGCTCAACAACGACGTCATCGGCGCCCAGCGCGCCCTGACCACCACGTTGTCGTCGGTGGTGTCCAACGTGATCAGCCTGATCCTGGTGCTGGTCACCATGTTCGTCCTGTCCTGGCAGGTCACGCTGATCGCGTTGCTGCTGCTGCCGATCTTCATCCTGCCCGCCAAGTGGGTGGGCAAGCGGCTGCAGCGGGTCAGCCGCGAGCAGATGCAGCTGGACGCCGAGATGAGCTCGCTGATGACCGAGCGGTTCAACGTGGCCGGCGCGATGCTGGCCAAGCTGTACGGGCGCCCGGCCGAGGAGGAGGAGAACTTCTCCCAGCGCGCCGCCCGGGTCCGCGACATCGGCGTCGTGGCCGCCATGTACGGGCGGGTGTTCTTCACCGCCCTGACCCTGGTGGCGGCGCTGGCCACGGCCATGGTGTACGGCGTCGGCGGCGTCCTGGTCGTCGACGGGAAGTTCCAGCTCGGCACCCTGGTCGCCCTGGCCACCCTGCTCACCCGCATGTACGGGCCGCTGACCGCGCTGTCCAACGTGCACGTGGACGTGATGACCGCGCTGGTCAGCTTCGACCGCGTCTTCGAGGTGCTGGACCTCAAGCCGCTGATCGCCGACCGCGCGGACGCCCGTCCCCTCACCGTCACCGCCGACGGCGACGGCGGCGCCGGCACGCTCGTCAAGACCGACAAGCCTGAGAAGACCGACAAGCCTGAGAAGCTCGACAAGACCGAGAAGGCCGCCGGGAACGGGCGGGCCGCCGGGGACGGCGCCGCCACGGCGACGACCGCCAAGGTCACGGCGGTCGAGGGGGAGCGCGCCGCCCCGGCGATCGAGTTCGACCACGTGTCGTTCTCCTACCCGTCGGCCGCCGAGGTGTCGCTGGCGTCGCTGGAGTCGATCGCGCGCACCGACAACGCGCCCGGCCGCGAAGTGCTGCGGGACGTGACGTTCACCGTCCCGCCCGGGCAGATGTACGCGCTGGTCGGCCCGTCCGGGGCGGGCAAGTCCACGATCACGCACCTGGTGTCGCGGCTGTACGACGTGACCGACGGCGCGGTGCGGGTCGGCGGCCACGACGTGCGGGACGTGACGCTGGAGTCGCTGCGCGCCCAGATCGGCGTGGTCAGCCAGGACGCCCACCTGTTCCACGACACGATCGGCGCGAACATGCGCTACGCCCGTCCGGACGCCACCGACGAGGAGATCCTGGCCGCGCTGGACGCCGCCGCCATCGGCGAGCTGGTCGCCGCGATGCCCGAGGGCCTGGACACGGTGGTGGGCGACCGCGGCTACCGCCTGTCGGGCGGGGAGAAGCAGCGCCTGGCGATCGCCCGGTTGCTGCTGAAGGCGCCGTCGGTGGTGGTGCTGGACGAGGCCACCGCGCACCTGGACTCCGAGTCCGAGGCGGCCGTCCAGCGGGCGCTGGCCACCGCGCTGGCCGGGCGCACCTCCCTGGTGATCGCGCACCGGCTGTCCACGGTCCGGGAGGCCGACCAGATCCTGGTGATCGACGGCGGCCGCGTCGCCGAGCGGGGCCGCCACGAGGACCTGCTGCTGCGCGGCGGCCTGTACGCCGAGCTGTACCGCACCCAGTTCGCCCGCCAGGCCGACCCCGCCCCACCGGCGGAGCCCGCCGAGGTCACCGAGCCCGCCGAGGTCGACGCGCCCGCTGCCGACGGCCTGCCCGGCTCTCGCGAGACCGAGCGCGCGGCCGCCGACTGACGACTCCATGCCTGGTCTTTGCCGGGACGCGCCGGAGCGGCCACCGAGCGGTCACCTTGGGGGCCTTCCCTGGGGATGACGGCCGTGCGCGCCGGGGGGCGCGAGCGGCCGCGTCATGGCACACGCTGAGGAAGGAGCACGGCGTGCGTGTGACGGTCAACCCCGGTCGCATCGTCAGGAGCGGGACGGGACGCTACGCCGTCCTCGTGGTCGGCCTGGGCGCGGCGGGCGTGGCGATCGGCTGGCTCGGGCCCGACCGGCTGCCCGAACTGGCGTCGTCCCCGGCGGCGCTGGTCAGGCGCCGCTGACCCGCCGTCTCCGCGGGGCGCACGCCGCGGGGCCTCAGCCCGCGGTGCCGAGGTCGTAGCCGAGGCGTCCCAGCTCGGTGCCCGCCACCCGTTCGACCTGCGTGAGCTGCCGGGGCGTGAGCCGCTCCCGCCAGACGCCCACGCGCCGGTCGTCCGGGACGGGCGCGCCCCTGCGCACCAGCCCGGTCAGCACGCCCGTGGAGATCGGGGCGCCCAGGTACTCCGACACGGCGTCGGCGACCCGGCGGGGCCGCCGCACCAGGTCCTCGAAGCGCACCGTGAGCAGCTGCTCCTCGGGCGTCTGCGCCCGCAGGCGGGCGCTGAGCCGCACCGACCCGCGCCAGCGCAGCGCGCACTTGACGGCCGGGGCGGCGCGCGGCCAGCGGGCCCGGTCGGCCACGTCCTCCACGCCCAGGAACGGGTTGGGGAACACCTCGTCCAGGTTGGCCAGGCCCGGCTTGAACCAGGCCAGGCAGCGCTCGTCGGCGAGCATGTCGGCCACCACGTCCCGCCCGTCGCGGATGACCTGCAGCAGCTGGGCGTCGGGGAAGGCGTCCAGCAGCACGTCCGCGCTGTAGATCAGGTCGGGGGAGGCGTCGGCGAACCGGTCGACGTCGCGCGGCGCCACGCACGGCGCGTCGTCCACGGCGGGGACGCCGGCCGCCGACGGCGGGAGCCCGGCGGCGTCGCGGCACACGTCCGGGCACTGCGCGCAGGCGCGCGCGGAGATCTGCCACGCCTCGGCGTAGGCGTCGCGCAGGACCCGGGCGGCGCCCCGGCCCCGGCCGGTGGCGATCGACGGCCGCCGCGCGAACGCGTAGGTGACCCTCAGCACCCCGGGGCGTCCCATGGTCAGATGGAACCCCGCGGACCGCTTCAGGGCGCGCGCCAGCAGGTCCGCGCCGGAATGGGGCGAGCCCAGGATGAACACCGGACGGCGGACCTTGGTGCCGTTGACCACGAGGATGTGCGGCGTGGACCTCATACGAGTGTTCAGTTTCTCACCTCGCCGGGACGAGAGCCGACAGGCCGGCGCGCTCACAGGGATAATAGGAGCAGAAGAGTGCTTTCCCGGCCTAGCCTTGGAGAAATGGACGCTCCGACCACCCTGCGGGAATGGCTCCCGCGGGCGCAGGCGATCACCGTGCTGTCCGGCGCGGGCATCAGCACCGACAGCGGGATCCCCGACTTCCGCGGCCCGCAGGGCGTGTGGACGAAGAACCCCGAGGCCGCGGCGCAGTCCACGATCGGCGCCTACCTGGCCGACCCCGAGGTGCGGCGGCAGGCCTGGCGGTCGCGGCGCGACCATCCGGCCTGGCACGCCCAGCCCAACGCCGCGCACGAGGCCCTGGTGCGGCTGGAGAGGGCGGGGCGGCTGCGCGCGATCGTCACCCAGAACATCGACGGCCTGCACCAGCGGGCGGGGGCGGCGCCCGAACGGGTGATCGAGATCCACGGCACCATGCGCGAGGCCGAGTGCCTGTCGTGCGGGCTGCGCACGCCCATGCCGCAGGTGCTGGCCCGGGTGGAGGCGGGCGAGGACGACCCGCCGTGCCCCGACTGCGGCGGCATCCAGAAGTCGGCCACGATCTCCTTCGGGCAGGCCCTCGACCCCGACGTGCTGGACGCGGCGGTCGAGGCGGCCCGCTCCTGCGACCTGTTCCTGGCGGTCGGGACGTCGCTGACCGTGCAGCCCGCCGCGGGCCTGTGCCTGGAGGCGGTCGAACGCGGCGCCCGGTTCGTGATCGTCAACGCCGAGCCCACCCCGTACGACCCGGTCGCCGACGCGGTGCTGCGCCGCCCCGTCGGCGACACGCTGCCCCGGCTGGTCGAACTGGCGGTCGGGGCGGCCCGGTGACCCGTCCGACCTGCGGCGCGTCACGCGGCGCGATGATCCGCCCACGGATCGTGAGCGGACGGCCCTTCCTTTGGCGACCTTCTCCTGACAAGCTCTATCCGTCGCGGTGCGAGGAGGGACGAGGTTGATGAGCGGGGGCACCCGCGAGGGGGCCGCACCCGAGGACGGGTCGCCCCGCCGGTTCGCCGGGCTGCGCCCCGGCGACCGGGTGGCCGTGGTCGCGCCGAGCGGGCCGGTCGATCCCGTCCGGCTGGAGGCCGGCTGCGGCGTGCTGCGCGATCTCGGGCTGGAGGTCGTCCTGGCCGGGCATGTCCTGGACCGCGCCAACCTCGCCGGCGCCGCCGCCCGCGACGGATGGCACCGCCTGGCGGGCACCGACGCCGACCGCGCCGCCGACCTGGAGGCCGCCTGGTGCGACCCGGACGTCCGCGCGGTGCTGTGCGCCCGCGGCGGCTACGGCGCCACCCGCCTGCTCGACCTGCTCGACTGGGACGCGCTCGCCGCCGCGTCCGGTGACGGACGCGGCCCCAAGGCGCTGCACGGCTCCAGCGACATCACCGCCCTGCACGTGGCGTTCGGCGCGCGGCTGGGCGTCAGCACCTCGTTCGGCCCCATGGTGGCCGGGCTGGTCGCCGACCTCGCCGGCCCGCTCGACGACGACCGGGAGCGCACGCTGGCGCACCTGCGGTCGACCCTCTTCGGCGACCCGGCCGGGGCGACGGTCACCGGCAGTCACGCGCTGAGCCCCGGGCGTGCCGAGGGCGTGCTGACGGGCGGTACGCTGGCTCTGCTCACCGCGCTGATCGGTACCCCCCACGCCCCGCCGCCGGCGGCCGGTCGCATCGTCCTGCTCGAGGACGTGTGCGAGGCGCCCTACCGCGTCGACCGGATGCTCACGCAGCTGCTCCAGGCCGGGTGGTTCGACGGTGCGGCGGGCGTGGTGCTGGGCTCGTGGACCGACTGCGGCGACCCGGCCGAGCTCGACGCGGTGTTCACCGACCGGCTGGGCCCCCTGGGCGTTCCGGTGCTGGCCGGTGTGCCCGCCGGGCACGGACCGTGCCAGGTCACCCTGGAGCTCGGCGCCCCCGTACGGCTGGACGCCGCAGCGCTGACCCTGAGCGTCCCGGCCGGACGGCGCCGCGCAAGTGACAGCCGACCCCTGCCGGGAGGAGTGCGATGAGCGGCCGGCATGCCCGTCCCGGTGCGTGGGACGACGGTCGCCGGGACGGCCTGTGGGACCAGGGCGCCCTCGACTCGCTGCTGGTGCTGGTGGCCGAGAGCCTCGGCTACTCCTGCCGCCGCGTCCCCGGCGACGTCATGCTGCTGGAGGGCGCCAACCGGCTGCACGTCAGCATGCGCAACCTGCGGCAGCTGGCCCGGCTGGTGCCGCGTGACGACTGGCCCGCGCTGGTGTCCGACCACGTCACCACGATCGTCACCGCCGTCGAGGAGCCGCTGGACCTCAGCGACTTCGACCTGGCCCAGCATCTGCTGCGCACCCGCATCTACCCGGCCGAGGCCGACAACGGGGTCCTGGCCGCGCGCCCTTTCGCACCCGGGCTGATCGAGGTGGTGGTCGTCGACACCCCCACCACGGTCCGCACCGTCACCACCGACGAGATGCACGGCTGGCCGGTGTCGGGGGACGCGCTGTTCATGCTCGGCCGCTCCAACGTGCGGGGCGACGGGCCGCTGCAGGTCGACGAGGACGAGCTGCGCAGCGTGCGGGTGTCGGTGCTGCACGGCTGGACGTTCTACGCCGCCACCCACCTGGCGTGGCTGGAGGAGTACCTGCCGATCGGCCCGTACGGCGCGCTGGTGGTGGCGCCCAACCGCAGCCAGATCGTCGCGCACCCGCTGCGGCCCGCGGGCGGCTGCCCGCGCGCCCGCTACCGGGCCGCCGTCAACGCCGCCCGCGAGCTGCAGGCGCACGCCCGCCGCGCCTACGAGGACGGCCCCGGCTCGCTCAGCCCGCACCTGTACTGGTGGCGGATGGGCGAGCTGACGCTGCTGGACCTCCGCTACCAGGGCGACGCGGTCGTGCTGCCCGAGGAGTTCACCTCGGTGCTGACCAAGCTGGCCGCCGAGCCCTGAGCCGCGGCCCCGCGGCTATCGTGACCGTGTGATCAGCGCGGAGGACGCCCGGGCCATCGTGGCCGAGATCACCCGGCGGCTGGGCCGCAACGTCAACATCATGGACCGGCACGGCGTGATCATCGCCAGCGGCGACCCGGCCCGCGTCGGCGAGGTGCACGAGGGCGCCCGGCGGGTGCTGGCGACCGGCGAGCCGTTCGCGGTGACCGGCGCCGAGGCCCGGCGGCTCGGCGGCACCCAGGCCGGGGTGAACCTGCCGATCCGCGCCGCCCGGGACGGCGGCGCCGGCGGCGAGGCGGTCGCCGGGGTGGTCGGGGTGACCGGCGAGCCCCGCGAGGTCGGCGAGCTGGCCGCCGCGGTGGTGCTGATGACCGAGCTGATGATCACGCAGCGGGCGCTGCGGGAGGAGGCCGGCTGGCGGCGGCGCGTCCGCGAGCAGATCCTCGCCGACCTGGTGGCCGGGCGGCTGACGGCCGCGGAGTGGCGCCGCCGGCTGCGCCTGGTGGACGCCCGTCCCGGCCCGCCGTCCCGGGCGTTCGCGCTGCGCGCCGCCGACCCGGCCGCGACCCGCGACCTCGACCGCAGGCTCGGCGCCGACGAGCGGCGCGTGCTGGCCGCCGTCGACGCCGACGGCGTCCTGTGGGCGGTGGCGGCCGCGGACGCGGCGGCCGCGCTGCGGCCCCGGCTGGAGGCCCTGCGAGCGGAACTGCCCGGCGGGGCCCTGCTGGACGCGGGCGACGCCGCCGACCTCACCGCGCTCACCGACGTCCTCACCCGGGCCCGGCTGGCGCTGCGCCGCCCCTGGACGGGCCGGCGGCGGCTGGACGACCTGGAGCTGCCCGTTCTGCTGGCCCGCGTGGACGAGACCGAGCGCGCCGCCATGGCCGGACGGGTCCTCGGCGCGCTGCCCGGGGAGCTGCGCCGCACCCTGCGCGCCTACCTTGACCACGACCGCGACGCCGCCGCGGCCGCCCGCGCGCTGAACGTCCACCGCAACACCCTGGCCTACCGGCTGACCAAGATCGCCGACCTCACCGGCCGCGACCCCCGCCGCTTCACCGACGCCGTCACCCTGCGGGTCGCCCTGGACGCCGCCGAGACCGGCTAGTTCTCGTTGTGCGGCGCGCACAGTCTCAGGGGCGTCGCAGCGGTGATGCTTCGGCGGGGTGCCCAATGCCTGGCGCGGGCGGGGGCCGTAGGGTCTGTGCCCGAGGGAAGGGAGCCCAGCGTGCGGATCGTCATCGCGCCCGACTCGTTCAAAGGCAGCCTGAGCGCCGCCCAGGTGTGCGTCGCCGTGGAGGCGGGGGTGCGCCGGGCCGCGCCCGACGCCAAGACCGTCGCGGTGCCGATGGCCGACGGCGGCGAGGGCACCCTGGACTGCTTCCTGCGCGGCGCCGGCTGGCAGGAGATCCGGATGACCGCCCACGACCCGCTGGGACGCCCCGTGGCGGCCCGGTACGCGCTGTCGCGGGACGGACGCGCCGCCGTCGTCGAGCTGGCCTCGGCGTCCGGGCTGCCGCTGCTGGGCCCCGGCGAGCTGGACCCGCTGCGCGCCGACACCCGCGGCACCGGCGAGCTGGTCGCCGACGCGCTGCGGCGCGGCGCCCGCGACGTGCTGGTGTGCATCGGCGGCAGCGCCAGCACCGACGGCGGCACCGGGCTGCTGCGCGCGCTGGGCGTGCGCTTCACCGACGCCGCCGGCGCCGAGCTGCCGCCCGGCGGCGCGGCGCTGGCCCGGCTGGCCGCGATCGACGACTCCGGGCTGGCCGAGGGGGCGCGCGAGGCGCGCTTCCGCGTCGCCTGCGACGTGACCAACCCCCTGGTGGGGGCGCGGGGCGCGGCGGCGGTGTTCGGGCCGCAGAAGGGCGCCACGCCCGAGCAGGTCGCCGAGCTGGACGCGGCGCTGGTGCGCTTCGCCGACGTGCTGGCCGAACGCACCGGACGGCGCGTTCACGACCTGCCGGGCGCCGGAGCGGCGGGCGGCACCTGCGGCGGCCTGGTCGGTGTGCTGGACGCCGCGCCCGCCAAGGGCGCCGAGCTGGTGGCCGACCTGATGGGCCTGCCCGCCGCGCTCGACGCCGCCGACCTGGTGATCACGGGGGAGGGGCGGCTGGACGACCAGAGCGCCGGCGGCAAGGTCGTCTCCGTCGTGGCGAGCCTGGCGCGGGAGCGCGGCGTGCCGGCGGTGGCGCTGGCCGGGAGCGTGGCCGGGCCGCTGGACGAGCTGCACGGGCTCGGGCTGACCGCCGCGTTCAGCCTGGCCGACGGCCCGCGCACGCTGGCCGAGCTGACCGAGGGGGCGGCCGGCCTGCTCGCGGCCGTGGCCGAACAGGCCACCCGCCTCCGCCTCGCCTGACAGGGTCTTTCTGGGGGCTCAGCTCGACGCGGGCTCGGGCTCGGGCGCGGTGCGCTCGGCGGCGGGCGCCTCCTCGGCGGGGGCCGGGGTGTCCTTCACGGGCTCCCTGACCTGCATGAGGGGAATGAAGACGTGCGCCAGGGGGCCGATCGTCACGGCGTACAGCAGGGTCCCGACGCCGACCGTGCCGCCGAGCAGCCAGCCCACCGCCAGCACGGCCAGCTCGATGGAGGTGCGCACGACGCGGACCGAGTGGCCGCGGGCCGCCAGCCCCGTCATCAGCCCGTCGCGCGGGCCCGGCCCCAGCCCGGCGCCGATGTAGCAGCCGGTGGCGAACCCGCCGGCCACGATGCCCGCGACCAGGAACGCCCAGCGGGCCGCGGTGGCGTCCGGGTCCGGCAGCAGGTACAGGAACAGGTCGGCGAACACCCCGACGAGCAGCGCGTTGCTGACCGTGCCGATCCCCGGCCGCTGCCGCAGCGGGATCCAGGCCAGCATCACCAGGGCCCCGATGATGATGATCCACGCGCCGATCGACAGCCCGAACCGGCGTGACAGGCCCTGGTGGAACACGTCCCACGGATCGTTGCCGAGTCCGGAGGCCACCTGCAGGGCGATGCCCAGACCGTAGAGGGCCAATCCCGCGTACAGCTGGACCAGGCGGCGTGCCATCAGGGCCATTCGTGCCTACTCTCCTACCTCGACCTTTGGACAACGCCGACTATTTTGGACGGCAATGGCCTGGTCATCATAGGGCCAATCATGCGAAAGTGGACTCATGACCACCCGCTATGTGAGCGGTCCGCAGCTGGCCCGGCTGCTCGGCGACGTCCCGCAGGAGCGCCCGTACTACCTGGCGCTGGCGCGGGCGGTGCGCGGCCTGATCCTCGACGGCCGGCTGGCGCTGCGCACGCGCCTGCCCGCCGAACGCGACCTGGCCGCCGCCCTGGGCGTCAGCCGCACCACCGTGACGGCCGCCTACGACCGGCTCCGCGCCGACGGCTATATGGAGAGCAGGCAGGGCGCCGGAAGCTGGACGGCGCTGCCCACGACGAACATGACCGCCGTCGCCCCCGCCCGGCGGAACGACGCCGAGGGCGACCCGCGGTACGGCATGGCCGACGCGCCCACCGGCCCCGGGTTCATCGACCTGGGCTGCGCCACCCCCGCCGCGCCCGAGATCTTCGACGAGGCCGTCGCCGCCGCCGTGGCCGAACTGCCGCGGCACGCCGCCGGGCCCGGATACCAGCCCGCCGGGCTCCCCGAGCTGCGCGAGGTGATCGCCGACGGCTACACCGCGCGGGGGCTGCCCACCCGGGCGGACCAGATCGTCGTCACCACCGGCGCGCAGCACGCCCTGACGCTGCTGGCCCAGCTCACGGTGCAGGCGGGCGACCCGGTGCTGGTGGAGCGGCCCACCTACCCGCACGCGCTGGGCGCGCTGCGCCGCCGCGGCGCCCGGCTGGTGCCGGTCGGCGTCACCGAGGGCTGGGACGTCGAGCTGATCGCCGCCACCATGCGGCAGACGGCGGTGCGCACCGTCTACACCGTCCCCGAGTTCCACAACCCGACCGGCCTGCTGATGCCCGCGGCCGCCCGCCGGGCGCTGGTGGAGGCCGCCCGCCGCGCCGACGCCATGCTGATCGCCGACGAGACGTTCGCCGGCCTGGCGCACGACCGGACGGCCCCCGTGCCGCCGCCGCTGGCCGCGTTCGACACCGGCGGCCGGGTGGTGAGCGTCGGGTCGGCGTCCAAGCTGCTGTGGGGCGGGCTGCGCATCGGCTGGATCCGGGCGTCCGCGCCGCTGGCGCGCAGGCTGACGCTGTCACGCGAGGCCACCGACATCGCCAGCCCGGTGCTCGAACAGCTGATCGTGCGGGAGCTGCTGCTGCGGCAGGACGAGGTGCGGGCCGAACGCGCGGCGGCGCTGCTGCGCGGCCGCGACGCGCTGGCCGCCGCGCTGCGCGAGCGGCTGCCCGGCTGGACCTTCACCCTGCCCGAGGGCGGCATGTCGCTGTGGCCGCGGCTGGAGGCCCCGGTCGCCACGCAGATCGCCGACGCGGCGGGACGGCTCGGCGTGCGGGTGGTGCCCGGCCCGGTGTTCGGCGAGGACGGCGTGCTGGAGGACCGGCTGCGCCTGCCGTACGTCCTGCCGCCCGAGACGCTGCGCGTCGCGGTGGACCGGCTGGCGCAGGCCCAGGCGGCGGTGGACGCGGCGCCCGCCGTCCGGCCGTCCCTGCCCGCCTACGTGTGACGCCCCGGGGACGTCGCACGCAGGCGGGACGTCACCGGGAGGTGACGGGCGCGCGTCAGGGGACGCGCGTCAGGGGGCGCGTTGGATGTAGCCGACGAGATACTCGCGTTCGCTCTCCAGCTCGTCGATGGTGCTCTTGACCACGTCGCCGATGCTGACGATCCCGGCCAGCCGCCCGCCCTCCACGACGGGCAGGTGCCGGATGCGGTGCTCGGTCATGGTGCGGCGCAGGTCGTCCACGTCGGCGTCGGGGGCGCAGGTGCGCACCTCCGCGGTCATGATCTCGGTGACGGGGCGGTCGAGCAGCGCGGCGCCGTGCTCGTGCAGGCGGCGCACCACGTCCCGCTCGGAGACGATCCCGGCGATCGCCGTGCCGTCCGGCGAGACCACCGCCGCGCCGATGTTGTGCTGGGCCAGCGTGGCCAGCAGGTCCCGGACGGTGGCCTCGGGTCGCACCGTGGTCACCGTGTCGCCTTTCCTACGCAGGATGTCGCGGATTCGCATGTCACACACTCCGGCGCCGGTTGGGCCCACCTGCCGAGGGGGGCGTCGGCCTGATGTCGTGTTCACAAGTTCGCATGTTCGGGGCCGCCGGAAAACCCCGCGCGGGTAAACCCTGCCGCCGGGGCGACCGTGCGTACGTCGCGGACCCGGACGGAGCGGGGTATCCCGGAATGAACCGCGAGCAGCGGGAACACCCTCCGGGTGGACGAGCCGGCACGCATCGAGGACTACGCGCTGATCGGTGACTGCCAGAGCGCGGCGCTGGTCGGCGACACCGGATCGGTCGACTGGCTGTGCCTGCCGCGCTTCGACTCCGGCGCGTGCATGGCCGCGCTGCTCGGCGACGCGGGCGACGGCCGCTGGCTGCTCGCGCCGGACGGCGCGGGCCGTGCCTCGTGCCGCCGCTACCGTCCCGGCACGCTGGTGCTGGAGACCGAGTGGGACACCCCCACCGGCGCCGTGCGGGTGGTCGACTTCATGCCGCACCGCGGCGAGGCCCCCGACGTGGTGCGGGTCGTGGAGGGACTGTCGGGCACCGTGCGGATGCGTTTCGACCTGCGGCTGCGCTTCGAGTACGGGCGGCGCGTGCCGTGGGTGCACCGCGCCGGCGGACGGCTGGCCGGCTGCACCGAGGAGGCCGGCGCGTGGCGGCGGTGGCTGGAACGCGCGCTGGCGGGCAGCCCCGAGGACATCCAGATCATGTACGGGTGGCGGGGGAGCGCCTGCTGCACGAGTGGGAGGTCGACTGGCTGCCCGGCTACGAGGGCTCCCGCCCGGTGCGCGTCGGCGCGGGACGGTCAGCCCACTCCGACGTGCTCGGCGATCCACTCGGCGATCACGTCGGGATGGCTGCGCGGCACCCAGTGCCCGGCGGTGATCGTCCGCAGCGACAGGTTGGGCGCGCGTCCGGCCAGGCCGCCCACCAGGTGCGGGGACACGAACAGGTCGCGGGTGGGGACGATCACCTGCGTGGGCACGTCCGTGCGCCGCTCGCGCGGCCTGCGCAGGCGCTGGCGCATGTTGGCGCGGTACAGGTTGACGCCGGTGGCGCCGTCGCGCGGCAGCGTCCGCGCCGGGTGCCCGGGACGGGGCGTCACGCCCTCGCCCGCCTCCAGGGCGCGGGCGAACGGGCGGGCCATCCCGGCGCGCCACAGCACCTCGGGCAGCAGCGGCGTCTGGAACAGGTAGATGTACCAGGACCGCAGCGTCTGCCCGGCCGCCTGCCGCAGGTTGCGCGGGGTGGGACGCCGCAGCCTGCGGCGCATCCAGTGCGCGACGTGGTCCAGGCACGGGCCGGAGATCGAGGTGAACGAGGCGAACCGCTGCGGGAGGGTGCACACCGCCTCCCACCCCTGGATGGAGCCCCAGTCGTGCCCGGCCAGGTGCACCTTCTTCTCCGGCGCGGTGGCGTCCAGCACGGCCTCGAGGTCGGCCATCAGATAGTCGAAGGCGTACCGCCTGCGGCCGAACGGCCGTGACGAGGCGCCCGCGCCACGCACGTCGTAGCGCACGACGTGGAAGCGGTCGGCGAGGCGTTCGGCCACCTCGTCCCACACCGCGTGGGTGTCGGGGTAGCCGTGCATGAGAAGCACGGTCGGGCGCGACGGGTCGCCCTGCTCGTACACGGCGAGGTCGACGCCGTCGCCGCGCACACGCCGCCGTCTCTTGGCCGCGCGCACGGCCGTGGCCGCGGCCTGTGCCTCCGTGGCCGCGGCCTGTGCCTCGCCGGGGCCGGTCCCGGGCACGGGCGGCTCGGCCGCGCCGGTCTCCGCCGGGGCGGCCTGTGCCGGATCGGCCTGCGCCGGGTCGGCGGCGGGGCGGATCTCGTTCACCGTCATGCGGACGCCTTTCCGTCGGCGCGCCGGCGCGCGTGCGGCAGGTCGGGGGTCGGCCTGACTCCCGCACGCGGACGGACGCCATGTCGAAAATGTACGGCATGCCGCCGTGGGGAGGGTGATTCCCCCGCCGCGGAGCGGCTCGCGCGTCGCGGCCATGGGGTCAGGACGAGGCGTGACCCGCCGCCCGCGCGGCGGGGGAGCGCCTCAGGTACTCCAGGGCCTGTGGCGTCGAGCAGATCCGCGAGGGGTGGTGCGACGGCCGCAGGTACACCGGCGCCTCGCCGATCAGCAGCCGGAAGACGCCGGGCACGTGGCCCTTGCGGACCGACCGCCGGTAGGCGCGGTAGACGCGCGGCAGCGTCACCGGGCCGCGCACGGTCGGGTCCTGCCTGAGCAGGTAGACCGCCCCGCCGATCAGCGCCCAGTACAGGAACAGCAGCGACACCGCCCAGGCCGCCACGCGCAGCGGGTAGCGCCCGCCCATCGCCCGGTAGACGTCGAACACCACCGAGCGGTGCTCGACCTCCTCGGCGCCGTGCCAGCGCAGCAGGTCCAGCATGGTCGGGTCGGCGCCGTCGGCGTCCAACTGCCGGTTGTCCATGATCCACTGGCCGAGCACGGCGGTGTAGTGCTCGATCGCGGCGACCGCGGCGAGCTCGAAGCGCAGCCGCCGCCGCCACGCCCGGGGCGAGCGCCTCTTCAGCGCGGCCATCCGCGCGGGCCGTTCGGCGTTGCCGCGCGCCGCCTGCTCGGTGATCGGGCTGACATCGATGCCGTTGGCCGCCAGCAGCCGGTCCAGCACGCCTTGGTGGGAGCGGGCGTGCACCATCTCCTGGCCGATGAACCCCCGGATCTCCGCCAGCAGCCGCTCGTCGGTGATGTGGGGGCGGGCGTCCCTGACGCACTGGACGAACCACTTCTCGCCCTCGGGCAGGACGATGTGGAAGGAGTTGATGATGTGCGTGGCCACCGGGTCGCCGGGGATCCAGTGCAGCGGGGTGTCCGACCAGTCGAACGACACCCGGCGCGGCCGGATCGCGGGATGCCGTTCGTCGACGTCCGTCATCGTCCTCTCCTCGGGCGCGACCGAAGCTACCGTTCGGTAGTCAGAGAAGTGAATCGCGCGCCGGGGGCGAGGTCTTCACGGCGAGACCACAAAACGGCGCCCCGGGTTCGTGCCCGGGTGACAGGGGCCGCCCGGGTCAGGCGGTGACGCGGTGGGCGCCGGTGTAGACGTTCATGGTCTCGCCGCGCAGGAACCCGACGAGGGTCATGCCCGCGTCCTCGGCCAGGTCCACCGCGAGCGACGACGGCGCCGACACCGCCGCCAGCACCGGGATCCCGGCCTGCGCCGCCTTCTGGGTGAGCTCGAAGGAGGCCCGGCCGCTGACCATCAGGATCCGGCCGGTCAGCGGAAGCAGGCCCGCGCGCAGCGCCCAGCCGACGACCTTGTCGACGGCGTTGTGCCGCCCCACGTCCTCGCGCACGGCCAGCGGCTCTCCGGTCGCGTCGAACAGCGCGGCCGCGTGCAGGCCGCCGGTGCGGTCGAACACCCGCTGCGCCTCCCGCAGCCGCTCGGGCAGCCGCGCCAGCACCTTGGGCGTCAGTGCGACGGGGTCGGCGGCGATGTCGTAGGGACGGTCCACGCGCAGCGCCTCGATGCTGGACTTGCCGCACACGCCGCAGGCGCTGGTGGTGGTGAACGCGCGGGTCATGCCCGGGTCGGGCGGGGGCACGTGGTCGGCCAGCACCACGTCCAGGGTGTTCTGCTCGGTGGCGTCCGCGCAGTAGCGCAGCGCCACCAGGTCGTCGGCCCGCGCGATGACGCCCTCGGCGGCCAGGAACCCGGCGACCAGGTCGAAGTCGTCGCCGGGCGTGCGCATGGTGATGGTGAGCGGACGGCCGGCGACGCGGATCTCCAGAGGCTCCTCGACGGCGAGGGTGTCGGGCCGCCGTCCCCGCACCCCCGCGGTGCTCAGCCGCAGGACCGGTTTGCGCACGGTGATCCGCCCCATAGCCGCGACCGTACCTCGCGAAACGGCGTCGCGCGAGATCAGCCCCCCGGACGGCCGCCGGTCCGGCCCTGCGGGCGGTCGCCGGAGTGGCCCTCGCCGCGCTCGTCCTCGCGGTCGATGTTCCAGTTGGCCACGACCGCGGCGAACGGCGGGATGACCATCGCGACCAGCGACATCGCGACCGCCGCCGCGGGGGAGTAGCGCCGGACCACGGCCCAGGCGAGCACGAACAGCGTCAGGCAGGTGCCCATCATGATCCCGTACGCCAGCCTGCGGCGTCTCATGCCTCCACGGTAAACCTTGGTGGGTTTCGTGAGGCTCGTCCAGGTTTTATGCCTGGTGAGGCATTGGTGAGGCATGTCGGTGACCGCCCCCGTACGCTCCGTTTCTTGATCATTTGACGACCGGTCGGTTAAATCCCGCTGTGACCTCCCCCGCTGATCTGCGCCTGACCCAGTACGCCCACGGTGGCGGCGGCGCGGGCAAACTGCCGCCCGGCGAGCTGGAAGGGCTGATCTCCGGGTTGACCGGGCCCGCCGGCGACGGCTCCCTGCTGCTCGGCGCCGCCGACGGCGACGACGCGGCCGTGCTGCGGCTCGACGCCGCCCGGGCGGTGGTGTCCACCGTGGACGTGCTGCCGCCCGTCGTGGACGACCCCTACGACTGGGGCCGGATCGCCGCGGCCAACGCGCTGTCGGACGTGTACGCCGTGGGCGGCGAGCCCGTCATGGCGCTCAACCTGCTCGGCTGGCCGCGCGACGTGCTGCCCTCGGAGGTGGCGCGGGAGGTGCTGCGCGGCGGCCGCGACGTCGTCGCCCGCGCGGGCTGCCCCGTCGCCGGCGGCCACAGCGTGGACGACCCCGAGCCCAAGTACGGCCTGGCGGTGACGGGCACCGCGGACCCCGACCGGCTGCTGCGGCTGGCCGACGGACGGCCCGGACTGCCGCTGTCGCTGACCAAGCCGCTCGGCACCGGCGCGCTCAACGCCCGGCACCGCGCCACCGGCGAGGCGTTCCCCCACGCCGTGGAGTCGATGGCGGCCCTGAACGCCGAGGCCGCCCGGCTGGCGCTGGCCGCGGACGTGCGCTGCGCCACCGACGTCACCGGCTTCGGGCTGCTCGGCCACCTGTTCAAGCTGGCCCGGGCCAGCGGCGTCACCGCCGTGGTCGACGCCGCGGCCGTGCCGTACCTGGAGGGGGCGCGCGAGTCCGTCCGCGACGGGTTCGTGCCCGGCGGCACCCGCCGCAACCTGGCGTGGGTGTCCCCGCACACCGACTTCGGCCGCCTCGCCGAGGAGCGGCGGCTGCTGCTGGCCGACGCGCAGACCTCCGGCGGCCTGCTGATCGCCGGCGAGATCCCCGGCGCGGTCGTCGTCGGCGAGCTCGTCGAACGCCGCGCGCACACCCTCGTCGTCCGCTGACCCCGCGCCGGGCGCACCCGGCGCCCGCGCCGTTCGGCCGCTGATCGCGCGGGTACGAACGCGGTCTGCGTGCGTACGCGCCACGGCGGATCTCGGGGGGAGCGCATGGCGACGACTCCTACGCGCGCGCCCGCCGGGCGCACGTTCTTCGGGCACCCGTGGGGGCTGGCCACGCTCTTCTTCACCGAGATGTGGGAGCGGTTCAGCTTCTACGGGATGCGCGGGATCCTGGTGCTGTTCCTGATCGCCCCGCCGTCCCAGTCGGGCCTGGGCCTGGCCGAGGGCACGGCCAAGGCGCTGCTGGGCGTCTACATGGCGATGGTCTACTTCGCCGCGCTGCCCGGCGGCTGGCTGGCCGACCGGATCCTGGGCGCGCGCCGGACCGTGCTGGCGGGCTGCGTGGTCATCATGTGCGGGCACCTGTCGATGGCGGTGCCGGCCGGGGCCGGAGCGGTCTACCTGGGCCTGGCACTGATCATCCTGGGGTCGGGGCTGCTCAAGCCCAACATCTCCACGATGGTCGGACGGCTGTACTCCCAGGAGGACGACGCGCGCCGCGACTCGGCGTTCTCGCTGTTCTACCTGGGCGTCAACATCGGCGCGCTGGCCCCCTTCGTCGTCGGCTACCTCGGCGAGAACATCAACTGGCACCTGGGGTTCGGCGCGGCGGCCGCGGGCATGGCGCTCGGCCTGACCCAGTACGTGCTCGGCGCCAGGCATCTGCGGGGCGTCGGCGACCAGCCCGGGCACCGGCTGACCCCGGACGAGCGCCGCAGGCTCGCGCGGGCGGCGGGCGGCGTGCTGGCCGCGGCGGTGCCGGCCGTGGCCGTCGCCGCCGTGGCACTCGGCGGGATCACGGTCGACCACGTCACCGTGGCGCTGACCGTGCTCGCGGTGGCCGTCCCGGTGGCCTACTTCGCCTACCTGTTCCGCAGCCACGAGGTGACCGCCGAGGAGCGGACGCGGCTGCGCGCCTACGTGTGGCTGTTCGCGGCCGCCGCGCTGTTCTGGATGATCTACGACCAGGCGGCCGGGCCGCTCAACATCTTCGCCGAACGCAGCGTCGACCTGACCGTGTTCGGCTGGCGGATGCCCGCGAGCTGGACGCAGAACATCAACCCCATCATGATCATCTGCCTGTCGGGGTTCTTCGCCTGGCTGTGGCTGCGCCTGGGCGACCGCGTGACGATCCCGCAGAAGTTCGCCTTCGGGCTGGTCATGTGCGGGCTGTCGTTCGTGGTGATGTCCCTGGCCGCGCACGCGGCGGCCGGGGGCGTCCGGGTGTCGCTGCTGTGGCTGGTCGCCGTCTACCTGCTGCAGACGGTGGGGGAGCTGGCGCTGTCGCCGGTCGGGCTGTCGGTCACCGTCAAGCTGGCGCCCCGCGCGTTCGTCGGCCAGCTGCTGGGCGTGTGGTTCCTGGCGGTGGCGTGCGGCGACGCGGTCGGCGGGCAGGTCGCGCGGCTGCAGGACGTCTGGGGCGGCGTGCGGTACTTCCTGCTGCTGGGCGCGGTGACCGTCGCGGCGGGCGCCGCGATGTTCGCCTTCGCCCGGACGCTGGGCCGGCTGGCCGGGCAGGGCGGCGACCGCGAGCCCCGCACCGCCGCAGTCCCGTGATCCGGCGGCCGGAACCCTACGACGCGGCGCTCGGCCGCAGCACGGCGCGCAGGTCGTCCAGCACCTCCGGATCCTCGATCGTCGAGGGCACCGCGACCTGCCGGCCGTCGGCGATGCCGCGCATCGCGCCGCGCAGGATCTTGCCCGAGCGGGTCTTGGGCAGCGCCCGCACCACCGCGACCTCCTTCAGCGCCGCGACCGGGCCGACCTGCTCGCGCACCATCCGCACCACCTCGTCGCGCAGCGCCGCGTGGTCGGCGTCCGCGCCGCTCTTGAGCACCACCAGCGCGCGCGGCACCTGCCCCTTCAGCGCGTCCTGGACGCCGATGACCGCGCACTCGGCCACCGCCGGATGCGCCGCGATCACCTCCTCCATCGTGCCCGTCGACAGCCGGTGCCCGGCCACGTTGATGACGTCGTCGGTGCGGCCCATCACCCACACGTAGCCGTCCTCGTCGATGTGGCCGCCGTCGCCGGTGAGGTAGTGGCCGGGGTGGCGGGTCAGGTACGACTCGACGAACCGCTCGTCGTCCTGCCACAGCGTCGGCAGCGTGCCCGGCGGCAGCGGCAGCCGCACCACGATGTCGCCGTCCACGCCGGGCGGGGCGGGGGTGCCGTCGGCCGCCAGCACCCGCACGTCGTACCCGGGGACGGGCACCGACGGCGACCCCGCCTTGACCGGCAGCGGCTCCAGGCCGCGCGGGTTCGCCACCATCGGCCAGCCGGTCTCGGTCTGCCACCAGTGGTCGATCACGGGGCGGCGCAGCCGGTCGGCCGCCCACCGGTACGTGTCGGGGTCCAGGCGCTCGCCCGCCAGGAACAGCGCCTCCAGGCTCGACAGGTCGTAGGAGGCGAGCAGCGCGCCGTCCGGGTCCTCCTTCTTCACCGCCCGGATCGCGGTCGGCGCGGTGAACAGCACCTTCACCCGGTGCTGCGACGCCACCCGCCAGAACGCGCCCGCGTCCGGCGTGCCGACCGGCTTGCCCTCGTACAGGACGGTCGTGCATCCGGTCAGCAGCGGCGCGTACACGATGTAGGAGTGCCCGACGACCCAGCCGACGTCCGAGGCCGCCCAGAACACGTCGCCGGGCCCGACGCCGTAGACGTTCTCCATCGACCAGCGCAGCGCGACCGCGTGCCCGCCGTTGTCGCGGACCACGCCCTTGGGACGGCCCGTCGTGCCGGAGGTGTACAGGATGTAGAGCGGGTCGGTGGCGGCCACCGGAACGCACTCGGCCGGAACGGCCTGCGCGACCGCCTCGTCCCACTCCACGTCGCGCGGGCGCGTCAGGTCGGCGTGCAGCTGCGGGCGCTGCCGGATCACGCACCGCTCGACCTTGTGCGCGGCCAGGTCGAGGGCCTCGTCCAGCAGCGGCTTGTACGGCACCACGCGGCTGCCCTCGATGCCGCACGACGCCGACACCACGGCCTTGGGCCGGGCGTGGTCGATGCGCGTCGCCAGCTCGCGGGCGGCGAACCCGCCGAACACCACCGAGTGCACCGCGCCCAGCCGGGCGCACGCCAGCATGGCGATCACCGCCTCGGGGATCATCGGCAGGTAGATCACCACCCGGTCGCCGCGGTCGACGCCCTGCGCGCGCAGCGCCCCGGCGAACCGCGCCACCAGGTCGGTCAGCTCCCGGTAGGTGTAGGTGCGCACGGTGCCGGTGACGGGGCTGTCGTAGATGAGGGCGGCCTGGTCGCCGCGGCCCTCCTCCACGTGCCGGTCCAGGGCGTTGTCGCAGGTGTTCAGCTCGCCGCCGGTGAACCACCGGTAGAACGGCGGCGCCCCGTCGTCCAGGACCCGGTCCGGCGGGACCAGCCAGCGGATGTCGCGTGCCGCCAGGCCCCAGAACCGGGTCGGGTCGGCGATGCTGCGTTCGTACGCGGCCGCGTAGGCGCCCATGTCGTCCTCCGGGTCGGGTCCCCCGCCCCAATTCGTATTTCGGGGCGCACCCCTATAGGGCATGCCCGCGGCGTCGTTCGTCAAGTCCCGCACGGGCGTTTCACCGTCCGGTCACGGCGCCCGTCCCGGCCGGGCCACGGCCGCGACGTGCGGTCATCCGTGGCGCAGGCCGTGCCCCGCCGCGACGACCGCCGCCAGCAGGCCACCCGTGGCCACGATGGCGAAGCACAGCTGGTACGCCCCCTGCGACGGCACGGACGTGCCCGCGATGGTGTGCGCGCTGAGGACGGCGGCGGTGACGGCGCCCGCGACGCTGCCGCCCGTGGTGCGCACCAGCGAGTTGACGCCGCTGGCGATGCCGCTCTGGTCCATCGGCACGTGCCGCACCGCCAGAGTGCCCAGCGCCGCGTAGGCGATGCCGAACCCGATGCCCTGGATGGTGCTGAACGCCAGCATGTCGTAGGCGTGGGAGATGGACACCGCCAGCCACAGGTAGCTGACGGCCACGAACGCCGACCCGATGGCCAGGGTGTAGGCGGGCCCGATGCGGGCGGCGATGCGTCCCGACAGCGACGACAGCACGAGCATGGTGACGGTGCTGGGCAGCATGTACAGGCCCACGTCCAGCACCGAGCCGTCCAGGCCGTAGCCGACCTCGTCCCTGCGCGCCTGCACCAGGCCCGCGATGAGGGTGAACGTGGCGAACATCGAGAAGCCCAGCAGCGCCGAGGCCAGGTTCGCCGACAACGACCTCGGGCCGACCAGCAGCGCCAGGCGCACCAGCGGCTCGCGCACCCGCAGCTCGATCGCCACCCACACCGCGCACAGCACGGCGGCGCCGCCGAACAGCGCCAGCACGCCGGCCGACGTCCAGCCCCACCGGTTGCCCTCGCTGACGCCCAGCAGCAGGCACACCAGCCACGCCGCCAGCACCACGGCGCCGGGAAGATCGGGGCGGCCGCCCACGCGCGCGCCGTTGTCGGGCGCGCACAGGCGCACCAGCGCCAGCCCGGCGACGGCCAGGCCCGCGGCCACCCAGAAGATCGGCTGGTGCCCCTCGGTCCGGTCCGCGATCAGCCCGGTGACGATCATCCCGGCGGTGCCGCCCACGCCCATGGTGGCGCTGACCACGCCGATCGCGGTGGTGATCCGCTCGGCCGGGAACGTGTCCCGGATCATGCCGATGGCCAGCGGGATCATCGCCGCCGAGGTGCCCTGCAGGGTGCGTCCGGCGACCAGCACGCCGAGCGAGCCCGACAGCGCGCACACCACCGACCCGGCCAGCAGCAGCCCCATCGCCACCATGATCATGCGCTTCTTGCCGTACATGTCGCCGAGCCGCGACAGCACCGGCGTGGCCACCGCGCCGGCCAGCAGGGAGGCGGTGAACACCCAGGTCACCGCGCTGACCGAGGCGTCGAACAGGCGCATCAGCTGCGGCAGCACGGGGATGACCAGGGTCTGCTGCACCGACACCACCAGCCCCGCCGCGGCCAGCGCCAGCAGCGCCGGGCCGGTGCGCGGCGCCGCGGGGGCGCGCTCGGTCAGGTCGGTGGCTGGCGTGGCGACGCCGGTCATGCACAACCTCCTGGGCCCGCCGTGCCGGGCCGTTTCGGGGGGAAACAGGAGCAAATCCGGAATTGTACTTAGTTGCTGAAATTAAGTAATTACACTGTAAGGTGAATCACATGTCTCCCCCGCAGTCAGCCGCCCCTGGCGACGACGTGCCCGCCGACATCGTGGAGATCGAGCGGGCGCTGACCCGGGTGGCGCACATGCTCACGCGGCACCGCCGGCACGACCGGACGGTCGCGGCCGCCGGCGTGCCGGTCGACCGCGCCGCCGTGCCGCTGCTGCGGCTGCTGGCCGACACCGGCGAGCCGATGCGGCCCGGCGAGCTGGCCGCCCGCCTGGGCGTCGAGGCCCCGCACGTGTCCCGCCTCGTGCAGCGCCTGGAGAAGGCCGGTTACGTCGAGCGGGTGCCCGACGCCCACGACCGGCGCGCCCAGCGGGTGCGGCTGCGCGCCGAGGGACGCGACGCGGTCGAGTGCATCCGCGCGGTGGGACGCCGCTGGATGCACGAGGCGCTCGGCTCGTGGTCGGAGGGGGAGCGCCGGCTGCTCGCCGAACTCGTCAACCGCATGGTCGACGATTTCCTCGCCCACTCGGCCGAGCGCGACCACCACGCGCCCGGCCCCTGACCGGCCAATACCGTATCGCGCGCAGAGCAGGTCACGGGCGGTTTTCCTGACACCTTTCCGGGCGCCGCGTTCCTCCCGCCGTTCCGCGCCGCCATTGTTCGAGAGGTTCGCGCCCTTCTGGCCGTTCCGGCCGTTCCGCCGATTTCCGGGCGTCGTTCCCGGAAGGGGGTTTCACCTCCCGCTCTGCGGCCCCCGCCCCTCGATGCGTCCTCCGGTGTCGCACATCCGGAACGGGAATTGTGATCTCATACTGTGAACCTGTTCGGCTTTCGCGACGGCCCTCCGCGTCCATAGGGTTGTTCGACGTGGACCCCCGGCCATATGTCCCTCGTATCCCCGTCCTTCGCGTCCGCGGTCATCGCGGCCGCCTTCTCCGCGATCGGCCCGTCCGGCACCGGCGTGCCGCGGCGCCCGGTACCCGGAAAGGGAGCTGATGCAGGTCGTCGCGACCGCCGGGCACGCCGGCCACGGCAAGTCCGCGCTCGTGCGCGCCCTGACCGGCCCGCGGCCGGCCGGGCGGGACGAGCCGGCGGACCCCGGCGACGGTGCCGATGACGGCGCCGATGACCGTGCCGGGCAGGGCGGGCGCCGCGGCGTCCCGTCCCCGGCGCTGGAGTTCGCCCTGACGACGCTGCCGTCGGGCCGGCGGCTGGCGTTCGTGGACGTCCCCGGGCACGAGCGGGCCGTCGCCACCATGCTCGCGGGCGCGGGGCCGGTCCCGGCGGTGGTGCTGGCGGTGGCGGCCGACGAGGGGTGGATGCCGCAGTCGGAGGAGCACCTGGCCGCCATCGACGCCCTCGGCGTGCGCAACGGCGTGCTGGTGGTGACCCGTTCCGACCGCGCCGACCCCAGGCTGGCGCTGCGCCAGGCGCGCGAGCGGCTCGCCCGCACCGGCCTGCGGGGCGCCGAGAGCGTCACCGTCAGCGCCCTCACCGGCGCCGGGATCGAGGAGCTGACCGCTGCGCTGGACCGCCTGGCCGGGCGGCTGCCCGTGCCCGACCCGGCCGCGCCCGTGCGGCTGTGGGCCGACCACGTCGGGCGCGGCCCGGGCGGCGGCGCGCTCGTCCACGGCACGCTGGCCGCCGGGACGATCGGCGTGGACGACGAGCTGCTGCTCATGCCCGCCGGGCGGCGGGTGCGGGTGCGGTCAGCCGAGGCGGGCGGCGAGCCGTGCGCGCGGGCGCACGGCGTGACGCGCGTGGCGGTGGAACTGGACGGTGTCGCCCCCGCCCGGGTCGCGCGCGGCATGGCCCTGGTCACCCCCGACCGGTGGACCGCCACCGGCTGCGTCGACGTGCGCACCGGGTTCGGTGAGGCGTCCGGGCGGCTGGCCAGGCGCATGACCCTGCACATCGGCGCGGCGGCCGTGCCCGTGGCGCTGCGGCCGCTGGGCCCCGACACCGCCCGCCTGACCCTCAACACGCGACTGCCGCTGCACGTCGGCGACGTCGCCGTGCTGCGCGACCCGGGCCGCCGCGCCGTCGCCCGGGTGAGCGTGCTGGACGTGCGGCCCCCGACGCTGGTGCGGCGCGGCGACACCGCCGCCCGCGCCCGGGAGCTGGCGTCCTGGCCGGACCGTCCCGGCGGCGAGGTGGTGCTGCGCCGCCACGGCGTGCTGCACCGCGCGGAGCTGGCCGGGATGGGCTGCGCGCCGCCCGCCGACGCCGTGCGGGTCGACGGGTGGCTCGCCGACCCCGGCCACTGTGAGGCGCTGTACCAGCGCCTGGCCGGCCTGGTCGCCGAGCGCGCCGCGTCCCGGCCGCTGGCGCCCGGCCTGCCGCTGGAGCGGGCCCGGCTGCGGCTCGGCCTGCCCGCGTGCCGCCTGGTCGAGGCCCTGGTGCGGCCTCCGCTGCGGGTGGCGGACGGCCGGGTGCACGGCCCGGACCAGGGCCCGCCGCCGCACGTCGTCGTGGCGGTGGGACGGTTGCGCGAAGAGCTGCGGTCCGCGCCGTTCTGCGCGCCCGTCCCCGAACGGCTGGCCGAGCTGGGCCTCACCCCGCCGGTGCTGGACGCCGCCGAGCGGGCGGGCGCGATCCTGCGGCTGGGCGACGACGTCGTCCTGCCGTCCGGGGCCGACCGGGAGGCGCTGCGGATCCTCGGCGCGCTGCCGCAGCCGTTCAGCGTCGGCCGCGCCGCGCAGGCCCTCGGCACGGACCGCCGCGTCGCCGTCGCGCTGCTGGAGCACCTGGACGGTCAGGGCCTGACGCAGCGCGTCGCCGACGGCCGCCGCGTCCCCGGCCGGTGAGCATTCCACGGGCGCCCCGGCGAATCCGTAGAAAATGGTTTGAACCGGCGGGGCGCGGTCTGGCGTCATAGATCACGGTTCGGCCCGCCGTCGATCGCGGAGAGGAGCAGGTGATGCCTTACCAGACGCTCAAGGGCGGCCGCGTTCCGATCCGCATGTGGACGGACCCGGCCACCGTCGAGGACGTCGCGCTCGACCAGCTGCGCAACGTGTCCGCGCTGCCGTGGGTGGAGGGCCTGGCGGTCATGCCCGACGTGCACTACGGCAAGGGCGCGACCGTCGGCTCGGTCATCGCGATGCGCGACGCGGTGTCCCCGGCCGCGGTCGGCGTGGACATCGGCTGCGGCATGACCGCGGTCAAGTCGAGCCTGACCGTCGAGGACCTGCCCGACGACCTCGGGCCGCTGCGCTCGCGCCTGGAGAAGGCGATCCCGGTCGGCCACCACGCGCACAAGACGCCGGTGGACCCGTCGGCGCTGCCCGGGCTGAGGGAACGCGGCTGGTACGACTTCTGGAAGGACTTCGAGGAGCTGCACCCGGCGGTGCGCGGCCGTCTCGGCCGGGCCCGCGGCCAGATGGGCACCCTCGGCTCGGGCAACCACTTCCTGGAGGTCTGCGCGGACGACGACGGCGCGGTGTGGGTCGTGCTGCACTCCGGTTCCCGCAACATCGGCAAGGAACTGGCCGAGCACCACATCGAGGCCGCCCGCAGGCTGCCGCACAACCAGGACCTGCCCGACCGGGACCTGGCGGTGTTCCTCACCGGCACCCGCAAGATGGAGGAGTACCGCCGCGACCTGTTCTGGGCGCAGGAGTACGCGCGCCGCAACCGCGCCGTCATGCTCGCCCTGGCGCAGGACGTGCTGACCCGCCGCTTCGGCGAGAAGCGCTGCCGGTGGGGCGAGGTGATCTCCTGCCACCACAACTACGTGGCCGAGGAGGTCTACGACGGGGTGGAGCTGCTGGTCACCCGCAAGGGCGCGATCCGCGCCGGCAGGGGCGACCTGGGCATCATCCCCGGGTCGATGGCCACCGGCACCTACATCGTGCGCGGCCTGGGCAACCCGTCGGCCTTCAACTCCGCCTCGCACGGCGCGGGACGCCGGATGAGCCGCAACAAGGCCCGCAAGGCGTTCACCGTCGACGACCTGGTGGCGCAGACCAGGGGCGTGGAGTGCCGCAAGGACGGCGGCGTCCTCGACGAGATCCCCGGCGCCTACAAGGACCTGGAGTCGGTGATCGAGGCGCAGTCCGACCTGGTCGAGGTGGTCGCGCACCTGCGGCAGCTCATCTGCGTCAAGGGCTGAGGGGCCGGGACGTGACGGGCACGGCGGCGCGGGGCAGGCGGCAGCGGCCCGCCAACGCGCGGGCCGCCGCCGACCCCGACGTGCTGCGCCCCCTGGTGTGGGACCGCTGCGGCGCGATCAGGCGCGGCACCCACACCAGGCTCGGGAACCTGCGCCACCTCGACCGGCGGACGGCCGGGCACCTCGCCGGGATCGGCCTGCACACGCTCGACGACCTGGCCTACGTCGGCCCCGTCAACGCGTATCTGCGGCTGGAGGAGACTCAGACCCCCGGCCTGACCCTCGATGTGCTGTGGGCGATGGACGGCGCCCTGTCCGGCACCGACCCGCGCGAGCTGCCGGCCGGCCGCAGGAACGAGCTGCTCGGCGAGCTCAGACGCGTCAAGGGGCGGCTGGTGAGGCGCGGGCGGCGGCGATGACGACCCGGCGGCGGACGGTGTTCCACTGCGCGGCCTGCGGGGCCCGCCTCAGCGCGCCCGTCCTGCGCGTCCCCCTCCCCAACCACGGCATCACCCCTGACCACTTCGAGATCCCGCTGGGCATGGCGCCCGGCACCTACGCCGTGGACGACACCCGGTACGGACCGCCCGGCACGTTCGTCCTCGCGCCCGGGGACGTCCACAACACGCGCGTGATGATCGAGAAGATCCGGGACGAGCCTCCCGAGTACGGGTGCCTGGGGATCGGAGCCGGCCCCAACCTGGCCTGTGCGTCGTGCGGCGCGGAGGTCGGCACCAGGGTCGACGACTGCCAGGCGTGGCAGGAGACGCGGCTCGCGCCCGCCGCCGTGCGGACCCGCGAGACCGAGGTCCGCGAGGCCGACGATCCCTACCCCTGGGATCCGATGGCGGACGAGATCCTGGGCAGCGCGCCGTGGAAGCCCGACGGATGGTGGGACTGGGTGTGGTTCGGGCGGCTCGCCGCGGGCACCGCCGACGTGCTGGCGCGCTCGGGCGGCGGCCCCCTCCTGCTGGCCGAGGAGGCCGCCGAACCCGTCCGGCAGCTCCTCGACGTCGTGCTGCGCGGCACCGGGCACGCGTCCGCCGTGCACCGGCTGCCGTCGCCGCGCGGCCGCACCGCCGCCGAGTGGCGGCTCACCGCGTCGACGGCCGGGCTGACCCCGGCGGCGCTGGCCGGGACGCCGCGGCGGCCGGTGGCGATCTGCGACCTGGTGGGCCCGGACCGTTCCTTCACCGCCGCGACGGGCGAGCTCGGCCGGTGGTGCGCCGAGGAGGGCGTCCGGCTCGGCGAGGTCCGGGTGCTCGGCCTGGTTCCGCTGGCCAGGATCGACCCGGAGCCGTGGCCGTGGCGCGACCGGCGGGTGGCCTGGACGCCGGCCGCCTCGTCCGGCCTCACCGTGACGGCCGTGCCGCTCGACAAGCGGGTGTGGGACTGGCTCGCCCGGGGGCGGCCCGTCGAGTACGTCCACGCGTACGGCCGCTGGCACGGCCGCCGGGGCATCGCGCGGTCGCTGATGCGGCGGCCCCGGGCGGACGAGCCGTGGCTGAGCGCGCTGATCGACGAGCTAGGCCGGCGGTGAGGCGGCGCCGGCCAGCACCCGGTCGACGAACGCCGTGACGTCCGTGAGGACCTCGTCGCGGTTGGTCTCGTTGAACACCTCGTGCCGGGCCTCGGGGTAGATCCGCTCGGTCAGGTCGGAGCCGCGGACGGCGTCGATGCCCGTGCGGGTGCCGTCCAGGGGCACCAGCCGGTCGTCGTCGCCGTGCACCCACAGGGTGGGCAGCGCGCCCAGCGAGCCGTGCGCGGACGCCGCCCGGATCGCCGCGTCCAGCGCCTCCAGCGTCGGCCGCTTGAACGGCCCGTGCCAGACCAGCGGGTCCTCGGCGTAGGCCTTGCCGACGGCGGGGTCGCGCGACAGGGTGCCGGGGTCGATCGGCACGTCGGGGATCTCCTCCAGCGCCAGCAGCTGCGACAGCGCGTCCCAGCGGCCCAGTACCGGCCCCGACAGCACCAGCGCGGTCAGCTCCGCGCCGTGCAGCTGCGCGTAGCGGGTGGCGATCAGCCCGCCCATCGAGTGGCCGATCATCACCACGGGCAGGTCGGGGTGGTCGTCGCGGGCCGACGCCACGACCGTGTGCACGTCGGCCACCAGGTCGCCGACGTCGTCGACGAGCACGCGGTCGCCCGCCGACAGGCCGTGCCCGGCGTGGTCGGGCCCGCACACCACCGCGCCGTGCCGGGCCAGCGCGCCGGCGACGTGGTCGTAGCGGCCGAGGTGCTCGCCGTACCCGTGCACCAGCACCGCCACGTAACGCGGGGCGGGGTTGGGCCAGGTCCGCGCGGTGACCGCGCCGCGCGTCCCCGCGAACTCCCAGCGCCGTGCCGTGGTCATCGCCGCACCTCCGGGTCCCTCAGCGGACGATCTTTCGGGTGATCTGCCCGATACCGTCTCGCGCGGTGCGCGGAACGTCAACCGCCGCAATAGGCTGGATGTTCACGGCAATCCAGGCGGCCCGTGCGACACGGCGCCGCCACGGCAGTGGGAAAGGGCGTCCGTGCTGGTCGACACCTTCGGTCGTACCGCCACCGATCTGCGGGTCTCCCTGACGGACCGGTGCAACCTGCGGTGCTCCTACTGCATGCCTCCCGAGGGCCTGGACTGGCTGCCCAAGCCGGAGGTGCTCACCGACGACGAGGTGGTGCGGCTGGTGCGGGTGGGCGTCGAACGCCTCGGCATCACCGAGGTCCGCTACACCGGCGGCGAGCCGCTGCTGCGCCGCGGCCTGGCCGGCATCGTGCGGCGCACCGCCGAGCTGCGGCCCCGCCCGCAGATCTCGGTCACCACCAACGGGATCGGGCTGGACCGGCTGGCCGCCCCGCTGGCCGAGGCGGGCCTGGACCGCGTGAACGTGTCCCTGGACACCCTCGACCCCGAGGTGTTCCGGCGGCTGGCGCACCGCGACCGCCTCGGCGACGTGCTGACGGGCCTGGCCGCCGCGGCCGCCGCGGGCCTGGCGCCGGTCAAGGTCAACGCGGTGCTGATGCGCGGCGTCAACGACCACGAGGCGGTGCCGCTGCTGCGCTACTGCCTCGACCACGGCTACCGGCTGCGGTTCATCGAGCAGATGCCGCTGGACGCCCAGCACGGCTGGACCCGCGCCGGCATGATCACCGCGGACGAGATCCTGGCCCGGCTGGGCGAGGCGTTCACCCTCACTCCCGACGACCCGGCGGCGCGCGGCAGCGCCCCGGCCGAGACGTTCCTGGTCGACGGCGGTCCCGGCACGGTCGGGGTGATCGGCTCGGTGACCCGGCCGTTCTGCGGGAACTGCGACCGGGTCCGCCTCACCGCCGACGGGCAGGTCCGCAACTGCCTGTTCGCCACCGAGGAGTCCGACCTGCGCGGGGCGCTGCGCGGCGGCGCGTCCGACGAGGAGCTGGCCGAGCGGTGGCGGGCCGCGGTGCGCGTCAAGCGCGCCGGGCACGGCATCGACGACCCCGCCTTCCTGCAGCCCGCCCGTCCCATGTCCGCGATCGGCGGGTGAGCACGGCGCCGATGACCCAGGCGTTCGACGCGGCGTTCGGCACGGCGTTCGAGGAGGTCTTCGACGCGGTGGTGCTGGCGGGCGGCCGCGCCCGCCGGATGGACGGCGCCGACAAGCCCGGCCTGCCGGTCGGCGGGCGCACCCTGGTCGCCCGTGTCGCCGAGGCGGTGCGGGACGCGCGGCACCTGATCGTCGTCGGGCCGCCCCGGGCGGAACTGCCGCACGCGACCGTGGTCCGTGAGGACCCGCCCGGCGCCGGGCCCGTCCCCGCCCTGCGCGCGGGGTTGGCCGAGGTGCGGGCGCCCTGGCTGGCGCTGCTGGCCGCCGACCTGCCGTTCCTGCGTCCCGGGCACGTCGCCGCGCTGCTGGACGCCGCGCGCCGCGGCCGGGGCGGCGGGGCGGTGCTGGTCGACGCCGAGGGGCGGGAACAATGGCTCGCGGGATGCTGGCGGACCGCCGGACTGCGCGCCGCGCTGGCCGGTTACGAGGGCGCCTCGCTGCGCGGCGTGCTGGGCCCGCTGACACCCGTCCGGGTGTCCCTGGGGCCGGCCGGCGCGGCGGGGGAGCGGCCCCCGTGGTACGACTGCGACACCCCCGGTGCGCTGGCGCACGCCCGGCGCCTGCTGACCGAAGGGGAGGAGTGACGATGCTGGAGGAGTGGATCGAGGCCGTCTGCCTGGAGCTCGGCCTGGACCGCGGCGAGGTCGACCGGGACCTGGTGCTGGACCTGGCCCGCGACGTCGCGCACGGCGTGGCGCGGCCCGGCGCCCCGCTGACGACCTTCCTGCTCGGCCTGGCCGTCGGCCGCGGCACGCCCGCCCGGGACGCCGCGGCCCGCATCACCGAGATGGCCGAGGGGTGGAAGGGCGACGCGGGCGGCTCGCCCGGCGTGACGCAGTCGCCGCCCGGCCTGGCCTGAACGCGCGCCCGCCCGGGCGGGCCCGGGGCTAGGCGGGCTCGTCCAGCTCGGCGAGCGGGACGACGTCGCGCAGGAACCCGCGGCGGTCCAGGAACGCCGACAGGTGCTCGCGGTGCGCGTCGCAGGCCAGCCAGACCTTGCGCCGCTCCGGAGTGTGGATCTTGGGGTTGTTCCAGCGCAGCGCCCACACGGCGGCGTCCCGGCAGCCCTTGGCCGAGCACTGCTGTTCCGCGTCGTCAGGGGCGGGGTCCGGCGGCACATCCGTCACATGACCACCTTGTCACATAAGTCCGTAACGCGGCTTACGTGGGGGCATGGTTTGGACCGTGACGAGCCCGGACATGCTCCGGTCCATGCCCACCGGATCGCCCACCGGATCGACGACCACCCCCACGGCGGTGCACTGCGCCCGGCGCCGCTGGCAGGCCCTGGCGGTGTGCCTGGTCGCCGCGTTCATGACCCTGCTGGACGTCAGCATCGTCAACGTCGCGCTGCCGTCGATCCGGGAGGGGCTGCACGCCTCGGAGTCGGGCCTGCAGTGGATCGTGTCGGGATACGCGCTGACGTTCGGCCTGGTGCTGGTGCCGGCCGGGCGGCTGGGCGACGCGCGCAGCCGCCGCGCGGTGTTCATGGCCGGGCTGGCGCTGTTCACCGCCTCCAGCGCCCTGGCCGGGCTCGCCCCCACCGTCGAGCTGCTGGTCGCGGCCCGGCTGGTGCAGGGCGCGGCGGCGGGCGTGCTGCAGCCGCAGACCGCCGGGCTGATCCAGCAGCTGTTCGTCGGCGCCGAACGCGGCCGGGCGTTCGGCGCGCTCGGCGCCGTCATCGGCATCGCCACCGCCGTCGGCCCCATGCTCGGCGGCGCGCTGATCGCCCTGGCCGGGATCGAGGAGGGCTGGCGCTGGGTGTTCTACGTCAACATCCCCGTCGGCCTGGTGGCGCTGCCGCTGGCGTGGCGGCTGCTGCCCCCGCCGCAGTACGGGGAACGGCGCGGCCTCGACCCGCTCGGCGTGCTGCTGCTGGGCGTCGGCGTCGTGTGCGTGATGCTGCCGTTCGTGCAGGAACGGCAGTGGCACGGCAACGGCAAGTGGCTCCTGGTGCTGCTCGGCGCCGCCGTGATCGCGGTGTTCACGCTGTGGGAGCGGCGGCACCCCTCGCCCATGGTGGACCTGACGCTGTTCCGCCTGCGCTCCTACGGCCTGGGCACGGCCATCGCCGTGCTGTACTTCGCCGGATTCACCGCGATCTTCTTCACCTACACCCTCTACCTGCAGATCGGGCTCGGCTACAGCCCCCTGCTGGCGGGCGTGTCGATGACCCCCTTCGCGCTCGGATCGGCCGTGGCCGCCACGGTCGGCGGACGGATCGTGGCGCGCTACGGGCGTCCCCTCGTCGCGGTGGGGCTGGCGGTCGTCGCGGCCGGGCTGGTCGCCGTGTGGGTCGCCGTGGAACTGCGGTCCGGACCGGACGTGGCGTGGTTCACCGCCGTGCCGCTGCTGGTCGCGGGGCTCGGCAGCGGCCTGGTCATCGCGCCCAACCAGACGATCACCCTGGCGGAGGTGCCGCGGACGGGCGGCGGCAGCGCCGCCGGGGTGCTGCAGACCGGGCAGCGCTTCGGCGCCGCCGTCGGCATCGCCACCACCGGCGCGATCTACTTCGCCACCGTCGCCGGCACGCACGGCGACTGGGCGCTGGCCTTCCGGCACGGCCTGTTCGTCGTCATCGGATTCGTGCTGGCGGCCCTGGTCGCCGCGCTGTACGACCTGGTCAGCGGCTCCGGCGCAGGGCGCGGGCGGCACGGGCGGCACGGACGGCGCGGGCGCCCGCCCCGGCCGGCGCGGCGGCGGCCCGTCGGCGCAGGGCGGCACGAGCGGCCCGGACGGTCAGCCCCGTCGCCGCGAACGCCGCAAGCCCCGCCGCCGCCAGCGTCCGGTTCTGCCGCCTGATCCGCTCGGGGATCCGCGCGTACGGCACGGTGCTGAACGACACCAGCTCGTACCGCGACACGTACCGGCCCGGCAGCCGCCGCTCCAGCGCGTGCTGGGCGGCCTGGCCGAGCCGGAACGCCGGGGAGGCGACCCGATCGCGCATCTCGACGAAGTTGTCCAGCGCCATCTCCGCGATCGCGTCGGTGTTGGGCTTGCGCCGCTCCTGGTAGATCGACAGCGCGCGCCGCCAGTTCCCGCCGGTCTCCTCCAGGCAGCGGTCGATCTCGACGCAGTCCTCGAACGCGCAGTTGGCGCCCTGCCCGTAGAACGGCACGATCGCGTGCGCGGCGTCGCCCAGCAGCGCCACCGTCGCGCCCCTGCCGTACCGCACCCACGGCCAGCACCGCACCGTCACCAGCGACCCGACGGGGTTGTGCGCGAAGTCGTCGGCCAGGTCCGGCATGAGCCCGGCCACGTCGGGATAGCGGGCCCGGAAGTGCTCGCGCACCCGGCGCGGCGTGTCCAGCGCGTCGAAGTCGGCCTTGGGCCAGAACAGCGTGCAGGTGAACGAGCGGTCCAGGTTCGGCAGCGCGATCATCATGGCGTCGCCGCGCGGCCAGATGTGCAGGGCGTCGGGGTCCAGCGCGAAGTCCCCGCCGGCCGTCGGCGGGATGGTCAGCTCCTTGTAGCCGTGTTCGAGGAAGTCCTGGGTGTGGGTGAACGGCTCGACGCCCTCGATCGTGCGGCGGGCCGCGCTGTAGGCGCCGTCGCCGGCCAGCACCACGCCGGCGTCCTCGGTGACCACGCCGTCCGGCGTCTCCAGCGTCAGCCGTCCCTTGGCGGCGTCGACGTTGGTGAGCCGGTGCCCGAAGCGCACCGTCACGCCGGGGGTGGCCTCGGCGGCGTCCAGCAACGCGGCGTTCAGCTCGGCGCGGCTGATCGAGTTGATCGCGCGGGTGCCGTCGGCGCTGTAGGGCTGGAAGTTGCGGGCCCCGCCCAGGGGGTGCACCATCCGGCCGTGCATGGGCAGCGCGCGGGCCAGGGCCTCCTCGCGCAGCCCGACCTCCTCCAGCGCGGCCAGGCCGCGCGCGGAGATCGCCAGGTTGATGGACCGGCCGCGTTCGGGCCCGGCCACGCGCGGGTCGGGACGCCGCTCGTACACCGTCACCGGCACGCCGCGCCGGCCCAGCAGCGTGGCCAGCAGGCATCCGGCCAGGCCCGCCCCGACCACGGCCACGCTCTCCTCACGCGCCATCGACGGGCTCCTCCTCGATCTTCGACCGGACCTCCCACAGGTCCGGGAACGCGGGTACGAACAACGTGGAGCGCAGGTAGTCGGCCCCGGCCGACCCGCCGGTGCCGAGCTTGGCGCCGATGGTGCGCTCGACCATCTTGACGTGCCGGTACCGCCACTCCTGTACGCCCTCGTCCACGTCGACCAGCGCCTCGCATACCTCCGCCTCGGGGCGGCTGTCGTCGGCGTACACCGCCACCAGCACGTTCTGCACGCGCGGGTCGGGCTCCCACGGCCGCGCCGGGTCGCGGTCGAGGATGTCGGCGGGGACGGGGTGGCCGCGCCCCGCCAGGTAGCGCAGCAGCGAGTCCATCAGCGACGGGCGGCGCACGGTCTCCCGGAGCTCGGGGTCGTCGCGCAGGTCCGAGGCGGGGAACGCGCGGCGTCCCAGCACCGCCTCGATCCGCCGGAACTGGTCCGACTGGAACCCGCTGGAGGTGCCCAGGGCGTCGCGGAACGAGGCGAACTGCCGGGGCGTCATCGTCTCCAGCACGTCCAGCTGCCCCACCACCGTCTTGAGGATCTTGGCGATGCGGCGGGCGGTGTGCAGGGACCCGGCGCTGTTGCCGTCCTCCAGCCTGCGCTGCAGCAGCGCCGCCTCGTGCAGGATCTGCTTGAACCACAGCTCGTACACCTGGTGGATGACGACGAACAACAGCTCGTCGTGCGCGCCGGTGCGCGGTTCCTGGCAGGTCAGCAGCCTGTCCAGCCGAAGGTAGGAGCCGTAGGTCAGTTCCTCGGGCTCACGAGGTGCGTCAGTCATCTCCCGCTCCAGCCCCGCCCCGGGCACGCCCGGCACCACGTCGTGCCGTTCCCCACCCGCCCGCGGTCCGGGGTTCACCACGGTATATACCGGGACAAGGCGCGCCGATCCAGTGCGGTGCCACCGTCCCCGGCCCCGCACGGCCCCCGGGACGGGCGGCGCGGCTCACCACAGGCGCAGCGAACGGGTGAAGATCCCGGCGACGTCCTCCTCGGTCACCGGGCGCGGCGCGATGGCCAGCAGACGCTGCTGCTTCATCGTGCCCGCCACCAGGTCCGGCACGTCGGCCTCGGTGTAGCCGACCGCCCCCACCCCGTCCGGGATGCCGATGTCGCGCATCAGCGCCAGCAGCGCCCGCGGCAGGTGCTCGGCCGGGTCGTCCGGACGCTCCAGCCCGGGGGCGAGCAGCTCCGCCGCCCGCACGTGCCGCTCCGGGCACGCCTCGAAGGTGAACCGGAACGCCTCGGGCGCGGTCAGCGACACCGCCATGCCGTGCGGCACCAGCGGCTCGCCGCCGGGGTAGCCGGACGGGCGGAACCCGCGGACGCGGCCCGCGATCGGGTAGGCGTTGGCGTGCGGGACGTGCACGCCCGCGTTGCCGAACCCGAGCCCGGCGAACGTCGCGGCCAGCGCCATGTCGCCGCGGGCGCGGGTGTCGTCGCCGTCGCGCACGGCGGCGCGGAACGACCGCGCGATCAGCGTCAGCGACCTCTCCGACCACATGTCGGAGATCGGGTTGGCGCCGCAGTACGGCACGCGCTGCTCGGGCGCCTTGCGGTCGAACGCGTCGTACGGCCGCGCCGTGTACGACTCCAGGGCGTGGCAGACGATGTCCATCCCCGACGACGCGGTCACCCCGGCGGGCTGGCTGACTGTCAGGCCGGGGTCCACCACGGCCAGCGCGGGACGCAGCGCCGGATGGCTGATGCCGGTCTTGACCTTCAGCTCCAGCACGTCCAGCACGCACACCGTGGTGCTCTCGGCGCCGGTGCCCGTGGTGGTCGGCACGGCCACCAGCGGCAGCAGCGGCCGGGCGGGGGCGCGCCCCGCGCCGACCGGCGGGTTGAGGTAGTCCGCCAGGTCGCCCTCGTTGGTGATCAGCAGGTCGACGGCCTTGGCGGTGTCGATGCTGGACCCGCCGCCGACCGCCACGATCGCGTCGTAGGGGCCGGTGTCGCGGGCGTGCGCGACGGCCCGGCGCAGGCTCTCGTCGGTCGGCTCCACGCGCACGCCGTCGAACACCGTCGCCGTCACGTCGTAGGCCTTCATGGCGTCCGCGACGCGCTGCGGGGCGCCGGTCGCGGCCACCCCCGGGTCGGTCACCACCAGCGCCCGCCGCGCCCCGTACCGGGCCAGGTCGTAGCCGATCTCGTCGGCCGCGCCGGGCCCGAACTTCAGCTGCGGCGCGCCGTAGGTGAAGACGGTCTCGTTCGCCACGCCGGCACCCCCTCCCATGTCCTGCCGCCCATGATCCCCTCCAACGCTCGCACCGCGCGCGGGGAAGTCAACGCCCGGCCCGCGGCCGGGGCGGCTCCGGGGGGACCTCGCCGGCCGCGGCCCGCACGGCGCGCAGCACGGCGGTGACCTGCTCGGCCTGCTCGGCGGTCAGGTCCGCCAGCCCGAACGACGCCTCGTGCAGGGCGCGGGTGGCGTCCTCGGCCAGTTCGCGGCCGGCGGGGGTGATCTCGGCGAGGACCACACGGCGGTCGTCGGGGGAGGGGCGGCGCTGGACCAGGCCCCGGCGCTCCAGCCGTCCGATGACGTTGGTGACCGACGCCGGGTGCACCATCAGCCGCGCCCCCATCTTGCCCATGGGCAGGGCGCCGGTGCGGGTGAAGGCCAGCAGGCGCAGCGCCTCGTAGGCGGCGAACGTCAGGCCGTGCGGTTTGAGGACGGTCTCGATGCGGGCGAGCAGCAGCTGCTGGACGCGCATCACCGACGTGACCGCGGCCATCCGGTCGGCGTGCTCGGGCCAGCGCGCGCTCCACTGCCGGTGCGCCTCGGCGATGGGGTCGGGAACGGGCACCGCCTCACCGTATCCGCCGTCCGGAGCCTTGACCGCGTCGCGCATGCGAATTACTTTAGCTTCCAAATATTGGACTTCCAAGGGCTTGGTGAGCGGCCCACAGACGATCGCGAGGTGGCTCATGCACGTCCCGGCGCGCCCGGTGCGGTTCGTGACGGCGGCGGCCCTGTTCGACGGGCACGACGCGGCGATCAACATCATGCGGCGGATCCTGCAGTCGCAGGGGGCCGAGGTGGTCCACCTGGGCCACGACCGGTCCGTGCGCGAGGTGGTGGACGCGGTTCTGGAGGAGGACGCCCACGGCGTGGCGATCAGCTCCTACCAGGGCGGCCACGTGGAGTACTTCGAGTACCTGGCGCGGCTGCTGCGCGAGTCCGGCGCCGGGCACGTCAAGATCTTCGGCGGCGGGGGCGGCGTGATCGTCCCGGACGAGATCGCCCGGCTGGCCGACTCCGGCGTGCGCATCTTCTCCCCGCAGGACGGGCAGCGGCTCGGCCTGCCCGGAATGATCAACGAGCTGATCCGCGACTGCGACGCCGAACTGCCGCCCGAGCCGGTGGAGGGCGTGCTGGCGGGGGAGCGGCGCGCCCTGGCCCGCGCCATCACCTGCCTGCAGGAGGACCGGCTGCCCGACCGCGACCGCGAGGTCATCGCCGAGGCCGCGTCCCGCCGCGCCGTCCCCGTCCTCGGCATCACCGGCACCGGCGGCTCCGGCAAGTCGTCCCTCACCGACGAGCTGGTGCGCCGGCTGCGCGTCGACCAGCAGGACAAGCTGCGCGTGGCGGTCCTGGCGGTCGACCCGACCCGGCGCCGCGGCGGCGGGGCGCTGCTCGGCGACCGCATCCGGATGAACTCCCTGGACGGCGACCACGTGTTCTTCCGCTCGCTGGCCACCCGCGGCGGCCGCGAGCTGCCGGACCGCATCGAGGACATCGTCGCCGCCTGCCGCGCCGCCGGATACGACCTGGTCATCCTGGAGACCCCCGGCATCGGGCAGGGCGACGCCGCGATCGTCCCGCTGGCCGACGTCGCGCTGTACGTGATGACGCCCGAGTTCGGCGCCGCGTCCCAGCTCGAGAAGATCGACATGCTGGACTTCGCCGACGTGGTGGCGATCAACAAGTTCGAACGGCGCGGCGCCGCCGACGCCCTGCGCGACGTGTCGCGCCAGCTGGTGCGCAACCGCGAGGCGTTCGGATCGCGGCCCGAGGACATGCCGGTGTTCGGCACCAGCGCCGCCACCTTCAACGACGACGGCGTCACCGCCCTCTACCAGAGCCTGACCGGGCTGCTGGCCGAGCACGGCCTGCACCTGGAACCCGGCACGCTGCCCAGGGCCGACACCCGCGTGTCCACGGGCGCCGCGCAGATCATCCCGCCCGCCCGCGCGAACTACCTCGCCGAGATCGCCCAGACCGTCCGCGGCTACCACGCCGAGACGGCCCGCCAGGTCGAGGCCGTGCGGCGCGCGCAGCGCCTGGCGGCCGTGCGCGAGGAGCTGACCGGCGACGCCGCCGACGAGGTCGGCCGGCTGCTGGAGGACGCCCGCCGCGCCGTCTCCGCCGACAGCGCCGCGCTGGTCGAGCAGTGGCCGAAGGTCGTCGAGGCCTACTCCGGCGAGGAGCAGGTCGTCCGCGTCCGCGACAAGGAGCTGCGGACCAGGCTGACCCGCGAGACCCTGTCGGGCAGCCGCATCCCGCGCGTCGCGCTGCCCCGCTACCAGGACCACGGCGAGCTGCTGCGGTTCCTGCGCGCGGAGAACCTGCCCGGCCGCTTCCCCTTCACCGCCGGGGTGTTCCCCTTCAAGCGCGACAACGAGGACCCGGCGCGGATGTTCGCCGGCGAGGGCGACCCGTTCCGCACCAACCGCCGCTTCAAGCTGCTGTCGGAGGGCCAGCCCGCCACCCGCCTGTCCACCGCGTTCGACTCGGTGACGCTGTACGGGCGCGACCCCGGCGAGCGTCCCGACGTCTACGGCAAGGTCGGCACCTCCGGCGTCTCCATCGCCACGCTGGACGACATGAAGGCGCTCTACGACGGCTTCGACCTGTCCGCGCCGACCACCTCCGTGTCGATGACGATCAACGGCCCGGCGCCCACCATCCTGGCGTTCTTCCTCAACACCGCGATCGACCAGGGCCTGGACGCCTTCCGCGCCGAGCACGGCCGCGAACCCACCGCGCAGGAGGCCGCCGACATCCGGGCCCGGGTGCTGTCGACGGTGCGCGGCACCGTGCAGGCCGACATCCTCAAGGAGGACCAGGGCCAGAACACCTGCATCTTCTCCACCGAGTTCTCGCTGCGGATGATGGCCGACATCCAGGAATGGTTCATCGCCAACAAGGTCCGCAACTTCTACTCGGTGTCCATTTCCGGGTACCACATCGCCGAGGCCGGGGCGAACCCGATCAGCCAGCTGGCGTTCACGCTGGCCAACGGCTTCACCTACGTCGAGTCGTATTTGGCGCGGGGCATGGACGTCGACGACTTCGCGCCCAACCTGTCGTTCTTCTTCTCCAACGGCATGGACCCCGAATACAGCGTCATCGGCCGGGTCGCCCGCCGCATCTGGGCGATCGCCATGCGCGAGCGGTACGGCGCCAACGAGCGCAGCCAGAAGCTGAAGTACCACATCCAGACGTCGGGCCGTTCCCTGCACGCCCAGGAGATGAACTTCAACGACATCCGCACGACGCTGCAGGCCCTCATCGCCATTTTCGACAACTGCAACAGCCTGCACACCAACGCCTACGACGAGGCCGTCACCACCCCCACCGCCGAGTCGGTGCGCCGCGCCCTGGCCATCCAGCTCATCATCAACAGGGAGTGGGGCCTGGCGATGAACGAGAACCCGCTGCAGGGCTCGTTCGTCATCGAGGAGCTGACCGACCTGGTGGAGGAGGCGGTGCTGGCCGAGTTCGACCGCATCAGCGAGCGCGGCGGGGTGCTGGGCGCCATGGAGACCGGCTACCAGCGCGGCCGCATCCAGGACGAGTCGATGCTGTACGAGCGGCGCAAGCACGACGGCTCCCTGCCGATCATCGGCGTCAACACGTTCCGCAACCCCGACGGCGACGACGCGGCGGACGGGCCGCTGGAGCTGGCGCGCGCCACCGAGGAGGAGAAGCGCTCGCAGCTGGAGCGCGTCCGCGCCTTCCAGGACCGCCACCGCGAGGACGCCCAGGCCGCCCTGGCGGCGTTGAAGGAGGCCGCCCGGTCCGGGGAGAACGTGTTCGCGGTGCTGATGGACGCGGCGCGGGTGTGCAGCCTCCAGCAGATCACCGAGGCGTTCTTCGAGGTCGGGGGCCAGTACCGGCGCAACGTGTGATGGCCGTCCCGCCCCACGCCGGCCCGCTCGACGACACCGGCGCGCCCGTGCCCGTCCCGGACCGGGTGCGCCGGGTGGTGTCGCTGGTGCCGTCGCTGACCGAGACGGTCGCGGTGACGGCGCCCGGCCTGCTGGCCGGCGCCACCGACTGGTGCACCCACCCGCCCGGCCTGGACGTCACGCGGGTGCGCGGCACCAAGAACCCCGACCTGGAACGCGTCGCCGCCCTGCGTCCCGACGTCGTGCTCGGCAACGCCGAGGAGAACCGCCCCGCCGACGTCGCGGCGCTGCGCGCGGCCGGGATCGCGGTGTGGATGACCGACATCCGCACCGTCGGCCAGGCCCTGACCTCGCTGCGCCGCATGCTCGCCGAGGCCTGCCGCGTCCCCGTCCCCGCCTGGCTGGACGAGGCCGCCCGCGCGTGGTCGGCGCCGCCCGTTCCGCCGCGCCGCCGGACGGCGGTCGTCCCGGTGTGGCGGCGGCCGTGGATGGTCGTCGGGCGCGACACCTTCACCGGCGACGTGCTGTCACGGCTCGGCGTGGACAACCTCTACGCCGGCCATCCCGACCGCTACCCCAAGATCGGCATCGACGAGCTGACCGCCGCCGGCGCCGACCTGGTGGTGCTGCCGGACGAGCCGTACCGCTTCACCGCCGACGACGGCCCCGAATGCTTCCCCGGCGTCGACGTCGCCCTGGTCGACGGCCGCCGCCTCACCTGGTACGGCCCGTCGCTGGTGGACGCCCCGCGCGTGCTGGCCGCCCAGCTCGCCGCCGTGCTGCGCCGCTGACCCGGGAGGGCTCAGGCGGGCGGGGACGGCTCAGGCGCGCGGCCCGCCCGCCACGTAGATCACCTGGCCGGACACGAACGAGGCGTCGTCGCCGACCAGGAACGCCACCACCCCGGCGATGTCGCCGGGCACGCCGACCCGCCGCACCGGGATCTCCCTGGCGGCCGCGGCCTTGAAGTCCTCGAAGTCCACGCCCATGCGCGCCGCGGTCGCCGCCGTCATCTCGGTGGCGATGAACCCGGGCGCGATCGCGTTCACCGTCACCCCGAACCGGCCCAGCTCGATCGCGAGGGTCTTGGTGAAGCCCTGCAGGCCCGCCTTGGCCGCCGAGTAGTTGGCCTGGCCGCGGTTGCCCAGCGCCGAGGTGCTCGACAGGTTGACGATCCGGCCCCAGCCCGCCTCGGTCATGTGCGCCTGCACGGCCCGGCTCATCAGGAACGCGCCGCGCAGGTGCACGGCCATGACCGCGTCCCAGTCGTCGTCGGTCATCTTGAACAGCAGGTTGTCGCGGATGATCCCGGCGTTGTTGACCAGCACCACCGGCGGCCCCAGCTCGGCCGCCACCCGGTCGACCGCCGCCCGCACGGCCTGCGCGTCCGCCACGTCCACCCCGACGGCCAGCCCCCGGCCGCCCGCCCGGTCGATCTCCTCGACCGTGCCCGCGCACGCGGCCTCGTCCAGGTCGCACACCGCGACGGCGAACCCGTCGACCGCCAGCCGCACCGCCGTCGCCGCGCCGATGCCGCGCGCCGCGCCCGTGACGATGGCGACCCTGCTCCCGGCCATTGCGCCTCCTCGGTTCCCGCCGCGTGTCCGGCCGACGCCAACCTAATTGGAATCTCGTTCTAGAATCAAGCGCCGTGCGCCCGGACGCCCCCGGCGTCCACGACTCCGGGACGGCACCGCACGGCGGTGTGCGCGCCTGTGAGGGCCCGGTGGGCGCGGCAGGCAAGATCGGGTGGGCGTGCCGCCGGCGAACGCTCCACGGCGCCCTGAGCGCGGCGCCGCATGACGCCCCGCGCGTGCACCATGCGGAGGCGCCGCGAGAGTCGGGAAGAAGGCGCCGAAACGTGTTGGCCGGGTCCGGTCAGCGACGGGGAACCGCCCGGCCGCCGCGTCCGTTCGTCACAGTGGAACGCGCATGATCGGGAGAGCGGAACCCGGTCCCCGCAAAGAGAAAGCGACGCCGGGTGGATACGGGGGCAATCCACCCGGCGTCGCATCATCGGTGTTCCGACGGGGGCCCGGAACACCGGCACGGGCGCTCCGACGGGGGACCAGAGCGCCGAGACAAATCGTACACCGAACCCCCCCGCCCTTAGTCAAGAGAAAGTCACGACCCGATTTCCGGACCATGTCCGGAAATCTGCTTCCGGTTCGTGCTTTCGTCGGTGAAGCGGGCGGTCGGCTGCGGCTCGCGGCCGCCGTTGGCGAAGATCACGCTGATGTACGGCAGGAACAGCGCGCCCACCACCAACAGGACCACCAGCCACAGCGGCGCGCCGAGCATCGCCGAGAGCACCGCTCCCACGAAGCAGCCCGTCCGGATCCCCATCGAGATCAGGTAGCGGCGCTGCCGGTAGCTGATGTCCTCCGACATCGGCTTGGGCGCGTCGGTCACCGTGTAGACCGCGGCGCGCCTGCGGGGAATGACCTTCACATTTCCACGGTACGCCCGTGGGAGCAGGACGGCGACACCAGGGGGAAACACCAGGGAAGGGGACCCACATGACCGACCACACCTACCGGGTGACCGAGATCGTCGGCAGCTCGCCGGAGTCCGTCGACGCAGCCATCCGCAACGCCGTCGCCCGCGCCGCGCAGACCCTGCGCCACCTGGACTGGTTCGAGGTCACCGAGATCCGCGGCGACCTCTCGCAGGGCGAGGTCGCGCACTATCAGGTGGGCCTGAAGGTGGGCTTCCGGCTCGAGGAGCCCTAGTCACCCACCGGTCGCAGATAGTGTGCGAATCGTCACAGCCGGGAGTGCGGCCCGTTGCAGCCAGCGAGGTCACTGAGACCCGCAGCCAGCTGGAGGATGGCCAGTCCACCGCGGTCCCGGCTGTGACGATCTCCGCGTCGGCTACGTCGCCTGGCTGACGGTGGACATGTGGAAGTCGCCCACGCGCACCGGCGGCATGGCGGCGCGGGTGAAGTAGTCCGACCACTCGCGCGGCAGCGTGGGGGCCGTGGCGCCGACCTCGGTGAGCCGCGACAGCAGGTCCACCGGGCTCTCGTTGAAGCGGAAGTTGTTGACCGCCCCGACGACCTCGCCGTTCTCGACGAGGTAGACGCCGTCGCGGGTGAGACCGGTGAGCAGCAGCCGCTGCGGGTCCACCTCGCGGATGTACCACAGGCAGGTCAGCAGCAGGCCGCGCTCGGTGCGCGCCACCATGTCCTCCAGCGACGCGCCGCCGTCCCGGCCCCCGCTCATGACCAGGTTGTCGATGCCGGGGGTGAGCGGCAGGCCGGTGCGCTCGGCGGACCGGCGGGTCTGGGTGAGCGCGGTGAGCGTGCCGTCGGCGATCCAGTCGGTGGCCGACAGCGCCAGGCCGTTGTCGAACACCGACGCCTCGCGGCTGGAGGCGTGCGCGATGACGAACGGCGCGCACTCCAGTCCCGGCGCGGCCGGGTCGCTGGACAGCCGCACCGGCAGGCTCGCCAGCTTCTCCCCGACGCGGGTGCCGCCGCCGGGGGCGCTGAACACGGTGCTGCCGTCGTGGGCGTCCTGCGCCCCCGCCGACCAGTACAGGTAGATCATCAGGTCGGCGACGGCGCTGGGCGGCAGGATCGTCTCGTAGCGGCCCGCGGGCAGGTCGACGCGGCGGGCGCCCCAGTCCAGGCGGCGCGCCAGGTCGGCGGCGACGCCGGGCACGTCCACGTCGGTGAAGTCGCGGGTGCCGACGCCCGCCCACGCCGAGCCGCCCCGCTCGTCCTTGGCGTTCAGCTCCAGCAGTCCGGTGGGCTGGTCGTGGCGCAGCCGCAGACCCGCCGAGGTGCCGAGGAAGGTGGAGGTCACCATGTGGTTGGCGAACCCGTACAGACGGCGCCCGGCGGCCTCGGCGGCGGCGAACGCCTCGCCCAGCGCGGGCGCGACGCCGGTGAACACGCCGATGCCGGTCTCGGCCGGGTCGTCGTCCCAGCGGGCGCCGGGCGCGGTGCCGCTCACCAGCGGCGCGGCGTCCTCGGCGGGCTCGTTGCCGGCGGCGACGGCCTCGGCGGCGCGCACCAGCTCCTCGACGTCGCCGGCGCCGACGGCGGCCCGCGACACCACGCCGGCGGCGACGCCTTCGCCGGTGCCGCGCAGCGCGATCACGGTGAGCCGGTTGGAGCGGGTCACGCCGTTGGTGGTCAGCGTGTTGCCCGCCCAGCGCAGGTTGGCGGTGCTGGACTCGTCGGCGATGACCACGCAGTCGTCGGTGCGGGACAGCTCGAGCGCCCGTTCGACGGCCTCCTGCGGCCTCATCGTGCTCACTGCCCGGCCTCCTTGCGCGCGTTGAGGATGTTGACCCCGCGGAACAGCGCCGACGGGCAGCCGTGGCTGACCGGGGCGACCTGCCCGGGCTGGCCCTTGCCGCAGTTGAACGCGCCGCCCAGCACGTAGGTGCCGGGCCCGCCGACGGCCTCCATGGAGTTCCAGAAGTCGGTGGTGGTGGCCTGGTACGCCACGTCGCGCAGCTGCCCGGCCAGCCGCCCCTTCTCGATGCGGTAGAAGCGCTGCCCGGTGAACTGGAAGTTGTAGCGCTGCATGTCGATCGACCAGCTCTTGTCGCCGACGATGTAGATGCCGCGTTCGACGCCGGAGATCAGCTCGTCGGTGGACGGCCCGTCCGGCGCGGGCCGCAGCGACACGTTCGCCATGCGCTGCAGCGGCATGCTGGAGGAGGAGTCGGCGAACGCGCAGCCGTTGGAGCGTTCGGCGCCGGTGAGGCGGGCGATGCGCCGGTCCAGCTGGTAGCCGGTGAACATGCCCTCGGAGACGATGTCGAACGACTGCGTCTCCACGCCCTCGTCGTCGTAGCCGATGGTGGCCAGGCCGTGCTCGGCGGTGCGGTCGCCGGTGACGTTCATGACGGGCGACCCGTAGCGCAGGCGGCCGAGCTTGTCGGGGGTGGCGAACGAGGTGCCCGCGTAGGCGGCCTCGTAGCCCAGGGCGCGGTCGAGTTCGGTGGCGTGCCCGATCGACTCGTGGATGGTGAGCCACAGGTTGGACGGGTCGATCACCACGTCGTAGGCGCCCGGGTCCACCGACGGCGCGGCCAGCTTCTCGGCCAGCAGTTCCGGCAGCCGCGCCAGCTCGCCGTCCCAGTCCCAGTGCGCGCCGGTCAGCCATTCCCAGCCGTACCCGGCGGGCGGCGCCAGCGTGCGCATGGTGTCGAACGCGCCGTCGGCGATGCCCACCGCGTTGATCGCCGGGTGCAGCCGGACGCGCTGCTGGGTGGTGACGGTCCCGGCCAGGTCGGCGAAGAACTTGTTCTCCTTGACCTGCAGCAGCGCGGCGTCGACGTGCTGCACGCGGGGGTCGTCCAGCAGGCGGCGGCTCCAGTCGGCCAGCAGCGCCACCTTCTCGGCGGTGGGCACGGCGAAGGGGTCGACCTCGTAGGACGACACCCAGGTGCGCTCGCCGTGCACCGGCTCGGGCGCCAGCTCGATGGGTTCGCGGTTGACCGCCGCGGCGACCGCGGCGACCTCCACCGCCTGCGCGGCCACCCGGGCGGCGCCGGCGGTGCTCAGGTCGATGCCGGCGGCGAAGCCCCAGGTGCCGTTCTTGACCACGCGGACCGACAGGCCCAGGTCGTCGGCGTCCAGCGCGGTCTCCAGCGCGGCGTCGTGCAGGCGCAGGGTCTGGCTGCGGATGCGCTCCAGCCGGAAGTCGGCGTGCTCGCAGCCCAGTTCGCGGGCCCGGGTCAGCGCCGCGTCGGCGAGCTCGCGCAGGGGGAGCGCGGTGAAGTCGGGATCGATGTCGTGCACCTTCCGCAACCTACCCCCTAACCCGCCCGAACCGGCGGGGCCGCGGGGCGGTCCGGGCCTCCCGGTGGATCGGGGTGGAACAAAGGGCGGGACGCGGATCTTGTGGGGCTCGCACATCCGCGTTACCGGCGGTAGGTCGATACGCTCGGCTCGCTGTGGTGAGTCGATGAAGGGTACGAGATGAGTCGCTCTGTCCTCGTGACCGGCGGGAACCGGGGCATCGGGCTGGCGGTCGCGCGGGAGCTGTCGGCCGCGGGCGATGCGGTGGCGGTGACCTACCGGTCGGGCGAGCCGCCCGAGGGCCTGTTCGGCGTGCGCTGCGACGTGACCAGCATGGAGGACGTCGACGCCGCGTTCGGCAAGGTCGAGGCGGAGCAGGGGCCGGTGCAGGTGCTGGTCGCCAACGCCGGGATCACCGACGACACCCTGCTGGCGATCATGAGCGAGGAGTCGTTCACCTCCGTCCTGGACACCAACCTGACCGGCGCCTACCGGGTCGCCAAGCGCGCGGTGAAGGGCATGATGCGCAAGCGCGGCGGCCGGATCGTGCTGGTGTCGTCGGTGGTGGGGCTGCTCGGGTCGGCCGGCCAGTCCAACTACGCCGCCTCCAAGGCGGGCCTGGTGGGCTTCGCCCGGTCGCTGGCCCGCGAGCTGGGCTCGCGCAACATCACCGTCAACGTGGTCGCGCCCGGCTTCGTCGACACCGACATGACCGCCGCGCTCAGCGAGGACCAGCAGAGCGCGATCAAGAAGGCGATCCCGCTGGGCCGGGTGGCGCAGCCGGACGAGGTGGCCAAGGCCGTGCGGTTCCTGGCCAGCGACGACGCCGCCTACATCACCGGGGCCGTGATCCCGGTGGACGGCGGCCTGGGAATGGGGCACTGACCGATCATGGGCATCCTGGAAGGCAAGCGGATCCTGGTCACCGGCGTCCTCACCGACGCCTCCATCGGCTTCCACGTGGCGCGCGTGGCGCAGGAGGAGGGCGCGCGGGTGGCGCTGACCGCCTACCCGCGTCCCACGCTCACCCAGCGCACCGCCAAGCGGCTGCCGTCGGGGCCGGACGACCCGCCGCCCGTCATCGAGCTGGACGTCACCAGCACCGAGGACCTGGACGCGCTGGCCGGGCGGCTGCGCGAGCACGGGTTCGACCGGCTGGACGGCGTGGTGCACGCCATCGGGTTCGCGCCGCAGACCGCGCTGGGCGGCACGTTCCTGGACACGCCGTGGGAGGACGTGGCCACCGCGCTGCACGCCTCGACGTACTCGCTGAAGTCGCTCACCATGGCGTGCCTGCCGCTGATGGAGCAGGGCGGGTCGGTGGTCGGCCTGGACTTCGACGCCACCAAGGCCTGGCCGGTGTACGACTGGATGGGCGTGGCCAAGGCGGGACTGGAGTCGTGCTCGCGTTACCTGGCCAAGTACCTGGGGCCGAAGAACATCCGGGTGAACCTGGTGTCGGCCGGGCCGCTGGCCACGATGGCGGCCAAGAGCATCCCCGGCTTCGGGGGGCTGACCGAGATGTGGCCGCAGGCCGCGCCGCTCGGCTGGGACATCAAGGACAGCGAGCCCACCGCGCGCGCGGTGGTGGCGCTGCTGTCGGACTGGTTCCCGGCCACCACGGGCGAGATCGTCCACGTGGACGGCGGCCTGCACGCCGTCGGCGCCCCCGAGCCCGACCTGGACTGACCCCCGGCCGCCCAGCGTCCACACACACGCGGGTGGTCTGACCTGCGCGGGGCGGGGTGGGTCTAGCGTGCGCGGGGACGGGGCAGGGGGCGGGCGCGGCGGAAGCGGCGGGCCATCACGCTGGCGTTGAGCGCCGCGACGGCTCCGGCGGCGCCCGAGGCGGCGGCCACCCACGCCGTGGTGGCGCCGTCGTCGTGGGCGGAGGCGGCCGCGGGCGACACGAGCCGCGTGTCCGGCATGACGGTGCCGTCCGCGGGGTCGGCGACCCGCGGTGACGGCAGCAGCCCGGGCAGGTTCGCCGGGGCGCCGGGGGAGTAGGGCCGCACGCTGCGGGGGTCGGTGAGCGGCGCGGGCACCGACGGCGCCCGCACGCCCGGGCCCGTGCCGCCCGAGCGCGAGCCGGCTCCGGTTCCGGGACGTGGCGCCTTCCGCTTGTCGCCCCCGGAGCCGCCGCGGTCGCCGCCGTCGCCCGGCTTGGGCTTCGGCGCGGGCTTCGGCTTGGACGGGGTGGGGGACGGCGCCGGCGTGGTCGTCGGCTGCTTGGGCGTGAGGCCCTCGCGGATGTTGTCGAGCTGGCACTTCCAGTTGTCGACCGTGCTGGCCGGGTCGGTGCCCTTCGGGCACGGTCTGGGGGCGGCGGCCGCGTGTGCGTGGGCGGCCTGCGCGCCGCCCAGCAGCACCAACGCCATCGTGCCCGCCGATACCGCGCCGATTCGTGTGAGGCGCCGCTGCCGGTGCATGTGTCCTTCCGCCTTCCGCCCGAAGCGATGTAAGTGTGCGCTTATGGTTCCTTGGAAGACGCACGCGTAAACACCGGCACGGGCGGTTTCCTCCGCCCCCGGACTCCGTCACCGCACCACCAGCCGCGCCAGCCTGGTGCGTCTCCCGGGGGCGTCCACCTCGCGGACGGCCCTGGCCAGGGCGGGCCCGGCGGCCTGCACGACCGACAGGTGACGCAGCGCCAGCCCGAACGCGGTGGCCACCATCGGCCGCGACAGGCCCGCCTCCGCGTCGTCGGTCATGACGGCCACCACGGCGGGATGACGTGTCGCGCGCGCCAGCGGCACCGGGGCGGCCCAGCCGTGCCGCAGCCGCGTGCTCAGCGCGGGAGGGATCGTGACGGTGCCGCCGGTGAACTCCACGTGCAGGCCGTCGGCGTCGGCTCCGGTGACCACGCCCGGCTCGCCCAGGGCGGCCTCGGGCAGCGGCACGGCCACGACGACGCGGTCGCCCGGGTCGAACCCGCCGAACTCGCCCGGCCCGGGGTTGAGACGGTTCTTCAGGGCGGCGTTGAGGGCCGCGACGCCCGCCTCCCCGGCCGCGGCGGCCGCGACCACCTGGACGTCCTCGGCGGGGATGCCGAGCGCCCGGGGGATCGAGTCGGTGACGAGCTGGACGGCGCGGTGCACCGCCTCGGCGCCGGACGCGGCGGGGACGATCACGACCTCCCGGCCGGGCGCGTCCACCGGGACCAGCTCGCCCGCGCGCACGGCGGCCGTCAGCGCCTGCAGCGGACCGGCCTCGGCACCGGGTTCCAGCGTGACGACCGGCACGGTCTCCGAGGCCTCCAGGTCGTCCAGCGCCCGGCCGGGCCCGGCGGGCGGCAGCGCCCCCGGTTCGCCGCCCAGCACCAGGTGGGCGCCGTCCGGGCACGCCTCGACCAGCATGGCGGTCATCTCCACGTCCAGCGCGGCCGCGTCCGGCACCACCACCAGGTCCAGGTCGAGCGGGTGCTGCTCGCCGCGTGCGAACACCACCGTGCCCGGCGGGGCGGGCGGGGGTGCGGGACGGGGCTCCAGCAGCCGGTGCAGGCCGACGACCGTGCCCGCCGGGGCCGTGCCGCGCGCCAGCGCGGCGGCGGCGTGGTCGGTGGGGGTGACGACGGCGACGCGCAGGCCGTTGCCGGCGGCGACGGAGGCGATGCCGAGGGCGGTGCCCGCCAGGTCGCCGGGCGCGCCGCGCAGGACGCTGACGCCCGTGCGCAGCGCGGCGGTCAGCGCCAGGGAGCGGTCCTCGGGCAGGCCCTGCCGCACCGCCTTGATCGTCGCGTCGTCCAGCAGCGGCGCGGCGGTGGCGGCCAGCCGCTGGAAGCCCTCGGCGGCGGCCTCCTCGGCCAGCGCCCACCGCGCCACGCCCAGCGACTCCTCCGGCTCGGGCGGCTCCTCCTCCAGCGCCTCCGGCGACTCCTCGTCGAACTCCGGCTCCTCGACCAGGGCCACCGCCTCGCCGGTGTCGAGCGCGCCGTCGATCGCCTGCCGCGCGTCCGGCACCCGCTGCGCGGCCAGCGCCGCCACCACGTCCGCGACGGGGGTGGCGGTGTGGCCCTGCCGGGCGGCCTCGGTCAGCAGGTGCAGCACCAGCGCGCGTCCCCGCCGGGGATCGTCGGGCCGCGCCTGGTCGCCCAGCAGCCGCCGGGCGAAGTGGTCGGCCTGCCGCGGCAGCACGCCCGGCACGCGCAGCAGCAGCCAGGGGTCGGCGCGCAGCCGTCCGGGGGCGTCGGCGCCGAGCCGCGCGGCGGCGCGCGGCACCAGCGCGGCGGGCACGCCGGTCGCCTCGAACAGCTGGGCCAGATCGGGCGCGGAGTCGGTCACGGGCCTCCCGTCAGTGCTCGCCCGCCCGGACCCGGGCTCCCCGGGGCAGGGCTCCGGGTCGGGTTCGGGCGTGGTTCATGGCTCGGGCTTGTCGGATTCCGGTCCCGAGGGTGCCATGCGCGGCCGCACAGGTCACGGATGGGGCGCCGACATGTCGGACACGTCGTCCAGCGCCTCCCGGATCTCCTGCGGGAGCGTGAGCTTGTCGCTGCGCAGGGCCTGCCCCAGCTGCGCCGACGTACGCGCCCCCACGATCGGCGCGGCCACCCCGGGACGGTCGCGCACCCATGCCAGCGCCACGTCCAGCGGCGACACGCCCAGCCCCTCGGCGGCCGTCACCACCGACTCCACGATGCGGGCGCACTCCTCGTCCAGGTACGGATGGACGAACTCCGAAAGATGCGGCGCGGCCGCCCGCGAACCCGCCGGGATGCCGGTGCGGTACTTGCCGGTGAGCACCCCGCGGCCCAGCGGGGAGCAGGGCAGCACGCCCACCCCCGCGTCCAGCGCGGCGGGCAGCACCTCGCGTTCGATGTCGCGCCGCAGCAGCGAGTACTCCGCCTGCACCGACACGATGGGGGCGCGGCCCGGCCAGGCGCTCTGCCACGCCGCCGCCTTGGCCAGCTGCCACCCCGCGTAGTTCGACACCCCCGCGTACCGGGTGCGGCCGCTGGCCACCGCCTCGTCCACCGCCGACAGCGTCTCCTCCAGGGGCGTGGACGGGTCGTACACGTGCAGCTGCCACAGGTCCACGTTGTCGACGTCCAGGCGGTCCAGGGACGCGTCCAGGGCGGCCAGCAGATGCCGCCGGGATCCGTCGTAGCGGCCGTCCGGGCGGATCGCCGACTTGGTCGCCAGCACGATCGACTCGCGGTCCACCACGTCGCGCAGCAGGTGCCCGAGGATGCGTTCGCTGGCGCCCTCACTGTAGACGTCGGCGGTGTCGACCAGGGTGCCCCCCGCGTCCACGAACGCCGTCAGCTGCGCGGCCGCCTCGTCGGGCTCGGTGTCCTGCCCCCAGGTCATGGTGCCCAGGCCCAGCCGGGACACCAGCAGCCCGCTGCGCCCGAGGTGACGCTCTTCCATAGGCGGTCACAGTAGCGGCCCCGCCGATCGGACCACCGCGCCGGTGGCGCCGCCGCCGCCGGCGCGGCCGGCCGGTGACGCGGGGGTGTCCCGGAGGCGTCGCGACGGCGTCGGCGGGACGATCGGGACGTGACGACGCGCAGGCCGCGTGTCGCCTGCGGGCCGAGCACGCCCCGCGACCACTAGGCTCACGGATCGTGAACGTCGTGGAAGCGACCGTCCTCGGCATCGTCCAGGGACTGACGGAATTCCTGCCCATCTCCAGCTCCGGGCACATGCTGTTCGTGCCCAAGTTCCTCGGCTGGGAGGATCCCGGGTCGGCCTTCAGCGCGGTCATCCAGATCGGCACGATGGCCGCGGTGATCATCTACTTCTGGCGCGACCTGGGACGCATCCTCCTCACCTGGACGCGCAGCCTGTGGCGGTCCGAGCTGCGCCGGCACCAGGACGCCCGGATGGGCTGGTACATCGGCCTCGGCACGATCCCGATCGGGGTGTGCGGCCTGGCGTTCAAGGACTTCATCGAGGAGCCCGCCCGCAACCTGTGGATCAATGCCACGTCGCTGATCGTCATGGGCCTGCTGCTGATGGTGGCCGAGTGGTGGGGGTCGCGCAAACGCGAGGTCGGCGACCTCAACCTGCGCGACGGCCTGATCATCGGAACGTTCCAGGCGCTGGCGCTGATCCCCGGCTCCTCCCGGTCCGGGTCCACCATGACCGGCGCGCTGTTCCTCGGCTACACGCGGGAGGCGGCGGCGCGGTACTCGTTCCTGCTGTCGGTGCCGGCCGTGGTGCTGTCGGGGCTGTTCGAGCTGCGCAAGGCGTTCTCCGGCGACCTGCAGCTGATGCCGACCGCGGTGGCGACGGCGGCGTCGTTCGTCGTCGGCTACGCCTGCATCGCCTGGCTGCTGAAGTTCCTGGCCCGGCACTCGATGATGGTGTTCGTGTATTACCGGGTGGCGCTCGGCGGCGTCATCCTCGGCCTGCTCGCCGCCGGCGCCATCAGCGCCACCTGACCGCGCCCCCGCACCGCCGCCCGCACCCGGCGCGTGACGCGCCCTCGACCCGCGCACGTCAATCGGCCCGGGCCGTGACGACGACCTCGTCCGGCCAGGGCCGTTTTTTGTCGCCGCGTGCGTATCGCCGCGTCCGGCCCCGGATTACAGTGCGCGCCCATGGCGACCCCGCCCTTCCCGATGTACTCGCCGCGCACCCCGGCGGACGGCGGCCCGCTGGTGCGGCCGCGGTACGGCGCGGGACGCGCCGACGACCCGGGCTACCTGCGGTCGCTGCGCACCGGCACGGTGCTGGCGCGGCTGCGCGCGGTGATGCTGGTCCTCGCGGTGGCGCAGGTGCTGATCCTGGCGATCTCGCCGCTGCTCGTCCCCGGCGGGCCCGCCCGGCTCCCCGCGCCGTGGACGGTCCCGCCGCTCGCGGCCGCCGTGCTCGTCGCGGCGCTGGCCGGGCCCCGCACGCCGCGTCCGCTGCGCCCCGGCCGCGACCGCGAACAGGCCGCCGCGGCGGCGCTGCTGCAGTTCCGGCAGGCGATCCTGGTGCGGTTCGCGCTCGCCGACGCCGTCATCCTGCTCGGCCTGGCCCTGGCGGTCACCACGCGCGACGAGCCGGTGTTCCTGGCGGCGTTCGCGCTGGGCTACCCGCTGCTGCTCGGCCTGGCGCTGCCCACGGCGGGCGGCGTCGAGCGCGTGCGGCGCCGCCTGGAGGCCGGCGGCGCCGACTCGCACCTGTGGGCCGTGCTGCTGGCGCCCGCCCCCGATCGCCGGCACCCGCCGACGGCGCGATGATCACACCGGTGCCGCGCATCTCGTAGAGTGCGTGTCGTGACGACGCTGCTGCTGGTCCGCCACGGACTGACCGCGCTGACCGGGCCCGTGCTGGCGGGCTGGACCCCCGAGGTGCGCCTGGACGAGCGCGGCCGCGGGCAGGTGCGGGCGCTGGCTGCGCGGCTGGCGCCGGTGCCGCTGGCGGCGGTGGTGTCCAGCCCCCTGGAACGGTGCCTGGAGACCGCCGAGGCGATCGCCTCCGGCCACGCCGACCCCATCGACAAGGTCGAGGTCGACGAGCGGTTCGGAGAGGTCCGCTACGGCGACTGGACGGGCCGCCCGCTCAAGGAGCTGGCCGAGGAGCCGCTGTGGCGGGTCGTGCAGGCCCACCCCAGCGCGGCCCGCTTCCCCGGCGAGGACGGCGAGTCGCTGGCCGACGCCCAGCACCGCGCGGTCGCCGCGGTCCGCGACTGGAACGCCCGGATCGCCGCCGAGCACGGCCCGGACGCCGCGTACGCGGTGTGCAGCCACGGCGACATCATCAAGGCCGTCGTCGCCGACGCCCTCGGCCTGCACCTGGATCAGTTCCAGCGCATTCAGGCCGCGCCCGCGTCGCTCACCGTGATCCGCTACACCGAGCTGCGGCCGTTCGTGGTGCGCCTCAACGACACCGGCGGCGGTGTCGACGACCTGCTGCCCCCGCCCGAGGACGAGCGGGAACAGGGGCGCGAGCAGGGCCCGGGGCGCGGTGACGCGGCCGTCGGCGGCGGCGCGTAGGGTCGTTGTCATGCCGGTCATCTCCTATGAACTGCCGGACAGGTTCGTCGCCGGCACCGTCGGGCGCCCGGGGGAGCGCTCGTTCTACCTGCAGGCCCGCGAGGGCCGCCGGGTCACCAGCGTGGGCCTGGAGAAGTTCCAGGTGACGCTGCTGGCCGAGCGGCTGGAGGAGCTGCTGGACGAGATCCTGCGGCGCAGCGGCGGCGCCGCCCCGGTTCCCGCGGTCACCCCCGCCGAGTTGCAGGACGACGGCCCCCTCGACCAGCCGGTCGAGGAGGAGTTCCGGGTCGGCACCATGGCGCTGGCCTGGGACCCCGAGGACGAACGCGTGATCATCGAGGCGCAGGAGGTCACCGAGGCCGACGACCAGGAGGCCGAGGTCGGCGAGGATGACCCGGCGATCGCCGTGCTGCGCGTGCGGATCACCGCCGCGCAGGCCCGCGCGTTCGCCGAACGGGCCCTGAAGGTGGTGGCGGCGGGCCGCCCGCCCTGCCCGCTGTGCGGGCTGCCGCTGGACGCGGGCGGGCACATCTGCCCCCGCCAGAACGGGCACATGGCGTGAACGGGCACTCGGCGTGAGCGGGCACCCGGCATGAACGGCCGCCGTGCGTGAACCACGGGACGTCCCCGGCCGGGACGAGCCCGGGCGGCACGCGCGCGGCGCCCGGCGCGGCGGCCGGCGGCGGCGCACCTCACCACCGCCCGTGCTGGATCATGGGCGCGGCGCCCGGGACAATGGACGCATGACGCAGCCCTCCCGGGATCGCAGCCCCGCCGACGACGGTCCCGGCCGCACCGTCTCCCCCCGCGACGCCGACATCGCCGAACGGCTGCTCTCCAAGGGCCGCCTCACCGTGGAGGGACGTCTCGTCCAGGCGTCCAACGCCACGCTGTACTGCTCGGTCGAGTGGGAGGACGTCACCGCCGCCTGCGTGTACAAGCCGGTGGCGGGCGAGCGTCCGCTGTGGGACTTCCCGGACGGCACGCTGGCCGGACGCGAGGTCGCCGCGTACGCGGTGTCGCAGGCGATGGGCTGGAACATCGTGCCGCCCACCGTGCACCGCGACGGCCCGTACGGGCCCGGCATGGTGCAGCTGTGGGTGGAGCCCGACCCCGACGTCGACCTGGTGGCGCTGTCGCGGTCGGACGACCCGGCGATCCGGCGGATGGCGGTGTTCGACGCCGTCATCAACAACGCCGACCGGAAGATCGGGCACCTGCTGCCGCCCGGCGACGGCCACGTCTACGGCTGCGACCACGGCGTGTGCTTCTCGGTGGAGTACAAGCTGCGCACCGTGCTGTGGCAGTGGCGCGGCAAGCGGCTGACCGACGAGGCGCTGGAGGCGCTCGGCCGGGTCGAGGCGGCGCTGGCCGACGGTTCGCTGGGCGACCGCCTGGCCGGGCTGCTGACCGCCGAGGAGGTCGACGCCACCCGCCGCCGCGTCGAGCTGATGCTCAAGCACCGCATCCACCCCTACCCGCCGGAGGACTGGCCCGCCATCCCCTGGCCGCCGCTCTGACACGCCGCTTCGACCGGCCGCTCTGATGGCCGTTCCTGCCGGTGGACCCGCCCTGCGGCGGTTCTGGGCGAAGTGCTCCAATGGGGCGCATGTGCACGGCGATCGTGAGTTTCGACCCCTCATCTCCCGTCCCGGTGCTGCTGGTGGGCGTCCGGGACGAGTTCCTGGTCCGCGCGTGGGAACCGCCGGGCCGGCACTGGCCGGACCGGCCGGGCCTGGTCGGCGGCCGTGACCGGCGCGCCGGGGGCACCTGGCTGGCGGTCGACCCGGCCGCCCCGCGCGCGGCCACCGTCCTGAACGGCCGCGGCCGCGACGCGCCCGAGACGGCGCGGTCCTCGCGCGGCGAGTTGCCCCTGCGGATGGCGGCCGACGGCAAGCTCGACGGGCTGGACCCGGCCCGCTTCGACCCGTTCCACCTGCTGTGCGCCGAGCCGGACGCGGTGCGGCTGTGGAGCTGGGACGGCGTCGCGCTCGTGGAACGCGCGCTGGGCCCCGGCCTGCACATGGTGGTCAACAACGGCCTGGAAGGGCGGGACCGCCGCGAGGACGGGCACGCCGACGACGGCGACCAGCACATGGCCGAACGCCTGGCCTACTTCCGGCCCCGGCTGGCGGCCGCGCCCCGTCCCGAGCCCCGCGACGGGACGGCCGCGCAGGCGTGGGGCCAGTGGCTGGCGTTCGCCGAGGGCGCCGGGCTGCCGCGCACCGACCCGCGCGCCCTGCTCCCGCTGGTCGACCTCGCCGGGACGGGCGTGTGGGGCACCACGTCGGTGAGCCTGGTGGCGTTGCGCGCCGACGGCGTCCGCTACGACTTCTCACCCGCCCCCGGCGACCCCGACGCCTGGACCCAGGTGATCTGAGCAGACGACCCCCACCCGAAGGCGTGACCCGGGCGGCGTGACCCGGGCGGCGTGATCGGGATGGCGTGGCCGGGGTGGCATGGCCGGGGTGGCATGGCCGGGGCGGGGTGGTTGGGGCGGGGTGGTTGGGCGGGCTGGGGGCGCGTCCTGTCGGCGGCCGCACTGGTGCTCACGTTCGGTGCTACCTTCGTTACCCGTCGCGATCGTGCGGGGAGGTGGGGCGCCGGATGGGAGCGTTCGTCGTCCGCAGGCTGCTGCACGCGGTCGTGGTGCTGTGGCTGGTGTCCACGCTGGTGTTCGCGTTCCTGCACCTGTCGCCGGTGCCGGTGGAGCAGGTGATCGGCGGCCCCCGCGCCACCGCCGACACCCTCGCCCAGATCCGCCGCGGCCTCGGCCTGGACCGTCCGCTGGCCGTGCAGTACGGCGACTTCCTGCTGCGGCTGGCGCGCGGCGACCTCGGCGACTCCTACGTCACCGGTGTGCCGGTGGCGCGGCTGATCGCCGAGCGGGTCCCGACGACGCTGTGGCTGGTGCTGGGCGCGAGCGTGCTGTGGCTGGCGGGCGGTGTGGCGGCCGGGGTGCTCGGCGCGGCCCGTCCCGGCGGCGTGTGGGACCGGCTGACGACGGTGTTCGTGCTGGTCGGGCTGTCGGCGCCGCCGTTCGTGCTGGCGCTGGTGCTGCTGCAGGCGCTGGCCGGCGGCACCGGGTTCTTCGAGGCGGGGCCGCCGCTGCAGGAGCACTTCTGGCGCCGCATGGTCCCGCCGTGGTGCGCGCTGGCGATGCTGATGGCGGCGGCTTACGCCCGGCTCACCCGCGGCGCCCTGCTGGACGCGCTCGGCGAGGACTACGTCCGCACCGCCCGCGCCAAGGGCCTGCCGGAGCGGCGCGTGCTGGCGCGGCACGGCCTGCGCGCGGCGCTGCCGCCGGTCGTCACGCAGTTCGGCGTGGACGTGGGGGCGCTGGTCGGGTCCACCGTCGTCACCGAGAAGGTGTTCGGGTTGCAGGGCGTGGGCCAGCTGGTGCAGCAGTCCATCGCCTCCGGCGACGCCCCCGTGGTCATCGGGGTGACGCTGCTGGTGACCGTCTGCGTGATCGTCACCGGGCTGGCCGCCGACCTCGCGCACTCCGTGCTGGACCCGCGCGTCCGGCTGCCGTGACGCCGCCGCCCCGGACATTACGGATGATCTCGCCGTAAAACCGTGAACGGGGCCTGGATAAGCTTGCCGGTATGCGATCGTGGCCCGCCCCTGAGGTTCCCCACCTGCCCACGGCCGGTCTTCCGGCCATCGCGTCCCCGCTGCGCCTGCATGACACGGGAACCGGAGAGGCGCGGGCCACCGGCCCTGGCGCCACCGCCCGGATGTACGTGTGCGGCATCACCCCCTACGACGCCACCCACCTGGGGCACGCCGCCACCTACCTGGCCTTCGACCTGGTCAACCGGGTGTGGCGGGACCTCGGCCACCAGGTGCGCTACGTCCAGAACGCCACCGACGTCGACGACCCGCTGCTGGAACGTGCCCGGCAGACCGGCCAGGACTGGCGCGAGCTGGCCGACCGGGAGATCCAGCTGTTCCGCGACGACATGACGGCGCTGCGGATCCTGCCGCCCGACCACTACATCGGCGCCGTGGAGGCCATCCCGCTGATCACGGAGATGGTGGAGAAGCTGCGCGCCAAGAACGCCACCTACGACCTGGACGGCGACCTGTACTTCCCCGTCGACGCCGACCCCGACTTCGGCCGGGTCAGCCGGCTGACCCGCGAGGAGATGCTGCCGCTGTTCGCCGAGCGCGGCGGCGACCCGGGCCGCTCGGGCAAGAAGGACCCGCTGGACCCGCTGGTGTGGATGGCCCGGCGGCCCGGCGAGCCGAGCTGGGACTCCCCGTTCGGGCAGGGCCGTCCCGGCTGGCACGTGGAGTGCTCGGCGATCTCCGTGGAGTACCTGGGGATGGCCTTCGACGTCGAGGGCGGCGGCTCCGACCTGGCCTTCCCCCACCACGAGATGGGCGCCTCGCACGCCCAGATCGCCACCGGCGAACGCCCGCACGCCCGCGCCTACGTGCACGCCGGCATGGTCGGCCTGGACGGCGAGAAGATGTCCAAGTCGCGCGGGAACCTGGTGTTCGTGTCCCGGCTGCGGCGCGACGGCGCCGACCCGATGGCGATCCGGCTGGCGCTGCTGGCCCATCACTACCGCGCGGACTGGGAGTGGGTGCCGGGCGTGCTGGACGAGGCGACGGCGCGGCTGGAACGCTGGCGCGCGGCCGTCCGCCTGCCCGCCGGGCCGTCCGCCGCCGCCACGGCCGCCGAGGTGCGCGCCCGCCTGGCCGACGACCTGGACGCCCCCGCCGCGCTGGCGGCCGTGGACCGCTGGGCCGAGCGGGCCCTCGCCGACGAGCCGTCCACCCGCGACGCCGACACCGAGGCGCCCGCCCAGATCCGCGCGCTCACCGACGCCCTCCTCGGCGTCGCCCTGTGACGCGGATCGCCTGTGACGCGGGTCGCGTGTGACGAGGCTCGCGCGTCGCGGCCGGTGACCTCGATGCCTCCTCACAGCAGGCCGGCGAGCTTGTAGAGGACGAGGGAACCGGCCACGGCCACGTTGAGGCTGTTGCCGCTGCCCACCATGGGGATCTCCACGGCCATGTCCAGCAGGTCCAGCGCCTCGTCCGGTATGCCGTACTGTTCGTGCCCCAGCACCGCGACCGTGCGTTCGCGCGCGGCGGGCAGGTCGGCAAGGCGCACCGCCTCGTCGGCCAGTTCCACGCCCACCACCCGCGTGCCGCCGTCGCGCTGGCGGGCCAGCCAGTCCAGGGGGTCGTTGACCCAGTGGACGCAGGACGGCCTGCGCAGCGTGTTGCCGCGTGCCAGCGCCTCGGGCACCCACCGGTGCCGGGGCACCGCCAGGCAGGCGCCGACGGCGTCGCAGGTCCGCAGGAGGGTTCCGAGGTTGACGCCGTGCAGCGGCCACAGCGGCGCGGCGATGAGGTGGTCCCAGCAGGAGTGGGCGCGGCTCCTGCGGTGGCGTCTCAGCTCACGCCGGGGCCGGACGCGGATCGCCGCCGGGGCCGTTGCGGGGGCCGCCGTCACGTCCGGGGCGCGGACGTCGGGGGCGCGGACGTCGGGGGCGCGGACGTCGGGGGTCTGGGCGGGGCGCGGGCGACGGCCCGCGCGGGCGCTCACCGGCTGAGGGCGCCTCCGCCCCCGGGAAGCTCGGCAGTGTTCATGATGTGCGCACTTCGCGGCGTGCGCGGGCCATCGACGGGACGTCCCCGGCCGGGCGGGGCCCGGGACGCCGTGCGGAGCGCGGCTTGCGCCGCCGTCAGACCATGATAAGCCCGGCGCCCGCCCCGGGCACGCGGTTCCACACCGCGCGGCGCGGGCGGCGGGGCGCGGCGCGGGTGACGGCCTGCGAGCCGGGTCAGCCGGTCTCGCGGCGGCGCAGGTAGCGTTCGAACTCGCGGGCGATGGCGTCGCCGCTGGCCTCGGGCAGCTCCAGGGCGTCCTTCTGCTCCTCGAGGCTGCGCACGTACTCGGCGACCTCCGAGTCCTCCTCGGCCAGCTCGTTGACGCCGTTCTCCCAGGCCCGCGCCTCCTCGGGCAGCTCGCCCAGGGGAACGGTGACGTCCAGCACGTCCTCCACCCGGCGCAGCAGCGCGAGGGTGGCCTTGGGGGACGGCGGCGAGGCCACGTAGTGCGGCACCGCCGCCCACAGCGACACCGTGCTCAGGTCGGCCTTGGAGCACGCGTCCTGCAGGACGCCGAGGATGCCGGTCGGCCCCTCGTACCGGGCCGGCTCCAGGTGGAGGGTGGTCACCAGGCCCGCGTCGGACGCGGCGCCGGTGACCGGTACCGGCCGGGTGTGGGGGGCGTCGGCCAGCAGCGCGCCGAGCAGGACGACGTTCTTGACCTCCAGTTCCAGCATCAGCCCGACGAGCTCGCGGCAGAACGACCGCCACCGCATGTTGGGCTCGATGCCGTGCACCAGCACCACGTCGCGCCCGGACGGCAGGCGCGCCCAGGACACCCGGGTGGTGGGCCAGGTGATCCCGCGGCTCTCCCCGTCCGCCATCTCGATGAGGGGACGGGTGACCTGGAAGTCGTAGTAGTCGTCCGGGTCCAGTTCGGCGATCGGCACGGCCTCCCAGATCGACTCCAGGTGGCCGATGACACCGCTGGCGGCCTCTCCGGCGTCGTTCCACCCTTCAAAGGCGGCCACGACGACCGGATCGACGAGTTCGGGCACGCTTTCCAGCTCGACCACGCGCTGCCTCCTTCCGACGACAGGTACAGCGTCACCGAGGGGGCCGTGATTCCCGGGGGGCGGACCCGCTCATGATCGGTGCTGTCAGCCTACGTCCTAGGGGCCTTCTTGCCCCACCGTTGCGGCGCCCCGTTCGCCCCCGGCAGACCCGTGAACGCCTCCACAAGGGAGGGGCCTGCCGCGGGGGTGGGGATTGCCGTGCCGTGACGGCTCATTTGCCTTTCTCGGTGGTGTGGACGATGAGCACGTCGCAGGGGGAGCGGTGGGACAGGTTCGCCGGAACCGACCCCAGGATGCGACCGGCGAGGCTGTTGAGGCCCCGGTTGCCGACGACGACGAGGTCGACGGCGCGGTCCCTGGCCAGGCGGGCCAGCACGTCCACGGGGTCCCCCTCCAGGGCGGCCTGGTCGATGTCGCGGGCGCCCGCGGCGACGGCGCGTTCCCGGGCGGCGCGCAGGGCGTCGTCGGCGGGCGTGGACCCCTGCACCTTGTAGGCCAGGTCGCCCAGGCGGTCGGCGGCGCTGAGCCGCTCGCGCTCGGGCATGGGGCTGTAGGCGGAGGCGAGCAGCAGCGTGGCGCCGGTGGCGGCGGCCAGCTGCGCGGCCCGGTCGACCGCGCGGAACGAGGAGTCGGAGCCGTCGGTGCCGACGAGGATGGTGCGGTACGCGCTCATGCCGCTCCTTACCGATGAGTAGTTCGCAGGGTGGCACGGTATCGGTCGGACGCGCAGCGTCACCACCCCCTCCCGCCGCCCCCGCATCGGCCCCGCATCGCCCTCCCGCCGGCGTCGCGTCGGCGTTCCGTCGGCCGGGCGTCGCCGTCGCGTCGCCGTCCGGGTTCGTGCGGATCCGCGACGGCTCCGGAAGATCGACCGCCGTGCCCGGCTAGGCTGGAGCACCATGAGCACTCCGACACCTCAGTCCCTCCGGCAGGCCCTGCAGCAACGCGTCGTCGTGGCCGACGGGGGCATGGGGACGATGCTCCAGGAGGCGGGCCCCACACTGGACGACTTCCAGGGGCACGAGGGCTGCAACGAGATCCTGAACGTCACCCGGCCGGACATCGTCCGCTCCGTCCACCAGGCCTACTTCGACGCCGGCGTCGACTGCGTGGAGACCAACACCTTCGGCGCCAACCTGGGGAACCTGGGCGAGTACGGCATCACCGAGCGGATCGAGGAGCTGTCGGAGGCCGGCGCCCGCCTGGCCCGCGAGGTCGCCGACGCCCTGTCCACACCCGACCGGCCCCGCTGGGTGATCGGATCGGTCGGCCCCGGCACCAAGCTGCCCACCCTCGGGCACGTGTCGTTCGCCGAGCTGCGCGACGCCTACCAGCGCAACGCCGAGGGGCTGCTGGCCGGCGGCGTGCACGCGATCCTGGTGGAGACCTGCCAGGACCTGCTGCAGGCCAAGGCCGCGCTCATCGGCGCCAAACGCGCCATCGCCGCCGCCGGCACCGACACGGTCCTGGTCGCGCAGGTGACGATCGAGCAGAACGGCGCGATGCTGCTGGGCTCGGAGATCGGCGCCGCGCTGACCGCCCTGGAGCCGCTGGACCTGGACCTGATCGGCCTCAACTGCGCCACCGGCCCGGCCGAGATGAGCGAGCACCTGCGCTACCTGGCCCGGCACGCCCGCATCGGCCTGTCGTGCATGCCCAACGCGGGCCTGCCCGAGCTGACCGCCGACGGCGCCCGCTACCCCCTCACCCCCGCCGAGCTGGCCGACGCGCACGACGCGTTCACCCGCGACTTCGGGCTGTCGCTGGTCGGCGGCTGCTGCGGCACCACCCCCGAGCACCTGCGGCAGGTGGTCGAGCGGGTCCGCGGCCGCGAGATCGCGCAGCGGCGGCCCCGCCCCGAGGCGGGCGCGTCGTCGCTGTACCAGCACGTCCCGTTCCGGCAGGACACCTCCTACCTGGCGATCGGGGAACGTACCAACGCCAACGGCTCCAAGGCCTTCCGCGAGGCCATGCTGGAGGGCCGCTGGGACGACTGCGTCAAGATCGCCCGCGACCAGGCCCGCGACGGCGCCCACATGCTGGACCTGTGCGTCGACTACGTCGGCCGCGACGGCGTCGCCGACATGAAGGAGCTGGCCGCGCGGTTCGCCACCGCCGCCACGCTGCCGATCGTGCTGGACTCCACCGAGGTGCCCGTGCTGACGGCGGGCCTGGAGATGCTCGGCGGCCGCGCCGTGGTCAACTCCGTCAGCTTCGAGGACGGCGACGGGCCCGACTCCAAGCTGGCCAGGCTCATGCCGGTGGTCAGGGAGCACGGCGCCGCGATCGTGGTGATGTGCATCGACGAGGAGGGCCAGGCCCGCACCGCGGAGTGGAAGGTCCGCGTCGCCACCCGCATGATCGAGGAGCTCACCGGCAAGTGGGGCATGCGGGTCGGCGACATCATCGTCGACTGCCTGACGTTCACCATCGGCACCGGCACCGAGGAGTCCCGCCGCGACGCCGTCGAGACGATCGAGGCGATCCGCGAGCTCAAGCGCCGCTACCCGGAGGTGCAGACCACCCTCGGGGTGTCGAACGTGTCGTTCGGCCTCAACCCGGCCGCGCGCGTGGTGCTCAACTCGGTGTTCCTGTCCGAGTGCGTCGACGCGGGCCTGGACTCGGCGATCGTGCACGCCTCCAAGATCCTGCCGATGGCGCGGATCGACGAGGAGCAGCGCAAGGTCGCCCTCGACCTGGTCTACGACCGCCGCTCGGACGGCTACGACCCGCTGCACCGGTTCATGGAGCTGTTCGAGGGCGTCGACACCGCCGCGCTGAAGGCCGGCCGCGCCGCCGAGCTGGCCGCGCTGCCGCTGTGGGAGCGGCTCAAGCGCCGCATCATCGACGGGGAGCTGGACGGCCTGAACGCCGACCTGGACGAGGCCCTGACGCAGCGGCCCGCCCTGGAGATCGTCAACGACGTGCTGCTGGACGGCATGAAGGTCGTCGGCGAGCTGTTCGGCTCCGGGCAGATGCAGCTTCCGTTCGTGCTGCAGTCGGCGGAGGTGATGAAGACCGCCGTCGCCTACCTGGAACCGCACATGGACAAGGTGGAGGGCGACGGCTCCAAGGGCCGCATCGTGCTGGCCACCGTCAAGGGCGACGTGCACGACATCGGCAAGAACCTGGTCGACATCATCCTGTCCAACAACGGCTACGAGGTGATCAACCTCGGCATCAAGCAGCCGATGTCGGCGATCCTGGAGGCCGCCCGCGACGAGCGCGCCGACGTGATCGGCATGTCCGGGCTGCTGGTGAAGTCGACCGTGGTGATGAAGGAGAACCTGGAGGAGCTCAACTCCCGCGGCCTGGCCGGCAGGTGGCCGGTGCTGCTCGGCGGCGCCGCGCTCACCCGCGCCTACGTCGAGCAGGACCTGGCCGAGCTGTTCGACGGCGAGGTCCGCTACGCCCGCGACGCGTTCGAGGGGCTGCGGCTGATGGACGCGTTCATGGCCGTCAAGCGCGGCGAGGAGGGCGCGCAGCTGCCGCCGCTGCGCGAGCGCAGGGTCCGCAAGGGCGCCACGCTGAAGGTCACCGAACCCGGCGACCTGCCGGCCCGGTCGGACGTGGCCGCCGACAACAAGGTGCCCGAGCCGCCGTTCTGGGGCGACCGCGTCGTCAAGGGCATCCCCATGGCCGACTACGCCGCGTTCCTGGACGAGCGCGCCACCTTCATGGGGCAGTGGGGCCTCAAGCCCGCCCGCGGCGGCGACGGCCCGTCCTACGAGGAGCTGGTGGAGACCGAGGGACGGCCCCGGCTGCGCATGTGGCTGGACCGGATCCAGACCGAGGGCCTGATCGAGGCCGCCGTCGTCTACGGCTACTTCCCGGCCGTGTCCGAGGGCGACGACCTGGTCATCCTCAACGACGACGGCTCCGAACGCGAACGGTTCACCTTCCCGCGCCAGCGCCGCGACCGGCACCTGTGCCTGGCCGACTTCTTCCGCCCGCGCGAGTCCGGCGAGACCGACGTGGCCGCCTTCCAGCTCGTCACCGTCGGGTCGAAGGTCAGCGAGGCCACCGCGGAGCTGTTCGCCAAGAACGCCTACCGCGAGTACCTGGAGCTGCACGGCCTGTCGGTGCAGCTGACCGAGGCGCTGGCCGAGTACTGGCACGCCCGCGTCCGCTCCGAGATCGGGTTCGGCGGGGAGGACCCGGACGACCTGGACGACTTCCTCAAGGTCGGCTACCGCGGCGCCCGCTACTCCTTCGGCTACCCGGCCTGCCCCGACCTGGAGGACCGCGCCAAGGTGGTGCGGCTGCTGCGGCCCGAACGCGTCGGCGTCACCCTGTCGGAGGAGTACCAGCTGGTGCCCGAGCAGGCCACCGACGCCCTGGTCGTCCACCACCCGGAGGCCAAGTACTTCAACACCTGACCCCTGCCGCGCCCCCTTGTGATCTGCGCTACGCGGCGGCCCCGTCCCGGCGCCGATCGCGTACCGTCCGTGGGGAAATGACCGCCACGACGGATCCGAGGGGGCGCGTGAGTACCGACGAGCTGCCGCAGGCCGTGCTGTTCGACATGGACGGGCTGCTGATCGACTCCGAGCGGCTGTGGCTGGAGGTCGAGGAGGAGGTCGTCGCCTGGCTGGGCGGCACGTGGACCAGCGAGGACCAGGAGCGGATGCTGGGCGGCTCGCTGGACAAGGCCGTCCGGTACATGCTGGACCTGACCGGCGCGGACGTGCCGCCCGGCGAGGTGGGCCGGCGGATGCTGGACGGCATGGCCGAGCGGCTCGGCGCGTGCGTGCCGCTGCTGCCGGGCGCCAAGGAGCTGCTGGCCGAGGTCCGCGCCGCGGGGGTGCCGGCCGCGCTGGTGTCCTCCAGCCACCGGCGGCTGATCGAGCCGGTGCTGGACGCGGTCGGCCGCGAGCACTTCGCGGTGACGGTCGCCGGTGACGAGGTGGCGCGCACCAAACCCGACCCCGAGCCGTACCTGACCGCCACGGCCCGGCTGGGCGTCGAGCCGCGCCGCTGCGTGGTGCTGGAGGACTCGCCCAACGGCCTGGCCGCCGCCGAGGCCGCCGGGTGCGTGACGGTCGCGGTGCCCAGCCTGCTGCCGGTGCCGCCCGCGCCGGGCCGCACCGTCGTCGCCTCCCTGACCGAGGTCGACCTGCCGCGCCTGGCCGTCCTGGTCGGCTGACACCGGCTGATACCCGAGGGTGGGAGGCGTCGCGGGGGTCCCGCTCGTTCCCTAGGGGGAGCCTCACGCCGGGGGAGGAGCGCCGGGGGCGCACAACCCTTCGCTGGGAGGAGCGACGTCCGCGCCGGACGTGTGACGATGGGAAGAGCACGGCAGCAGGCACAGAGGGGGCCGGCATGAGCGACACCGTCATCTTCGCGATCAGCCTGGGCGTCACCGCGCTCGGGCTGCTGATCAGCTGGGGCCTCTACCGCCGCCGCGGCGCCGCCTCGGGGCTGCGCGGCGCGGCCTGGTCGCTGGTGCCGCTGGCGGCCGCCATGACCGGCGTGACCGGGTTCCTGGCCGACCTGGCGTTCAGCCCCGCCAAGTGGGCGGGGGTGGCCGTGGCCGGGCTGGCCGTGCTGCTGTACCTGACGTCGGGGGCGATGCTGAGCCGCCGGGGCGGCGCGGGCGGCCGCGCCGTGGAGCGCGGCGGCGCCGCGTCCGCCGCGTCCGGCGGGGCGGCCCCCGCGCCGAAGAGCAAGGGCAGGGCCGTGGAGAAGGCGCGGCCCGCCGGGCTGGACCCGGAGATGGCGGAGATCGAGGAGATCCTCCGCAACCGCGGCATCAAGTAGCAGGGGGCCCGCGCGGCCGCGCCGACGGTGGCGGCCGGGGACGCGGGCGGTGGTCGCGCCGGTGGCGCGGCGACGCCGGCGAACGGCCGGGACGCGATGTCCCGGCCGTTTCTCATGGGTCACGGCAGAGCCGGCGCTCACGCAAGCAACTCCTGTCACGCGGCCCTGACCTGCGCCGAATCGATATCGAATCGGCTTCGGAACGATAAAGCTTGCGGGCCGGAACACCCCCGGTGGCTCCGTCTGCTCGTGACCGAGCGTACGATCTGGGCGGTTTGTCGCTTCCATTGTGCGGATCGCATGTGCCCCAGATGACGACGAGATCACAAGTCAGAAACGGGTACTGGCAGACACGGGTTCGCGGGATGGACAGTCGTGGCCGAAGGACTAGGTTTCCCTCAGCAAAACACGGCGTAACGGGCATGCGGTGCGGAGACCCCGCCCTCGCGGCGCGTGCGCCGGCGGCGACGTGGCCGAACGGTAGGAGGTACGCAGCGTGACCGCACCGATCGAGGTGTCCGGGGCCGAATCGGCCCAGCCGGACGCCGTCCTCGAGGGGGTCGGGCGCAAGGCCATCCAGGGCCGCTCGCTCGGGCAGATCGCCTGGCTGCGGCTACGGCGCGACAAGGTCGCCATGACCGGCGGCGTGCTGATCATCCTGCTGGTGCTGATGGCGATCTTCGCGCCGCTGCTGGTGAAACTGTTCGGGCACCCGCCCAACGAGTACCACCAGGAGCTCATCGACCCGACGCTGGGCGCCCCCATGAAGCCGATGGGCGGCATGAGCGGCGACTTCCTGCTCGGCCTCGAGCCCACCACCGGCCGCGACCTGTTCAGCCGCATCGTCTACGGGTCGCGCGTGTCCCTGCTGGTCGGCTTCCTGGCCACCGTGGTCGCCGCGGTCATCGGCACCGCCCTCGGCGTCATCGCCGGATACTTCGGCGGCTGGGTCGACGCGGTGATCGCGCGCGTGATGGACGTGTTCCTGGCCTTCCCGCTGCTGCTGTTCTCCATCGCCATCGTCGGCGTGCTGCCCGAGTCGATGCTGGGCCTGAGCGGCAACGGACTGCGGATCGCGATGCTGGTGTTCATCATCGGCTTCTTCAGCTGGCCCTACATCGGCCGGATCGTGCGCGGCCAGACGCTGTCGCTGCGCGAACGCGAGTTCGTCGACGCCGCCCGCTCGATGGGCGCCCGCGCCCCGTACATCATCGTCCGCGAGATCCTGCCGAACCTGGTCGCGCCGATCCTGGTGTACGCCACCCTGATGATCCCCACGAACATCCTGTTCGAGGCGGCGCTGTCGTTCCTGGGCGTCGGCATCGAGCCGCCCACGCCGTCGTGGGGCGGCATGCTGACCACCGCGATCAGCACCTACCAGATCGCGCCCTACTACGTGGTCATCCCCGGTGTCGCGATCTTCGTCACCGTCATGGCCTTCAACGTGTTCGGCGACGGACTGCGCGACGCACTTGACCCCCGGACCCGCTGACCCCCGCGGGGACGACCGTCATAGTTGAAAGGGAGCTCATGAGAAGGCCCAAGGTCCTTGCGACCGCGGCCGCCGGCGCACTGGCGCTCAGCCTGGTGTCGGCGTGCGGAGGCGGCGACGACGAAGGCGGCAGCGCCAGCACCTCGGTCAGCAACGCCGCGATCGGCAAGATCCACAACCCGTCGGACCGCCGCGGCGGCGCCCTGAAGATGGCGACCAGCTCCGACATCGACTCGATCGACCCGGGCGACATGTACTACGCCTGGGCGAACAACTTCGTCCGGCTGTACTCGCGGATGCTGCTGACCTACCCGGCCAAGCCCGGTACCGAGGGCTGGCAGCCGGTCCCGGACCTGGCCGAGGGCCTCGGCCAGGCCAGCGCCGACGGCAAGTCCTGGACCTACAAGCTGAAGAAGGGCCTGAAGTACGAGGACGGCACGGAGATCACGGCGAAGGACATCCGCTACGCCGTGGCCCGTACGTTCGACCGCGGCGTGCTGCGCAACGGTCCGAGCTACTTCTCCACCCTCCTGGACGCCGAGGGGTACAAGGGTCCCTACAAGGACAAGAACCTCGACCACTTCAAGGGCGTCACCACCCCCGACGACTACACCGTCGTCTTCCACCTCAAGAAGCCGTTCGCCGAGTTCAACGAGCTGGTGACCTTCAGCGGCCAGACCGCGCCGGTGCCGCAGAGCAAGGACAAGGGCGAGCGGTACGGCCTGCACCCGGTGTCGTCCGGCCCTTACAAGTGGGAGAAGGACTACGAGCCCGGCAAGGGCGGCACGCTGGTCCGCAACGACCAGTGGGACCAGTCCACCGACCCCAACCGCAAGCAGCTGCCCGACAGCATCCAGCTGGTCGCCGGCATGAACGCCGACGAGCTGGACAACCAGCTGATGTCCGGGCAGATCCACGTGGACCTGCCGGGCACCGGCGTGCAGGAGAACGCCCGCAAGGCGATCCTCACCGACCCCAAGAAGCGTGAGAACGCCGACAACCCGCCCGGCGGCTTCAGCTGGTACAACCCGATCAACACCAAGCTGATCCCGCTGGAGTGCCGCAAGGCGATGGTGTGGGCCGCCAACCGCGACGCGATGTGGCGCGCTTACGGCGGTGACGTCGGCGGCGAGCTGGCCACCTCGATCATGCCGCCGAACATCGAGGGCCGCCAGAAGGGCACCGACCACTACACCAAGGCCGAGAAGGGCTACACCGGCGACGTCGAGCAGGCCAAGCAGGCGCTGCAGCGGTGCGGCAAGCCGAACGGCTTCGAGACCAAGATGGTCTACCGCAGCGACCGGCCGAAGGAGAAGGCCGTCGCCGAGGCGCTGCAGCAGTCGCTGGGCCGCGTCGGCATCAAGCTGAACCTGCAGGGCTACCCGGCCAACACCTACACCAACGACCAGTTCGGCTCGCCGTCCTTCGTGGAGAAGGAGGGCATCGGCGTCGGCACCTACGGCTGGCACGCCGACTGGCCGACCGGCTACGGCTACCTGCAGGCGATCACCGACAAGGACGCGATCGTCGAGTCCGGCAACGCCAACGCGGGCCTGTTCGACAACGCCCAGGTCAACAAGATCTGGGACGACGTGATGAACATCGCCGACCGCAACCAGCGCGCCCAGATGTACAACCAGGTGGATGACATCTTCCGCAAGGAGGCCGGTGCCATCCCCAACGTGTACGCCAAGTCGCTGCTGTACCGCCCGGAGAAGCTGACCAACGTCTTCTTCCACGAGGGCTACGGCATGTACAACTACTCCACGCTCGGCCTGAGCGGCTGAGGCCCCGACACCACTCGCTGAACGAAAGCAGGTGAAGGCGTCGGGCGGCCGCCCGGGTCACGAGCCCGGGCGGCCGCCCACCGCCGCAGACCGTGATCGCATACATCGTTCGCCGGCTCGTGGGCGCGGTCGCGCTGATGGTGGTCATCAGCGCGGTCACCTTCTCCATCTTCTTCCTGCTGCCCCGGCTGGCCGGCACCAGCACCGACGACCTGGCCTCCCGTTTCGCCGGCAAGTCGCCGACGCCCGAGACGGTGCAGGCCATCAAGGAACGGCTCGGGTTCGACGACCCCATCCCGGTGCAGTACGGCCGGTTCCTCAAGGGCGTGGTGGCCGGCGACACCTACGACACCGGCACCGAGAAGATCGACTGCCCGGCGCCGTGCTTCGGGTACTCGTTCCGCACCAGCACGAACGTCACCGACCAGGTCGTCGACCGGATTCCGGTGACGCTGTCGCTGGTGGTGGGGGCGGCGTCGCTGTGGCTGGTGATCGGCGTGTCGATCGGCGTGCTGTCGGCGCTGCGCAAGGGCTCGGTGTTCGACCGGGCCGCGATGCTGGTGGCGCTGGCCGGAGTGTCGTTGCCGATCTTCTTCACCGGTCTGCTGTCGCTGACGTTCATCGTGCACGAGTGGGACCTGCTGCCACCGGTCAGCTACCACTCCTTCCTGGACAACCCGTTCGCCTGGGCGGGTAATCTCATACTCCCGTGGGTGACGTTGGCGTTCCTGTACGCGGCGATGTACGCGCGGATGACGCGGGCGGGCATGCTGGACACCCTGAGCGAGGACTACATCCGCACCGCGCGGGCCAAGGGACTGCCGGAGAAGACGGTCATCACCAAGCACGCGCTGCGCGGCACGCTGACGCCGCTGCTGACGCTGTTCGGCCTGGACATCGGGCTGCTGCTGGGCGGGGCGGTGCTCACCGAACGCACGTTCGGGTTGCACGGCCTGGGCGAGCTGGCGCTGGCCGGCGTGATCGGCAGCGACCTGCCCGTGGTGCTGGGCGTGGTGTCGGTCGCGGCGCTGTTCATCGTCCTGGCGAACCTGGTCGTCGACCTGCTGTACGGGATCGTCGACCCGAGGGTGAGGCACAGCTGATGGCGAAGGGCAAGGACAAGGCCGGCAAGGCCGAGACCGGCACGGCCGGCAAGGGCAAGGACGGCGGGGCCGTCGAGACGGTCGCCGAGACCGCCGGGTCCCGGCCGCCGACGGCGTTCCTCGAGGTGCGCGACCTGCGCATCCACTTCCCGACCGACGACGGCCTGGTCAAGTCGGTGGACGGGCTGTCGTTCCAGCTCGAACGCGGCAAGACCCTGGGCATCGTGGGCGAGTCCGGATCCGGCAAGAGCGTCACCAGCCTGGGCATCCTCGGCCTGCACAACCGGCGCAACGCCCGCGTGTCGGGGGAGATCTGGCTGAACGGCAAGGAACTGGTCGGCGCCTCACCCGACGAGGTGCGCCGGCTCCGCGGCCGCGACATGGCGATGATCTTCCAGGACCCGCTGTCGGCGATGCACCCGTTCTACACGGTGGGCCAGCAGATCGTCGAGGCGTACCGGATCCACAACGCCGTCTCCAAGCAGGTCGCCCGCAAGCACGCCATCGACATGCTCGGCCGCGTCGGCATCCCCCGCCCGGACCGGCGGGTGGACGACTACCCGCACCAGTTCTCCGGCGGCATGCGCCAGCGCGCCATGATCGCGATGGCGCTGTCGTGCGACCCCGAACTGCTGATCGCCGACGAGCCCACCACCGCGCTGGACGTGACGGTGCAGGCGCAGATCCTGGACCTGATCCGCGACCTGCAGCAGGAGTTCAACTCCGCGGTCATCATGATCACCCACGACCTGGGGGTGGTGGCCGAGCTGTCCGACGACATCCTGGTGATGTACGCGGGCCGCTGCGTGGAGTACGCCACCGTCGACGACGCCTTCCACCGGCCGCTGCACCCCTACACGTGGGGCCTGCTGGGGTCGATGCCGCGGCTGGACCGGGCCCGCGCGGAACGGCTCATGCCGATCAAGGGCGCCCCGCCGAGCCTGATCAACGTGCCGCAGGGCTGCGCGTTCAACCCGCGCTGCGCCTACGCCGAGCTGAACGACGGCAAGAGCGAGACGGAACGGCCGGAGCTGCGCGAGGTGGAACCGGGCCACAAGGTCGCCTGCCACCTGCCGCTGAGCAGGCGGCGGGAGATCTGGAACACCGAGATCGCGCCGAAACTGTGACGAGCACGGGTGGGACCACTGTGAGCACCAAGACAACCGCGGCCGAGACCGAGACCGTCACCGAGGGCGAGACCCTGCTGTCGGTGGAGGGGCTCGGCAAGCACTTCCCGGTCACCGCCGGGCTGCTGCGGCGGCAGGTCGGCGCCGTCAAGGCCGTGGACGGGGTGTCGTTCTCGGTCCGCAAGGGCGAGACGCTGGGCCTGGTGGGCGAGTCGGGCTGCGGCAAGACCACCACCGGCCGCATGATCATGCGGCTGCTGGAGCCGAGCTTCGGCTCGATCACCTTCGAGGGCCAGGACATCACCCACATGTCCCAGCGGCAGCTGCGCCCGCTGCGCCGGGACATCCAGATGATCTTCCAGGATCCGTACTCGTCGCTGAACCCGCGGCAGACGGTCGGGTCGATCGTCGGGGCCGCGTTCCGGCTGCAGAAGATCGAGACCGAGCAGGGCGTCAAGAAGGCCGTGCAGGACCTGCTGGAGCTGGTCGGGCTCAACCCCGAGCACTACAACCGCTACCCGCACGAGTTCTCCGGCGGGCAGCGCCAGCGCATCGGCATCGCCCGCACCCTGGCGCTGCGGCCCAAGCTGATCGTGGCCGACGAGCCGGTGTCGGCGTTGGACGTGTCGGTGCAGGCGCAGGTGGTGAACCTGCTGGAGGACCTGCAGGACGAGCTGGACCTGACCTACGTCGTCATCGCGCACGACCTGTCGGTGGTGCGGCACATCTCCGACCGGGTCGCCGTCATGTACCTCGGCAAGATCGTCGAGCTGGCGGACCGCGACGACCTGTACGAGCGGCCGATGCACCCCTACACCAACGCGCTGCTGTCGGCCGTGCCGATCCCCGACCCGGCCAGGCGGGGCGACCGCGAACGCATCCGCCTGCAGGGCGACGTGCCCAGCCCGCTGGACCCGCCGCCGGCCTGCCGCTTCCACACCCGCTGCTGGAAGGCGCAGGACATCTGCAAGCAGATCGAGCCGCCGCTGGTGGAGCTGAGCCCGGGGCACCTGACCGCCTGCCACTTCCCCGAGAACGCCACGGTCAGCGCCACCGACGAGGTCGCCAAGGCCGCCGTCGCCCACAACGGCGCCTCCGCCGCCGACGCCGACACCGCCGCCACCGACGACCAGCCGCCGGCCTGAGCGGCGCCTCCGCGCGGGGCACCGGGCTGACCCGCGTCCTGACACTCCCGGGCGTCGTCGTGTAACGGTCTGGACACTCGACGTGACACGATCCCCTTCGTGCAGCAGATTCGTCCTGGTGACGGATCCGGCTGGACCTGGCGGGAGGGGAGATGCGGGACGCGGGCGTGCTCGCCGTCACGGCCCGGATGCGGGCCGCCTCCGCGCGACGCGCGGCGCCGCGCGGACCGTGGGGCATGGCGCTGGCGCGGCTGCGCCGCGACCGGCCGGCGACGGCGGCGCTGGCCGTGCTGGCGCTGCTGGTCGTGTTCGCCGCCGCGGCGCCGCTGCTGGAACGCTGGACGGGCCACGCCGCCGGCCGCGGCTACCCGGCGACCGGCCTGGACCCCTCGGGGCGGCCGGCGCCGCCGTCGGGGGAGTTCTGGCTCGGCGCCGACGCCCTCGGCCGTGACGTGCTGGTCCGCGCCGCCTACGGCGCCCGCGTGTCGCTGCTGGTGGGGGTGGGCGCGACGGCGCTGGCGACGCTGCTGGGCGTGGCGGCGGGCACGGCCGCGGGCCTGCTGGGCGGCGCCGCCGACACGCTGCTGGGACGCCTCGCCGACATCGTCCTGTCCTTCCCGTACCTGCTGGTCGCGATCGTCGTGGCTACCACGTTCGGCGGGGGGCTGCTGACGACGGTGTGCGTGATCGCGGTGTTCTCCTCGGCGGCGATGGCGCGGGTGGTGCGCGGGGAGGTGCTGGCGATCCGTGAGCAGGAGTACGTGCAGGCGGCGCGGGCGCTCGGCGCCGGCCCCCTGTGGATCATGGCGGTGGAGGTGACGCCGAACCTGGCGGCGCCGGTGACGGCGCTGGCGTCGCTGCAGGTGCCGCAGGCGATCGTGCTGGAGTCCACCCTGACGTTCCTGGGCGCGGGCGCCGACCCGTCCACGCCCAGCTGGGGCGGGATGCTGGCCGAGGCGCAGGACTACTACCAGACGGCGTGGTGGTTCCTGCTGGTGCCGGCCGGGCTGCTGCTGGCCACCACGATCGCGTTCAACGTGCTCGGCGACGCCGTCCACGCCGCCGTCAACCCGCGCCGCGCGTGACCGCGCCCGCATGAGAACGGGCGTCCCGCGCGGCCGCAGCCGCACGGGACGCCCGCCCCCGGGGCGCCGGGTCACTCGGTGGAGATGGCCTTCAGCACGTCCATGCGCCCGGCGCGCCACGCCGGCCACACCGCCGCCACCACCCCGATCACGGCGGCCACCACCACGTACACGGCCAGGGTGCCGACGGGGACGCTCAGCTCGGTCAGCCCCTGGCCTTCGAGGGCCTGCTGCAGCGCCGCGCCGAACACCACGCCGATGGTGATGCCGAGCACCGCCCCGAACACCGCGATGACGATCGACTCCAGCCGGATCATGCGGCGCAGCTGCCGCCGGTTGACGCCGATGGCCCGCAGCAGCCCGATCTCCCGGGTGCGTTCGATCACCGACAGCGCCAGCGTGTTGACCACCCCGACCGCCGCGATGATCACCGACATGACCAGCAGGATGGTCAGGAACGTCACGAACCCGTCGACCTGCTCGGCGGCCTCCTCCTTCAGTCCGCTGCGGTCCTGCACCTTCACGTTCGGGTAGTCGGCCAGGGCGCGTTCCACCGCCTGCCTGGTGGCCGCGTCGGAGTTCGCCGCGTCGATGATGACGCCCTGCACCCTGGGCCGGGCGGTGTGCGCCAGGTACGTCTGCTGCGCCACCACCCGCGAGCCGAGCGACTCGTTCTTGGCGTACACGCCGGCGACCCGCAGCCGCTCGGTCTTCCCGTCGGGGAACTGCACCGGCACGACGCTGCCGACCGTCCACTTGTTGCCGTCGGCGACGTCCTCGTCGACCAGCATCCCGTCGCGGCCCAGCGCCGTCCCGCCGGACACCATCTTCAGGTTCGAGCCCCGCGACAGCGCCGCGGCGTCACCCGCCACGTAGTACTCCCGCTCGCCGCCGAACTTGGCCTGCCCGAGGTAGTACGCCGTGACGGACGTCACCCCCGGCGCCGCGGCGACCTTCCCGGCGACCTCGGTGCCCATACCGCCCGCACCGGTCGGCGACACGATGTAGTCGGCGCTGAACTGCTTGTCGATCTGCGCGTCGACGGACGCGCGCATCGACGACCCCAGCACGTTCACCGCCGTGATCAACGCCAGGCCGATCATGAGGGCCGCGGCGGTGGCGGCGGTGCGCCGCGGGTTGCGCAGCGCGTTCTGCCGCGCCAGCCGGCCCGGCGCGCCCATCAGCCGCGCGAACGGCGCACCCAGCACCCGCACCACCGGCACGCTGATCACCGGGGCGAGCATGGCGACGCCGAGGAACACCAGCAGCGCCCCGACCCCCACCGGGACCGCCGGGTTGCCGCCGCCCCCGGCCAGGCCCAGCCCGATCAGCGCCGCGCCCGCCGCGGTCAGCAGCGACCCCAGCGCCACCCGGATCCGCAGCGACCGCTGCGGCAACGCCACGTCGTCGCGCATCGCCGCCACCGGCGGGATCTTGGCGGCGCGGCGCGCCGGGAAGTACGCCGACACCACGGTCACCACGATCCCCACCGTGTACGACCAGAGCACCGGGGTGGCGGTGAACACCAGGCCGCCGCCGTCCTCACCCATGAACTGGGCGTTGAGCAGCGCCGCCAGCCCGGCGCCCGCCGCCAGGCCCAGCGTCGACCCGACCACGCCGACCGCGACGGCCTCACCGACCACCGCGCGGGTGATCTGCGGGCGGGCCGCGCCGATCGCGCGCAGCAGCGCCAGCTCCCGGGTGCGCTGGGCGACCAGCATGGAGAAGGTGTTGAAGATGATGAACGCCCCGACGAAGATCGAGATCAGTGCGAACACCAGCAGGAACGTGCGGAAGAAATCCATGAACCCCGCGACGTCGCTCTTGGCGTCCTCACGCAGCTGGGTGCCGGTGACCGCCTCGACCCCGGCGGGCAGCACCCGCGCGACCCGGTCGCGCAGCTCGGCCTCGCCGGGCCCCGACGAGCCCATCTGGATGTCGGTGAAGTAGCCGGGGCGGCCCAGCAGCCGTTGCGCGGTGGGGGTGTCGAACGCGGTGATGGTCGCGCCCATCATGCCGCCGGCGTCGAACATCCCGACCAGCCGCATCCGCTGCGGCGGCCCCTGCGTGGCGATCTTGACGGTGTCGCCGAGGCGCAGCCCGGCCTTGTCGGCGGTACCGGAGTCCAGCACGACCTCACCGGGACCGCGGGGCGCACGCCCGGAGGTCAGGTCGTAGTCGCCGCCGGGCACCCAGTTCACGCCCAGCTGCGGCGGCCCCTGGCTCTCCGCGCCGACGATCTTGCCGTCGCGGCCGACGACGGCGGCGTACCCGGTGACGTTGCCGGTGACGTCCTTGACGCCGTCCACCTTGCGCAGCGTCTCCACCAGCGACGCGGGCACCGGCGGGGACCCCGACCCGTCGTCCATGGGGTCGTCGACGGCCTTCTTGGCCCGCACGTCCACGGCCACGTTCTTGCCGATGCCGTTGAACAGGTCGTCGAACTGCTTGTTCATCGTGTCGGTGAAGATCAGCGTGCCGGACACGAACGCCACGCCGAGGATCACCGCGACGGCGGTGAGCACCAGGCGGATCTTGTGCGCCGCCAGATTGCGGAGGGTGACCCGTGCCATCATCGGGCGGCCACTCCCGGCAGCTCGAAGCCCTTCATCCGCTCCAGCACCCGCTCGGCGGTGGGCTCGGTCATGGTGTCGACGATCCGCCCGTCCTGCAGGAACAGCACCTGGTCGGCGTAGGCGGCGGCGGACGGGTCGTGGGTGACCATCACGATCGTCTGGCCCATCGAGGTCACCGACTCGCGCAGGAACGACAGCACCTCCGCCCCGGACCGCGAGTCCAGGTTCCCGGTCGGCTCGTCCGCGAAGATGATCTCCGGCCGGGACGCCAGCGCGCGGGCGCACGCCACCCGCTGCTGCTGCCCGCCCGACAGCTGGTTGGGACGGTGCTTCAGCCGCGGCCGCAGCCCCACGGTGTCGATCACCTTGTCCAGCCACTCGCGGTCCGGCCGGCGCCCGGCGATGTCCATCGGCAGGGTGATGTTCTCCAGCGCGGTCAGCGTCGGCACCAGGTTGAACGCCTGGAAGATGAACCCGACCTTGTCGCGGCGCAGCCGGGTCAGCTGCTTGTCGCGCAGCCGGGTCAGCTCCACGTCGCCGATGTAGACCTGCCCGGAGTCGACCGAGTCCAGGCCCGCCATGCAGTGCATCAGGGTGGACTTGCCGGAACCCGACGGACCCATGATCGCGGTGAACCGGCCGCGGGGGATGCCGACGGTCACCGCGTCCAGGGCGATGACCTCGGCGTCGCCGGAGCCGTAGACCTTGGCGATCTGCTGTGCCCGTGCGGCGAAGTCGCCCGCCCCGGGCGCGTCGAACGCGTCGGCGGTCGGTGGGGCGGTGTTCGTCACGTGAACTCCCCTGTCTGAAAGGTGGAACGCGGAATCGGAAGGAACGGAAGGGCGGACACCGAGCCGGACCGGCTCGGCGGCGGCGTCGAACTCCCCCATCGATCGCCGTCACAAGAACAGTAGATGCCGCGAGTGACCGAAAAATGAGTCTCAGGCAGGGAATCGGTGCTCCGCCCCCGGCAGGAGGACTCCACCCCCGATCGTCCTACCGGAGTAGGGGAGCCCCGGCCACAGGACAGGGACCGCTCAGGGCGCACCTCAGGGTGACCGCCGGGGACGACCGGGCCGACCTGCGGCGACACCCCCGCACGACCCGCCCCCACAAGGGCGGACGACCCCGCCCGAACCAACGCCGGAGGCCCGCCCGAACCCCCGGCACGAACCGCCCCGCGGCCTCACCGCCGCCGGGGCCGCGCTCGGAGCCGCGCTCAGTTCTGCCCGGGACGGCTCAACCCCGTCTCATAGGCGTACACCACCGCCTGCACCCGGTCCCGCAGCCCCAGCTTCGCCAGCACGTTCCCCACATGCGTCTTCACCGTGGTCTCACTGACCACCAGCTCCGCGGCGATCTCGGCGTTCGACAACCCCCGCGCCACGTGCGTCAGCACCTCACGCTCCCGCTCGGTCAGCGTGTCCAGCCCCGGCGGCGGCGCCGCGTCGTGCACCGCCGGCAGCCGCGTCGCGAACTTGTCCAGCAGCCGCCGCGTCACGCTCGGCGCCACGATCGCGTCACCCGCCGCCACGATCCGGATCGCCTGCACCAGATCCTCCGGCGGCGAGTCCTTCAGCAGGAACCCGCTGGCCCCCGCCCGCACCGCCTCGATCACATACTCGTCCAGGTCGAACGTCGTCAGGATCAGCACCTTCGGATCATGCGAGGCCGCGCCGTCGCGCACGATCCGCCGGGTCGCCTCGATCCCGTTCGTCCCCGGCATGCGGATGTCCATCAGCACCACGTCCGGCAGCAGCGACCGGGTCAGCTCCACCGCCGCGGCGCCGTCCCCCGCCTCACCCACCACCGCGATGTCGGCCTCCGCCTCCAGGATGAGCCGGAACCCCGTCCGCAGCAGCGGCTGGTCGTCCACCAGCAGCACCCGCACCGCGCTCATGACCTCGCCCCGACCCTGCGTCCCGCGTGCCGGCTCCGGCTCATCCACCCGCTCCTCGCCTCGCCGCCCGGCGCGCTCAGCACCGGGCCCCTGCACCGTCCCCCGGCCACGACCACGCGGCCGCCCGAGGCCGTCCGATGGCTGACATGGGGGGACGCCGTCCCCGCCACGCCGCCGACCAATCTACGCCTTCAGTGGAAACCGGGCCCGCACCCCGAAACCGCCCCCGACCCGCGGCCCGATCCGCAGCTCACCGCCGTACAACGCGACCCGCTCGTACATCCCGACCAGACCGTGCCCCGGTTCGTCCCGGTTGTCGGCCATGATCGTAGCGGTGCCGCGCCCGTCGTCCTCGATCTCCACGGTCAGGTCCTCATCGGTGTAGTACAGCCGCACCCACGCGCGCGCCTGCGCCCCGGCATGCTTGAGGGTATTGGTCAGCGCCTCCTGGATCAGCCGGAACGCCGCCACGTCCACCCCCGGCGACAGCGTCCGCGCCTCACCCTCGATCCACAGCTGCACCGACAGGCCCGTCTCCCGCACGTTGTCCAGCAGCTCACCCAGATCGCCCAGACCCGGCTGCGGCACCAGCTCCCGGCCCTCCTGCTCACCGTCCCGCTCGGTCCGCAACACCCCCACGATCCGGCGCATCTCGCTCAACGCGGTGCGCCCCACCTCCTCGATCGTGGTCATCGCCTCCCGCGCGCTGCCCGGATCACGATCCAGAATCCGCCGCGCCGCACCCGCCTGCACCGTCATCACGCTGACATGGTGCGCCACCACGTCGTGCAGCTCCCGCGCGATCCGCGACCGCTCCTCCACCCGCGCCGCCCGCGCGTCGTTGCCGCGCACCCGCTCCAGCCGCGCCGCCCGGTCCTCCAGCTCGGCGTAGTACGCCCGCCGCACCCGCAGGTTGCGGCCCAGCACCCACACCCCGACCAGCAGCCCGTTGTCCGTCAGGTACGTCAGCAACCCCAGATCGACCGGATAGCTGATCAGCAACCCGTTGAACACCACCAGCGCCAGCAACCCGCCCAGGCAGCTGCGGGCCAAAGCCCGATGCGCCGCCACGCTGTACACGCCGATCAGGAACGCCACCACGTCCGGCACGCTCGGCCGGTAGTGCCCCAGCCCCAGCCACACCTGCACCGCCGACATGAAGCACAGCGTCGTCAGCGGATGCGTCCGCCGGAACGTCAACGCCATCGCCGCCGCCGCGACCAGGACCAGCTGCAACGCGTCCGGCCCCGCGAACGCGTCGCTCAGCTCCGGCGGCAGCCGCTCGACGTACAACTGCGGCAACCCCGCCGCCAGCAGAACGACCGCCAGCAGCGCGTCGGCCGCCTGCGGACGCGCCTGCAGCCAGGCACGACAGCTGCGAAGTCCACGGATGCGGGGTGACACGACTCTCACCCTAGGAGCCCGCGCCCGCCGCCGAGCCATCCTGAACGCGGATTCGCCGTCCTCCCCAAGGATGAACCGCCCACCTCACCCACCGCATACGGCACACCACCACTGCCACTGACCCCGACACGCGGCGCCCGCCGCACCCACCCGGCCGGCAGGCCCCGCGTCACAGATCGCCGTGCTCGCGCAGCGACGACTCCAGGTCCGCGGGGGAGGGACGGCCCACCGGCGCCGTCGGCAGCGGCGGGGGAGTACCACCGAACTCCGGGCAGCGCACCTTGTGGTCGCACCAGTCGCACAGACGGCTCGGCCGGTGCCGCCACTCACCGGTGTCCATCGCCCGCCGGATCGCCTGCCACAACGCCTCGACCTTGCGCTGGGTCGCCCGCAGATCCGCCTCGTCCGGCGCGTACCGCAGGATCTCACCGTTGCCCAGATACATCAGCTGCAGCAACCGAGGCACCCGGCCCTGCAGCCGCCACAGCACCAGCGCGTAGAACTTCATCTGGAACAGCGCCCGCGCCTCGAAGTCGGCACGCGGCGCCGTGCCGGTCTTGTAGTCGACGATGCGGACGTCACCCGACGGCGCCACGTCCACCCGGTCGATGAACCCGCGCAGCCGCAGTCCCGACTCCAGCACCGTCTCCACGAACACCTCGCGTTCGGCCGGCTCCAGCCGCCGCGGATCCTCCAGCGTGAAGTACCGCTCGACCATGCGGCGCGCCTGCTCCAACCAGACCGCCTCGCTCTCACCCGCCGCCCCACCGGACGCCCCACCGGACGCGTCGGCGGACGGGGCAGCGGACGGATCGGCGGGCGCGTCGCCGTCGCCGGCCGACGCCGCGGCACGGAACAACTCCGCCAGCTCCGGCTCCTCGGCCACCAGCCGCTCCCACTGCGGCACCAGCATGTCCACCGCGGCCTGCACCGTACGGGCCTCGGTGGGCAGGTCGAACAGCTTCTCCAGCACCGCGTGCACCAGCGTCCCCCGCACCTGCGCCGGACTCGGCCGCTCCGGAATCCGGTCGATCACCCGGAACCGGTACAGCAGCGGACACGTCATGAAGTCACCCGCCCGCGACGGCGACAGCGAACCCACCACCGCCACGTCCCCGCCCGCCTCCCGGTCGGGCGCGCGCCGCGGCGCCGGCGGAACCCCGGAAGTCTGCGAGCTGGCTGAGCGATCGGCCTCGGCGGTCGTCATAGCCCAGAGCGTAGGGGACGCCCCCGACGAAATCCCGCACCCCCGGCGGCCTCACCCACCGCCGCGCCCGCGCCACCCGGCCACACCCGCCCACCGCCCCCGCACGTCACACCCCCGCCCCCACCGGACCCTCCCCGGCACCCGCACCCCCGGCCGCCTGGCACGCAATCGGCGCCGCGAGGGCCGTAGCATCGAGAACGTGGCAGACAGCGCACCCCAGACCGAGGGCAAGACCGACACCGGCGACACCGCGGGCCCCGGCGGCGGCCGCCGCGACGCCGGCCCCGGCCTCTTCATCGGACGCCTGTTCGGCGTGCCGGTGTTCGTCTCGCCCAGCTGGTTCCTGGTGGCCATCGTCGTCACCATCATGTTCGAAGGCCAGGTCAACGGCGTCGTCTCCCGCCCCGCCAGCTTCGCCGTCGCCTTCACCTACGCCGTGCTGCTGTACGGCTCGGTGTTCGTCCACGAACTCAGCCACGCTGTCACCGCCCTGCGTCTCGGCCTGCCCGTCCGCCACGTCACCCTGCACATCCTCGGCGGCGAGACCTCCATCGAACGCGAGGCCCCCACACCCGGCCGCGAGTTCCTCATCGCCTTCGCCGGCCCCCTCGTCAACCTCGTACTGGCCGGACTCGGCGTGCTGGCGCACCTGCTGCTGCCCCTGCCGCCCGTCGGGCTGCTGCTCGTCGACGCCCTCACCTTCGCCAACCTGCTCGTCGGCCTGTTCAACCTGCTGCCCGGCCTGCCGCTGGACGGCGGCCGCCTCGTCCGCGCCGCCGTGTGGAAGTTCACCGGCCGCTCCCGCAACGGCGCCGTCTTCGCCGGCTGGGTCGGCCGCGGCGTCGCCGTGCTGTGCCTGCTCGCCGGCGCGTTCATCGCCACCTACCGCATCGACGGCACCGGCGGCGCGGGCTTCGGCTGGCTCGGCCTGCTGTGGTCGGCCCTCATCGCCTCCTTCATCTGGGTCGGCGCCGGCCAGGCCATCCGCGCTGAACGCGTCCGCGACCGCATCCCCCTGCTCGACGCCCGCCGCCTGGCCCGCCGCGCCACCCTCGTCACCGCCGAGACCCCCGTCTCCGAAGCCGTCCGCCGCGCCCACCACGACCACTCCGGCGCCCTCGTCGTCGTCGACGGTGACGGCCGCCCCCGCGGCCTGGTCAACGAGAAGGCCGTGCAGGCCACCCCCGAACAACGCCGCCCCTGGATCTCCATCGGCGACCTGTCCCGCGGCCTGGAACCCGACCTCACCCTGCCCGCCGACCTCACCGGCGAGGACCTCATCGCCGCGCTGCGCCGCGCCCCCGCCTCCGAATACCTGCTCCTCGACACCGACGGACACGTCTACGGCGTCCTGGTCGCCGCGGACGTCGACCGCGCCTTCGCCGGAGTCTGAAACACACCCCCACCGAGACCGCCCCCGCCCGCCCCCTACCGCCCTTCCCGCGCCTTCCGCGTGGCCTGAGCGGACCCCGCACACCGATAACCTGACCACCATGAGCGAACCCACGCCGAACGGCGCAGACGGCGTCAACGGCCCCGACGGCCCGGCCACCGGCCGCGTCCCCCACGGACCCTTCCGCCCCGGCGACCAGGTTCAGCTCACCGACCCCAAAGGCCGCGTCAACACCATCACCCTCCAGACCGGCAAGCAATACCACTCCCACAAGGGCGCCATCGCCCACGACGACATCATCGGCAGCCCCGAAGGCACCGTCTTCCGCAGCACCGGCGGCACCGAATACCTCGCCTTCCGCCCCCTGCTCGCCGACTTCGCCCTGCGCATGCCCCGCGGCGCCGCCGTCGTCTACCCCAAGGACGCCGCCCAGATCGTCGCCATGGCCGACATCTTCCCCGGCGCCCGCGTCGTCGAGGCCGGCGCCGGCTCCGGCGCCCTCACCTGCTTCCTGCTGCGCGCCGTCGGCGAACACGGCCTGGTGTCCTCCTACGAACGCCGCCCCGACTTCGCCGACATCGCCCGCGCCAACGTCGAACGGTTCTTCGGCGGTCCCCACCCCGCCTGGCGCCTCACCGTCGGCGCCCTCGAGGACGCCCTCACCGAAACCGAGGTCGACCGCGTCGTCCTCGACATGCTCGCCCCCTGGGAATGCCTGGACGCCGTCGCCAAGGCCCTCATCCCCGGAGGCCTGGTCTGCGTCTACATCGCCACCACCACCCAGATGTCCCGCGTGGTGGAGGACCTGCGCGCCCACGGCTCGTTCGCCGAGCCCTACGCCTTCGAGACGCTGCTGCGGTCCTGGCACGTCGACGGCCTGGCCGTCCGCCCCGACCACCGCATGGTCGGGCACACCGGCTTCCTGGTGACCGCCCGCCGTCTCGCCGAGGGCGTCACCCCCCCGATGCGCCGCCGCCGCCCGGCCAAGGGCGCCCACCCCGCCCCGGCCCCCGAGACGCCCTCGACCCCCGGGACGCGCCCCGCCGAAGAGCCCGCCGCGGGCACCGGCGAAACCGCCCCACCGGCCCCCGACACCCCCGAGTCCTAGATCACAGTTCGGAAATCCCGAACGATCCCCACCACCCCCGCGACCCCGCCTCCACCCCCCACGGCAACGCCACGGCCACCTGCGGGCATGGACGTAACAACGAATTCACACACCAAACGCAACCCCCCGCCCACCCCCAGAACCGCCCCCCACGCCCCCGCCACCCGGGAATCCCACCCCCCGCGACCGGCGTTTCTCCTGCGTATTCGCACAAACATCGGCATTCTGGGACCCGGTTCACGCGCCGTTCCCACGCCGCCACACCGCGGCGGGCACGACACGAGTACCGAAAGGGCAGGTTACGGAAGCCCGCCAGATAGGTAGGGTCTCAGTAGGTCGTCGGCTCTCTTCGTGAGGAGGTGACGGGGCGTGGCCGCTCGAGACGATGCTGGGGCGCGCAGGGCGCAGCACGACAAGGAGGTCAGGGACCTCCAGACGCAGGTGTCCTTCCTGGAGGAGGAGATCTCCGTGCTGCGCCGCAAGCTCGCGGAATCCCCGCGCCAGGTTCGGGTTCTTGAAGAACGACTCCATGAGGCACAGGCCAACCTGGCCGCCGTGACGGGGCAGAACGAACGCCTCGTCGCGACCCTCAAGGAGGCCCGCGAGCAGATCGTGGCGCTCAAGGAGGAGGTCGACAGGCTCGCACAGCCACCATCCGGATTCGGCGTCTTCCTCGACGCCCGCGACGATGGAACGGTCGACATCTTCACCGGCGGACGCAAGCTGCGCGTCAACGTCAGCCCCGCCGTGGACGTCGAGAAGCTGCAGCGCGGCCAGGAGGTCATGCTCAACGAGGCCCTCAACGTCGTCGAGGCCCTCGAATTCGAAGACCAAGGCGAAGTCGTCATGCTCAAGGAGCTGTTCGACGACGGCGAACGCGCCCTGGTCATCGCCCACGCGGACGAGGAACGCGTCGTCAAGCTCGCCGAACCGCTCCGCGGCGTCCCGCTGCGCGCCGGCGACTCCCTCATGCTCGAACCGCGCTCCGGATACGCCTACGAAAAGATCCACAAGGCCGAGGTCGAAGAACTCGTCCTGGAAGAGGTCCCCGACATCTCCTACCACGAGATCGGCGGGCTGGCCTCCCAGATCGAGATGATCCGCGACGCCATCGAACTGCCCTACCTGCACGCGGACCTGTTCCGCGAACACCACCTGCGCCCGCCCAAGGGCGTGCTGCTGTACGGCCCGCCCGGCTGCGGCAAGACCCTCATCGCCAAGGCCGTCGCCAACTCCCTGGCCAAGCAGGTCGCCGAGAAGACCGGCCAGGAGGGCAAGAGCTTCTTCCTCAACATCAAGGGCCCAGAGCTGCTCAACAAGTACGTCGGCGAGACCGAACGCCACATCCGCCTGGTCTTCCAGCGGGCCCGCGAGAAGGCCTCCGCCGGCACCCCCGTCATCGTCTTCTTCGACGAGATGGACTCCATCTTCCGCACCCGCGGCTCCGGCGTGTCCTCCGACGTCGAGAACACCATCGTCCCGCAGCTCCTCAGCGAGATCGACGGCGTCGAAGGCCTCGAGAACGTCATCGTCATCGGCGCCTCCAACCGCGAGGACATGATCGACCCGGCGATCCTGCGGCCCGGCCGCCTCGACGTCAAGATCAAGATCGAGCGGCCCGACGCCGAAGCCGCCAAGGACATCTTCTCCAAGTACATCCGCGCCGAACTGCCGCTGCACCCCGACGACCTCGCCGAGCACGGCGGCAGCCCCGAGGCCACCGTCGACGCCATGATCCAGCGCGTCGTCGAGCGCATGTACGCCGAAAGCGAGGAGAACCGCTTCCTCGAGGTCACCTACGCCAACGGCGACAAGGAAGTCCTCTACTTCAAGGACTTCAACTCCGGCGCCATGATCCAGAACATCGTCGACCGCGCCAAGAAGATGGCCATCAAGCAGTTCCTCGACACCGGCCAGAAGGGCCTGCGCGTCACCCACCTCCTCGCCGCCTGCGTCGACGAGTTCAGCGAGAACGAGGACCTGCCCAACACCACCAACCCCGACGACTGGGCCCGCATCTCCGGCAAGAAGGGCGAGCGGATCGTCTACATCCGCACCCTCGTGTCCGGCAAGCAGGGCGCCGAAGCCGGCCGGTCCATCGACACCGTCGCCAACACCGGCCAGTACCTGTAAGACGGCCGGCCCCTCCGGAGGCACACGGCCACAACCGATCACGACGACCCGCCGCGGCGGCCACCCTCACCCGGGTGGCCGCCGCGCCACGTTCCCACCCCCTCGCCAGGCACCACGCCACCCCACCGGCCCGCCACGCGGCCCACACCACGACCGGCACGGCCACCCCGCCCCACCACCCGGCCGATCACCCCCGCGCAGCCGTACTCCCCACCATGACCACCACTGCCACACCCCACACCACGAATTACGGAGAACCGCACAAACACATCAAGCCCGTCCCTTAAGCTCAACGCCGATGTCTCCCGCCCACACCCACACCAGCAGCCGTCCCGCAGGTCACACCCGCCTCCACGAGGTCGACCTGCTCCGCTTCCTCGCAGCCATGGTCGTGGTCCTCTACCACTTCACCGGCGGCAACGGAGGCCCCTGGAAGGACGAAACCGCCCGCGACCTGTACACCCCCATATCCAAGGTCACACAGTTCGGCTACCTCGGCGTCGACCTGTTCTTCCTCATCAGCGGTTTCGTCATCCTCATGAGCGTCTGGGGACGCGGCCTCGCCGACTTCACCGTCTCCCGCATCACCCGCCTCTACCCCGCCTACTGGTTCAGCGTCGCCCTCGTCGGCGTCATCTACCTCACCACAGGCCTGGGCAAGGGACGCCCCGAAGACCTCATCCCCAACCTCACCATGTTCCAGCGCGGCATGGGCGTCACCGACGTCAGCGGCGTCTACTGGACCCTCTGGGTCGAGATGCACTTCTACGCCCTCATCGCCCTGCTGGTCGTCGCGGGAACCACCTACCGCAACTGCGTCGCGTTCATGGGCACCTGGAGCGTCCTGGCCATCTTCGCCGACGAAACCGGCAACGAGACCCTCAAGAACCTCCTCATCCCCAGCTACGCCCCGTACTTCATCGCCGGAATGGCCTTCTACCTCATCCACCGCTTCGGCTCCAACATCCTCCTCTGGGGCATCGCCGCCTTCTCCTGGGCCGTCTCCGTCCGCCACGCCCTCCCCATCGCCACCGGCAAGCCCTACCACATCGCCCCCGCCGACGCCTGGCCCGCCGCCCCCATCATCGTCACCGCCACCTACGCCGTCATGGCCCTCGTCGCCATCGGCGCCCTCCGCCGCCTCCGCTGGCGCTTCTTCGCCACCCTCGGCGCCCTCACCTACCCCACCTACCTGATCCATTACGAAATCGGACCGGTCCTCGGACACGCCATTTACCCCGGCATCCCCCTCGAGGTCGCCACCGCCGTCCTCATCGCCGCCGTCCTCGCCGCCGCCTACCTCATCCACCGCTTCATCGAACGCCCCGGCGCCGCCTGGCTCAAGCCGCGCCTGCGCGACTCCTTCGACCGCCTCCGCCGCGTCGACCGAGGCCTCCGCAAAACCGCCCGCGCGCAGACCTCCACCGCCCCCACGGCGGAAACGCCCGGCCACCCCGGCACCACCGACGAAACCACCGGCGGCACCCCCTCCGGCCCGACACCACGGCGCAATGAGGAGGAGCCCCATGGCTCCACTCCCTCGCCCCCGATAGGCTCGACGATATGAGTGTTCGGCGGGTGATGGGCATCGAGACCGAGTACGGCATCTCCGTACCGGGCCAGCCAGGGGCCAACGCGATGGTGACCTCCTCCCAGGTCGTCAACGCCTACCTCGCGGCATCGGCCGCACGGGCCAGAAGAGCACGCTGGGACTTCGAAGAGGAGAACCCCCTCCGCGACGCCCGCGGATTCGACCTCGCCCGCGAGGTCGCCGACCCCAGCCAGCTCACCGACGAGGACCTCGGCCTCGCCAACGTCATCCTCACCAACGGCGCACGGCTCTACGTCGACCACGCCCACCCCGAATACTCCGCCCCCGAATGCACCAACCCCCGCGACGCCGTCATCTGGGACAAAGCCGGAGAACGCGTCATGGCCGACGCCGCCCAACGCGCCGCCATGATCCCCGGCACCCACCCCATCCAGCTCTACAAGAACAACACCGACAACAAAGGCGCCTCCTACGGCTGCCACGAGAACTACCTCATGCGACGGGAAACCCCCTTCGCCGACATCGTCCGCCACCTCACCCCCTTCTTCGTCTCCCGCCAGGTCGTCACCGGCGCCGGCCGCGTCGGCATCGGCGTCGACGGTCGCGGCGACGGCTTCCAGATCAGCCAGCGCGCCGACTTCTTCGAAGTCGAGGTCGGCCTGGAGACCACCCTCAAACGCCCCATCATCAACACCCGCGACGAACCCCACGCCGACCCCGAGAAATACCGGCGCCTGCACGTCATCATCGGCGACGCCAACATGAGCGAGGTCTCCACCTACCTCAAGCTCGGCACCACCTCCCTCGTCCTCGCCATGATCGAGGACGGCTTCCTCACCGTCGACCTCTCCGTCGACATGCCCGTCGCCGCCCTGCGCGCCGTCTCCCACGACCCCTCCTGCAAGCACCTGCTCACCCTGCGCGACGGCCGCAAGATGACCGCCGTCCAGCTGCAGATGGAATACCTCGAGCAGTCCCGCAAGTACGTCGAGGACCGCTACGGCGCCGACGTCGACGAGATGACCAAGGACGTCCTGGACCGCTGGGAGTCGGTCCTGCACCGCCTCGGCGACGACCCCATGCAGCTGTCCCGCGAACTCGACTGGGTCGCCAAGCTCGAACTGCTGGAGGGCTACCGCAGCCGCGACGGCCTCGACTGGTCCCACCCGCGGCTGCAGCTGGTCGACCTGCAGTACACCGACATCCGTCCCGACAAGGGCCTCTACAACCGCCTGGTGGCCCGCGACCGCATCGAACGCGTCGTCTCCGAGGACGAGGTCCAGCACGCCATCGAGCACCCGCCCGAGGACACCCGCGCCTACTTCCGCGGCCGCTGCCTGCGCCAGTACGCCGACTCGGTGGCCGCCGCCTCCTGGGACTCGGTCATCTTCGACGTCCCCGGCCGCGAGTCCCTGCAGCGCGTCCCCACCCTGGAGCCCCTGCGCGGCACCAGGCAGCACGTGGGCGCCCTGCTGGACCGCTGCCGCACCGCCGGCGACCTGGTCGCCACCCTGACCGGCGAGGGCTGACCGAGCCTTTCACCCGGGCCGACGAGCGCCCCCACGTGGTAATGCGCCACGTGGGGGCGCTGCTTATTTGTGACCGTTATGACCGTTTCGCTGGGCGATGGACGGGCGATAACCCCACCAGGCCCCCGGGCCGCCGGGACGGTGAAACGGCTCGTCATGATCCGCTCACCGACCATGATCGGGGATAGGCTGGGGGCAACCGGCAGAGGAGGTTACGGGATGGCCACGAAGGACACCGGCGGTCAGAAGCAGACCACGCGCCGCACCGAAGAGGTCGAGGAGACCCAGGAGGCGAGCGCCGAGGAACTGCAGGAGCGCAAGGAAAAGCTCGACGACGACGTCGATGCAATTCTGGACGAAATCGACGAAGTTCTCGAAGAGAATGCAGAGGAATTTATCCGCTCGTATGTCCAGAAGGGCGGGGAATAGCAACATAAAAGCGGACATGTCCGATATGTCGATCCTCATTTCTTGATCGGCCAGTAAAACGCTGACAAGGCACGGGTGTGGGCGGTAGGGTCGGGGGCCGTGCTGACCAAGAAATGTCGAGACTGCGGCCAGGTGAAGCCTGTCTCGCAGTTCTATAGGCGCAAAGCATCTCCCGATGGATTGGCGCTCTACTGCAAAGAGTGCTTCGGCCTGCGGAACGCCGCGTCCTACCGGAAGCGCCAGGCGGCGTTGGGCAAGGAGGCGAGGCCTTATCGCAGGCACTCGGCCGTCCCCGAAGGCATGAAGTACTGCCCTCGGTGCGAGCAGATCAAATCTGTCGAAGAGTTCGGCCGGAACCGATCGACGAAGTCCGGGCTGACCGCCTACTGCAAGCGCTGCCACAACACGGTCATGGTCGAGGGGAAGCGGCGCAAGCACGGCAGTGAGCGCAACTACCTCCTCAAGCTCCGCTACGGCATCACCGAGGAGGAGATGGAGCAGATGAGGGCGCAGCAGGGCGGCGTCTGTGTCATCTGCCTCCAGAACGCCGCCAGGCACGTCGATCATGACCACATGACCGGGCTCGTCCGCCACCTGCTGTGCTTCAAGTGCAACGGGGGGATCGGCCAGTTCGAGGACGACCCGCAGTGGATGCGCGACGCCGCCCTGTACCTGGAGTTGGGCGGCCCGCACGCGCGGCGCATGATGATCGAGCTCGGTACCAAGGTGATCAACCGTGCCAACCGGCACGTGCTCAACGAGTTGAGGCGGTGGGCGAAGCCGCGCCCGTTGGAGGAGGGGTCGACGCGGCACCACCACCTGCGCAGGAAGTATGGCATCGACCACCACGACGCCGAGCTGCTGCTCCACCTCCAGGTGGGGTTGTGCGCGATCTGCTGCGACAGGCCCGCGGAGCACGTCGACCACGATCACGACACCGGTGACGTGCGCGGCATGCTGTGCACCGGCTGCAACACCGGTATGGGGCAGTTGGGCGACGACCCGATCTCTCTTCGCCGGGCGGCGGACTACGTTCAACGCCGCCTCGTCCAGGAAGTGCCCGACGGTGAGGACGGCGGTATGCGGCTGTCGTTCACCGAGCCTGACGTCGACCCTCGGACGGTTCCGATGGATGGCTGGGGCCCGTACAGGGAGCGGGACGGGGAGTACCGCAGGGACGCGGTCGCCGTCGAGGAGGAGATCGAGAGCATGCCGTGGGCCGAGATGTTCCATTCGTCCTGGAACGCCGACAGAGGAACACCGGCCGGCTGATCAAGACCCCCTGTGAGGGTTGGGCGAAACTGCCTCCAAGCTAGGGGAGCCAAGTCGGCGGGCTGAGACCGCGATCACACGACCGTCAGGTAAGACCTGCGGCGGGAAGATCCGGCAGGTGCCGGTCGTAGCCGCCGGATGGGCTGGGCCTTGATTGAGGCCCGGTAAGGGGATCCGGCTCTTAGGGCTCGGGTGTGGGGTGCTGGTCGATGACCTGGTCCGGGTCGGTGTTCGCGCAGACGTTCTTCTCGTCCGCGTTGGTGTCGGCCGTGTCGTCGCTCGCCCCGTCGTTCGCTCCGTCGGACGCGTCGTCGCTCGTACGGTCGCTCATGCCCTCGCTGATGCCGTCGATGGGCATGTCGGTGACGGTGGGGGTGGCGGCGAGGGTGTCCATGTGGGCGATGTAGGCGTTGGGGACGGTGAAGCCGCGGGGTGGGATGGGGATGCCTCCGGCGAGGCGTGACCAGGCGAATCCGACGGCGGCGGAGGCGCTGAGGACGCCGAGGGCGGTGTCGGGGTCGGGCGGGGTGAGCCGTGGTGACGGGGTGTCGTCGGTGGGCCACAGGTCGCGGAGGGGGTGGGTGTCCTGCCGGACGATGTCGGTGAGGAGTGCGCGGAGTTCGGGGTCGAGCCAGCGGGAGACGGGGGTGGCGAGGTCGGGGCGGTAGGCGGCCATGTCGGCGGCGAGCAGGGCGGTGGCGGCGTGGCGGGGTTCGACGAAGGTGGTGTCGGTGGGGTCGCCGCACAGGGGGTGGAGGGCGGTGGCGAGGTCGTAGAAGGCGAGTTGGAAGCGTTCGCCGGGGGCTGAGTCGGCGAAGAGGGTGGCGGCGAGCGGGGCGGGGCAGCGGGTGCGCCAGTGGCGTTCGACGGCCTGGTCGCCGTAGGGGAGTGCGCGGTGGTCGAGGGCGGGGTTGGCCTGGAGGGGTTCGATCATGGCGAGCAGGGCGGTGGCGCGCAGGCGGAAGCGGGGGTCGTCGCGGAGGGCCTGGGCGGTCATGACCATGCAGCGGATGAGCTGGGCGGCGGCGTCGGGGCGGCCGGCGCGGAGGCGTTCGGCGTAGAGGCCGATGATGGTGTGCAGGGGTGGTGGGGCGAGCCAGCGGAGGCGGCCTTGGTCGCCGTAGGGCTGGGCGAGGTGGGGGTTCCACAGGTCGAGCAGGTCGTTGTGGACGTGGGGGTCGAAGGCGGGGACTGAGGCGCACCAGAGGGTGGTGCTCCAGGTGACGGCGATGGTGCTGGGTGTGCCGTGGAGGAAGAAGTTCCAGCCGAGCGGGTAGTCGGGGGGTGGTGCCTGGGCGGCTTCGGACATGACGGAGCGCAGGCGGTAGAGGATGGCGCCGGGGAGGGGGGTGCCGGCGATGGCGCGGGGTGGTCCGTAGTCGTGGGCGTAGTCGGGTCCGGTGGGGAGGATTTCGGCGGGGATGAGGGGTGGGGCGTAGCCGGGTTGGAGGGGGAGTGCGGTGGTGCGGTCGTGGCCGGTGGGGGGTGGGGTGAGGAACCAGCGGCTGTCTGCGGGGTGCCAGCGGTACCAGCGGGCCCAGGCGCCGTGGAGCCACCAGCCGTGGTCGGGGAGGGAGAGGAGTTGGGGTATGAGGGCTTGTTGGCGTTGGAGTGGGGTGGCGGTGGGCCACCAGGGGCTGCCGACGATGAGGCGGGTTTCGTGTTCGGCGCGGGTGAAGGGGTCGGCGTCGTCGGGGAGTGGTGGTTCTGGTGGTGTTGCCGGGGGTGTGGCGGCGTAGGCGGGGATGTTGTGGGGGCGCCGGGAGGGCCAGGCGTGTTGGCCTGGGGCGCTGGGCCAGGTTGGTTGGCCGAGGGGGCTCGGCCAGCCCGGTTGTCCGGGCGGGGGGCCTTGGGGGCCGGGAGGACGCCACACCACGTGGTCATCGTAGTGGCCGGGGGGTGTGTGGGGCTTGGTGTGGAGGGGTTTGCGGGTGTGTCGGGGGTGTGGGTTTCGCCGTGGGCGGATCTGGGTGAGGATCACGTCGCATGCGGTGAGCGTGGTTTGAACAGTAGGGTCTAGACGTCCGCGCCGGTGTGCTCGTGTGGGCGGCCGGTGCCATGGTGGAGGGAAGGAGTCGCGTGGGGTCCCACGATTCGCACACCCGACGTCTGCCGGGGTTGTTCGGTAGCCCTGACACGTCTTCGTTCACGGAGTTTCTGGCCGCGTACTCGCCGGAGTTGCTGCCTGGGCGGCGTGTGCTGCCGGCGTCGTCGGCGGGGGAGGAGATTCCGCACGGTACGACGATCGTGGCGGTGACGTTCCCCGGCGGTGTGGTGATGGCGGGTGATCGGCGCGCGACGGCGGGGCACATGATCGCTCAGCGTGATGTGGAGAAGGTGTTCCGGGCCGACGAGTTCTCGGCGATCGCGGTGGCGGGGACCGCGGGGATCGGGATGGAGGTCGTGCGGCTGTTCCAGGTGGAGCTGGAGCACTATGAGAAGCGGGAGAGCCGTCCGCTGTCGATGGAGGGCAAGGCGAACCGGCTGGCGACCATGATCCGGGGGAATCTGGGTCTGGCGATGCAGGGTCTCGCGGTGGTGCCGTTGTTCGCGGGGTACGACGAGGAGCGGGACGAGGGGCGGATCTTCTCCTACGATCCGGCGGGGGGCCGGTACGAGGAGCGGGAGTTCCATTCGATCGGTTCGGGTTCGGTGTTCGCGCGGGGGGCGTTGAAGAAGCTGTACCGTGCGGATCTGTCGGCCGAGGACGCGGCGACGGTGTGTGTGCAGGCGTTGTACGACGCGGCCGATGATGATTCGGCGACCGGTGGTCCGGATCTGACGCGCCGTATCTTTCCGGTGGTGGCGACGGTGACGGCCGACGGTTACCGCAGGCTGGGTGAGGACGAGGTGGGCGCGTTGGCGCAGGCCGTGGTGGAGGCTCGTTTCGAGTCGCCCGGTGGTCCGACCGCTCCGCTGCGATAGAAGGGATCCAGACCGGTGTCCATGCCGTTCTATGTGTCGCCCGAACAGCAGATGAAGGACAAGGCGGACTATGCGCGTAAGGGGATCGCGCGGGGCCGCAGTGTCGTGGTGCTGCAGTATGACGACGGCATCCTGTTCGTGGCGGACAATCCGTCGCGGGCGCTGCACAAGATCAGTGAGATCTATGACCGGATCGCGTTCGCGGCGGTCGGGAAGTACAACGAGTTCGAGAATCTGCGGCTGGGCGGGGTGCGGTACGCCGACATCAACGGGTACCAGTACGACCGGCGTGATGTGACGGCGCGCGGGTTGGCGAACGTGTACGCGCAGTCGCTGGGGACGATCTTCACGGAGACGAACAAGCCGTACGAGGTGGAGCTGGTGGTGGCCGAGGTGGGGGAGGACGCCGCCTCGGATCAGATCTACCGGTTGACGTTCGATGGTTCGGTGGCCGACGAGCACGGTTATGTGGCGATGGGCGGTCAGGCCGACGCGGTGGCGCAGGCGTTGAAGGACCGGTTCCGGGAGGGGATGGGTCTGGCGGAGGCGCTGCTGGCGGGGGTGCGGTCGTTGGAGGCGCAGGACGCGGATCGCCGGTTGGAGGCGACGTCGTTGGAGGTGGCGGTGCTGGATCGCAATCGTGAGCATCGGTTGTTCCGGCGGCTTCCGGCGGCGCGGATCGAGTCGTTGTTGCGTGAGGCGGACGGCGGTTCGGCGGGTGCGTCGGGTGAGGGCGCCTCGGGTGGTGGTTCGGAGAACGGCGCGTCCTGAGCGGGCGGCGCGTCCTGAGCGGGCGCGTCGCGTCCTGGGGCGTGGCGTGTCGAGCGTCTGGGCGTGCCTGGTCGTGTGACCCGTCGTGGCCGGTCGTTCTGGGGGTGGGGCGGCTGGTCACGGCGGGTTTTTCTGTCGGGAAAAATCCCCCAAATCGGATCTACGCCGTAAAGGTGATGGGCGGTGCGGCGGTCAAACCTGTCGGGGGTGGCCGTCCCTGGCCTGATGGCGGGTGCGAAACAAGGGGCTGTGGAGACTGCCAAGTGACGGTCCCGCCGCATAGGCTCACTGATGTGGACAGGCGCATCTTCGGGCTCGAGAACGAGTACGGCGTCACCTGCACCTTCCGCGGGCAGCGGCGGTTGTCACCCGACGAGGTGGCCCGCTACCTGTTCCGGCGGGTGGTGTCGTGGGGCCGCAGCAGCAACGTGTTCCTGCGCAACGGCGCGCGGCTCTACCTGGACGTGGGCAGCCACCCCGAGTACGCGACGCCCGAGTGTGACAGTGTCATCGACCTGGTGACGCACGACAAGGCCGGTGAGCGGATCCTGGAGGGCCTTCTGGTGGACGCCGAGCGGCGTCTGCGGGAGGAGGGCATCGCCGGCGACATCTACCTGTTCAAGAACAACACCGATTCGGCGGGCAACTCCTACGGCTGCCACGAGAACTATCTGGTGGGGCGGCACGGGGAGTTCGGCCGGCTGGCGGACGTGCTGATCCCGTATCTGGTGACGCGGCAGATCATCTGTGGTGCGGGCAAGGTGCTGCAGACGCCGCGTGGGGCGGTGTACTGCGTGTCGCAGCGGGCCGAGCACATCTGGGAGGGGGTGTCGTCGGCCACCACGCGGTCCCGGCCGATCATCAACACGAGGGACGAGCCGCACGCCGACGCCGAGCGGTTCCGCCGGCTGCACGTGATCGTGGGCGACTCGAACATGAGCGAGACCACGATGCTGCTGAAGGTGGGCGCGACCGACCTGGTGCTGCGGATGATCGAGGCCGGCGTGGTGATGCGGGACCTGACGCTGGAGAACCCGATCCGGGCGATCCGCGAGGTCAGTCATGACATGACGGGCCGGCGGAAGGTCCGGCTGGCCAACGGCCGGGAGGCCAGTTCGCTGGAGATCCAGAAGGAGTACTACGGCAAGGCGAAGGACTTCATCGACCGGCGCGGCGGGGATCCGGTGGTCAAGCGGGTGCTGGACCTGTGGGAGCGGACGCTGCGGGCGGTGGAGACCGGGGATCTGGATCTGGTGTCGCGGGAGATCGACTGGGTGACGAAGTACCGGCTGATCGAGCGGTACCGGCGCAAGTACGATCTGCCGTTGTCGTCGCCGCGGGTGGCGCAGCTGGATCTGGCGTACCACGACGTGCATCGCGACCGGGGTCTGTACTACCTGATGGAGAAGCGCGGGTCGGTGGAGCGGGTGACGCGCGACCTGGACATCTTCGAGGCCAAGTCGGTGCCGCCGCAGACGACGCGGGCGCGGTTGCGCGGGGAGTTCATCCGGCGGGCGCAGGAGAAGCGGCGGGACTTCACGGTCGACTGGGTGCATCTGAAGCTGAACGATCAGGCGCAGCGGACGGTGCTGTGCAAGGATCCGTTCCGGTCGGTGGACGAGCGGGTCGACAAGTTGATCGCCGGTATGTGACGTTCGTCGTGTGGCCGGGGGCGGCGCCGGTGTGGGCGCCGTCCCCGGTTTCGCGCGTGTAGGGGCTACTGGCCGGTCACCTTGGCGGTAGGGTGTGCGCTCAGTTCGGGTCGCCGTGCGTTGGGTGAGGAGCCGCATGCGCCGTCGTGTCTTCGCGCCGTTGCTGGGGGTCGTGCTGGCGGGGCCGTTGGTGCTGGCCGCCGGGTGTTCGGGTGGGGACGACGTCGGGGTGTCGGTCCGGGGGAAGTTCGGGGCGCGTCCGGAGGTGTCGTTCCCGAAGGGGGAGCCGAGCGCGGAGCTGGCGGTGAAGACGCTGGTGAAGGGGGACGGCCAGGGGGCGCGTAAGGGCGATCTGGTGGTGGCCGACTATGTCGGGTACCGGTGGAGCAAGGACGGCAACAAGTTGCTGGCCAACAGTTACATCGCGGGGTTGCCGGGGGCGTTTCCGACGGGGCGGCTGGTGCCGGGGCTGGACAAGGCGTTGCTGGGGGCGCGGGTGGGTGACCGGGTGGTGGCCAAGATTCCGCCTGCGGAGGGGTACGGCGACAAGGGCGACACCCAGCATCAGGTGGGCGCGGACGATTCGCTGGTGTACGTGCTGGACGTGCGGGGGGTGTACGGCAGGACGGCGCATGCGCGGGGCCGGGCGCAGGGGCTGGACGATCCGCGGTTGCCGCGTGTGTCGGGCGGGGCGCAGGGGCAGGCGCCGCAGGTCACGGTTCCGCGTGTGGCGGCGCCGAAGGGGTTGCAGGTGCGCAGCCTGATCCAGGGGGAGGGGCCGGCGGTCGCCAAGGGGCGGCTGGTGGCGTTGCAGTACGTGGGGGTGTTCTGGCGGGACGGCAGGGTGTTCGACTCGTCGTGGCGCAGCGGCCGTCCGTACGCGGTGACGATCGGTACGGGTCAGGTGATGAAGGGCTGGGACGAGGCGTTGGTGGGGCAGAAGGTGGGCAGCCGCCTGCTTTTGGTGGTGCCGCCGTCGCTGGGCTACGGCAAGGAGGGGCTGGCGCAGGCCGGCATCAAGGCCAACGACACGCTGGTGTTCGTCGTCGACCTCCTGGGCGTCCACTGACCCGCGCCGTTCCCTGACCCGAGGCGTTCTCTGGTCCACGGCGTTCTCTGACCCGCGGCGTTCCCCGGTCCGCGGCGTTTCCTGGCCCGCGGTGTTCTAACGCCAAGTCCGGCTGTTCTTAGACTGGGCTGGTGGAGGACTTCGAGGCGTTCGGCGCACTGCGTGATCCGTTGCGGCGGCGGCTGTACGAGTACGTGGCCGCGCAGGATCATCCGGTGAGCCGGAACGAGGCGGCCGAGGCTGCGGGGATGGCGCGCACGCTGGCGGCCTTTCATCTGGACAGGCTGGCCGAGGCGGGGCTGCTGGAGACCGAGAGCCGGCGGTTGACGGGGCGGTCGGGGCCGGGGGCGGGGCGTCCGGCCAAGCTGTACCGGCGGTCGCCCGAGGATCGGGCGTTGTCGCTGCCGCCGCGTGACTACCGGACGGCGGCCGAGGTGCTGGCGGAGACCGCCGAGGCCGCGGGCCTGGACGAGGAGCTGCGGCGGGTGGCCCGGCGTCGTGGGCGGGCGCTGCGCGGTGCGGAGCCCGTGGGCGGTCTGGAGGCGGTGAGGGCCGTGCTGGCGCGTCGTGGTTACGAGCCGCGGCAGGAGGAGGGCGGCACGGTGCGGATGCGCAACTGCCCGTTTCACGCGCTCTCGGAGCAGTTCCCGCCGTTGGTGTGCGGGATGAACCTGGCGCTGCTGGAGGGGCTGCTGGAGGGCGCGGAGGGGCTGCGGGTGCGGATGGACGCGCGTCCGGGGTGGTGCTGCACGGTGGTGGAGGAGTCTGGGCCTTCTAAAAACAACGAAGATTGACATAGAGTGTCCGGCATGACCGGCCATCATCTCGCCCAGTTCAACGTGGGCACGCTGAACGAACCCCTGGACGCCCCGGGCATGGCGGAGTTCATGTCCCGGCTCGATCCGATCAACGCGCTGGCCGACGGGTCGCCCGGCTTCGTGTGGCGCCTGGTGGAGGAGGGCGCCAACGACGCCACCGGTGTGCGTCCCGTCGGCGACGACGTGATCATCAACTTCTCGGTGTGGGAGTCGCGGGAGGCGCTGTGGGACTTCGTCTACCGCAGCGCCCACCTGGAGGTGCTGCGCCGCCGCCGTGAGTGGTTCCGGCGGCACGTCGGCGCCTACCAGGTGCTGTGGTGGGTCCCCGCCGGTTACATCCCCACGGTGGAGGAGGCGGTGGAGCGTCTGGAACTGCTGCGCGGGCGGGGCCCGTCCCCGCGCGCGTTCACGTTCCGCGACTTCTACACCCCCGAGGGGGTCCCTGAGAGGGCGCAGCCCGCCCGGGCCTGATGGCCGGTCAGGTGAGCAGCGCGGCCGCGTGGCGGCCCGCGGCGGCGGCGGACAGGAAGTAGGCCAGGTCCTGGTCGAGGCGGCGGCCCATCGTGGACAGCCGCACGCCCCAGTCCGTCTCGGCGTCGCGCAGGGCGTCGCGCAGGCCGTCCACCGGTACCGGCACCAGGGTGTGGCGTTCGCCCAGCGGCGCCGCCTGCGCCGCGACGCGCTGCCCCAGGTCCCCGCCCAGTTCGGGCACGACGACGTCGGCGGGGGCCAGGGCGACGCGTCCGTAGGCGGTGAGGCTGTGGTGGGACACGCCCTGGTGCCGTTCGCGTGCGTCGCCCTCGCTGACGCGCAGGGACGCCACGGCACGTCCCGACAGGGCGGCGGCGGCGTTGACGGCCTCGCCCGCCGCGACGCCGGAGAATCCCCAGCGGGTGCCGCTGCCCAGGTTGCCGGGTCCCTGCGCTACGACCGCCACGTCGGCGTCCAGGACGAGGCGGGCGGCCAGCAGCCCGGTGTGGACGGTGACCGTCTCCAGGTCGCCGCCGAACGCCTGCCCGACGGTGACCGTGGCGGCGAGCGCGCCGGCCTGCCGCAGCCGGGCGATCGACATGGAGAACCAGGCGGGCAGGGCGCCGCCGTCGGTCATCACGTACACCACGCGGGTGCCGGGCCGGTCGGCCAGCAGGCCCGCCAGGACCGGCGGCAGCGCCGAGTGCAGGTCGGCCACGATCACCGGCATGCCGTCCAGGGAGTCGGCCTCGCGCAGCGTCTCGTGGTGGGGGGAGTCCTGCTCGTCGGCGCCCAGCACGGTCGCCTGCAGCGGGGTGTAGCGGGCCTTGACCAGGTGGCCGGGGCCCGTCGGGTCCGGCGGCAGCCGGTCGGGGACGGCCACGACCATGGCGTAGCCGCCGGTGCCCAGGCCGAGCGCCAAGGCCGTAGTGTTGAGCAGGACGGTGTCGCCCGGCTGTGGTCTGCCCACCAGCGCGGTGTAGGCCAGGGCCCGGCGGGTGCCGTCGCCGTCGATCGTCACGTCGAGCTCGACCGCCCCCGGCCATTCCCGGCGGACGCTTTCAACCGTGCCTTTGCGCCATCGGATCACAGCAGGAAACGGTAGCGTCCTGATCGGAGGAATCGTCCGGGAACGCGCGGGCTCGCCGAGCGGACCGCAGCACGACTTCGAGGTGGTGGCCAAGTGTCGCGGCGCAAGACCGAGCGCCTGCTCAATCTGGTGGTCTGCCTGCTGGCCACGCGGCGCTATCTGACCGCCGAGCAGATCCGCCGGGCGGTGCCCGGCTACCCCGACTCCGACGAGGCGTTCAAGCGGATGTTCGAACGCGACAAGGAGGAGCTGCGCGAGCTGGGGGTGCCGCTGGAGGTGGGCAGCGACCAGCACGGCGCGGGCGGGGAGGACATCGGGTACCGGATCCCCCGGCAGGCCTACGAGCTGCCCGACATTCATCTGACGCCCGACGAGGCGGCGGTGCTGGGGCTGGCGGCGCGGGTGTGGCAGCGCGCCAGCATGGCCGACGCGGCGTCGGGGGCGCTGCTGAAGCTGCGCGCGGCCGGGGTGGAGACCGACACCGCGAGCGCGCCGGGCATCGAGCCGCGGCTGGACACCGGCGAGCCGTCGTTCCCGGCGCTGTGGGAGGCGGTGCGCGACGGCCGCCCCGTGGCGTTCGACTACCAGGGGGTCGGGCGCACCCGGGCGGCGCGGCGGCATCTGGAGCCGTGGGGCGTGGTGAGCCGCCGGGGCCGCTGGTACGTGGTGGGGCACGACCGCGACCGGGACGAGACGCGGGTGTTCCGGCTCAGCCGCATCGTCGGGGAGGTCGTCCCCGACGGCCCGCCCGGCAGCGTCACCGTCCCGCCGGGGGTGGACGTGCGGCGGATCGCGTTCACGTGGGGCGACCCGGTGAGCGAGCCGCGCCCGGCCACGGTGCGGCTGCGGGCGGGCGCCGCGCAGGGGCCGCGGCGCTGGGCGCGGGACGTGCGGCCGGTGGGCGACGGGACGTGGGACGAGGCCGTCCTCACCTTCCGTGACGTCGACCGCTTCGCGCCGTACCTGGCGCGGTTCGCCGACGACGTGGTCGTGCTGGACCCGCCGGACCTGCGTGAGGCGGTCATCTGGCAGCTGAAGGCGGCGCTGGCGGCCAGCGACCGATGACGGCCGGAGACCGGACGGGGAGCGGACCGGGGAGCGGACCGGGGAGCGGACGGGGAGCGACCGATGACGGGGAGTGATCGATGACGGGGCAGAGCACGGGGGCGCCCGCGGCCCGGACGGGGGGCCGCGCCACCACCTCCACCGACCGGCTGGCGCGGCTGCTGGCGCTGGTCCCCTACGTGATCAGCCGGGACTCGGTGGCGCTGGACCAGGCCGCGCGGGCGTTCGGCGTCACCGAGAAGCAGCTGATCGACGACCTGAACCTGCTGTGGTGCGTGGAGCTGCGCGCGCCCGACCCCTACTGCCCGATCGACCTGTCCTACGAGGGCGGGGAGATCATCGTCACCGAGGCCGAGTCGATCGCCCGGCCGCTGCGGCTGAAGGTCGACGAGGCCAGCGCGCTGCTGGTGGCGTTGCGGATGCTGGCGGGCATCCCCGACCTGCCCGACCGCGACGCGCTCAGCCGCGTGATCGCCAAGCTGGAGACCGCGGCGGGCGCGGCGGCGGCGCCGGCCAGCAAGGTGGCGGTGGAGGTCGCCGCGGGCGGCGGCGCGCCGGACGCGCGCGGCCACCTGGGCCGCCTGCGCGACGCGATCGCCCGGGGCCGGCGCGTGCACCTGGCGTACTACGTGCCCGCGCGCGACGAGAACACCGAACGCGACGTGGACCCGATGCGGCTGCTGGTGGTGGAGGGCAGCACCTACCTGGAGGGGTGGTGCCGCCGCGCCGAGGCGGTGCGGCTGTTCCGCCTGGACCGCATCACGTCGCTGCGGGTGCTGGACGAGGTGCCCGCGCAGGTCCCCGAGGACGCCGAGCCGCGCGACGTGGACGCCGGCGGCCTGTACCGGCCCTCGCCCGACGACGTCGTGGTCACCCTGGAGCTGACCGCGCAGGGCCGCTGGGTCGCCGACTACTACCCGTGCGAGAGCGTCCGGGAGCTGGGGGAGGGGCGGCTGGAGGTGGTGCTGCGCACCTCCGACACCCGCTGGGTGCGGGGCCTGGCGCTGCGCCTGGGCGACCAGGGCCGCGTGGTGGCGCCCGTGGAGCTGGCCGCCGAGGTCCGCGACGACGCCTCCCGAGCGCTGGCGCTGTACGGGCACGCATGAGCGGGACCCGGTGACGGCGCTTTCGGCGGTGCCTTCTGCGGTGCTCTCGGCGGCGTTCTCGGGGGCGTTCTCGGGGGCGTTCTCGGGCGGCACCGCGGCGGTGCCGGGGGGAACGTGGATGGCGCGGCGCCCGCTCCAGGTGTTGTTTGCACTGTTTCGTGGTGATACGACGTCTGTGTGAACATCACGTGACGGTGCCGCGCGGACCGGTCCGGATGACGACAGTGGTGGAGGACGTCGGTTACGGTGGCGGACGTGGGATGGGTCGGTGCGTCGGTGGCGCTGGGCTTCGCGGGCCTGGCCGTGCTCGCGGTGTGCGCGTTCAAGGTCTACCTGGGGGTCCGCCGCCTGGGCCGGGAACTGGACCGCACCCGGCGGCGGCTGGCCCCGCGGCACTCGGCGCTGAACGAGGAACTGCGGATCCTGCAGGAGACGGCTCCCCAGGGGGAGGCGCGGCGCCGCGAGGACGGCGTACGATCGTCGTGAGTAGACCTGCTGAAGAGGAATGTCATGGGTAATTTCGGCACCAGCGAGATCCTGATCGTTCTCGTGGTCGTCCTGCTGCTGTTCGGCTCGGCCAAGCTGCCCCAGCTGGCCCGTTCGCTGGGCAAGTCGGCGCGCATCCTGAAGGCCGAGACCAAGGGGCTGCGCGACGACGACGACGGCGCCGCCCAGCCCGCCGCCGCGTCGCAGACGCCGCAGAACGACCCGCGCCAGGAGGCCGCCCGGCTGCGCGAGGAGGCCGCCCGCCTGGAGCGCGAGGCCGCCGCCGACGGTGCCGCCGCCCCCCGGCGTTCGCTGCCCTCCGGCGAGCCGATCCAGGGCGTTCCGGTCTCCGACCCCAACCAGTTCCGCAACTCCTGACCGCGCCCGGCGTCGCCCCGGTGTCGTACCGTGACGTGCCCCGCGTACCCCGCACCCGCGTACCGCGCGTGCCGCCGCCCGGCGCCGCGCCGCGGTGCCGCCGCGCGGCGCGGCCGGGCGAGCGTCCGGCGGCCGGGCCAGCGGCGCCCGTCCCTCCCGCACCCGCGGCGCCCCGCATCGGCGTCCCCGCAGGGCCGGCGCCCCGCGGGCGTCCGGCGCCCGGCGTGCCCCGCGCGCACCCATCCGACCCGCATCGTGCCCGCGTGAGCGGCGGCACCCGACCCCGAAGCCGACGATGAAGTTTCTGAGCCCGAGCAGCGGCAAGGCCGTCGACCCCGAAGGCCGCATGCCGCTGATGGACCACCTGCGCGAACTGCGCAACCGGCTGATCAAGGCGCTGCTGGCCCTGGTGGTCGGGACGATCGTCGGCTGGATCTTCTTCCAGCCCATCTGGGACTTCCTCAAGGAGCCCTACTGCGCGCTGCCCGCCTCCCAGCAGCTGGAGTCGGGCAAGTGCACCCTGGTGGTCAACACCATCTTCCAGCAGTTCTTCCTGCGCCTGAAGATCTCCTTCATCGTCGGCATCGTCCTGTCGTCGCCGGTGTGGCTGTACCAGCTGTGGGCGTTCGTGGCGCCCGGCCTGTACCGGCGGGAGAAGCGCTGGACGTACGTGTTCCTCGGCGCGGCGATCCCGCTGTTCCTCGTCGGCACCGTGCTGGCGTACATGACCGTCGACAAGGGCCTGCAGCTGTTCCTGGGCGGCTTCTCCATCGACGACGTCACCGCGCTGATCACCGTCGACCACTACCTCGGCTACGTGATGGCCATGCTGCTGGTGTTCGGCATGACCTTCGAGCTGCCGCTGTTCGTGGTGGTCCTGAACATGGCCGGCGTGCTGAGCTTCGAGATGATCAAGAAGTCGCAGCGGATCGCGGTCTTCGGGATCTTCGTGTTCGCCGCCGTGGCCACCCCCAGCGGCGACCCGTTCACCATGCTGGCGCTGGCGCTGCCCACCCTGGTGCTGTTCGAGATCTCGGCGGTGCTGGCGTTCTTCAACGACCGGCGTCGCGCCCGCCGCCCCGACCCCTACGCCGGCCTGTCCGACGACGAGGCGTCCCCGCTGGACCTGGACGAGATCGACGCCGAGCTGGAACGGGACGGACGACCCGCCGACCCCGCCCGCTGACCCGCCCGCGACCCGCCCGCCGCCCGCCGCTTCATCCGCGGCCTGCCCGCCGACCCATCCGCGACCCGGCCGCCGATCCACCGGCGGCCCGCCCGCTGACGACCCCCGGCCCGCACCGGCCCCGCGCCCCGGCGCCCGGAATTGGGAATCGGGCCGGGTGAAAACGTAGGCTCGACTCATGACCACCCCCGACACGCAGTCGGCCACCGAATCCCCCGCGGCGCGGTACTCGCAGTTCCGCAGGCGCACCGCGGACAACGGCCCCGCGCTGCTGGACTTCCAGACCCTGTACGACTTCGACCTGGACCCGTTCCAGCTCGAGGCGTGCCGCGCCCTGGAGTCCGGCAGCGGCGTCCTGGTCGCCGCGCCCACCGGCTCCGGCAAGACGGTGGTGGGGGAGTTCGCCGTCCACCTGGCCCTGACCGGTGGCCGCAAGTGCTTCTACACCACGCCCATCAAGGCGCTGTCCAACCAGAAGTACGCCGACCTGGTGAGCCGCTACGGGCCCGAGAAGGTCGGGCTGCTCACCGGCGACAACAGCGTCAACGGCGAGGCGCCCGTGGTGGTGATGACCACCGAGGTGCTGCGCAACATGCTCTACGCCGGCTCGCCCACCCTGTCCGGGCTGGCGTTCGTGGTGATGGACGAGGTGCACTACCTGGCCGACCGGTTCCGCGGCGCGGTCTGGGAAGAAGTGATCATCCACGTGCCGGACTCGGTGCGGATCGTGGCGCTGTCGGCCACCGTCAGCAACGCCGAGGAGTTCGGCGAGTGGCTGCAGGCCGTCCGCGGCGACACCGCCGTGATCGTCGACGAGCACCGGCCCGTCCCCCTGTTCCAGCACATGCTGGTCGGCACCCGCCTGTACGACCTGTTCGTCGAGGTCGGCAAGGGCGCCAACCGGCAGGCCCGGGTCAACCCGCAGCTGCAGCGCATGGCGGTGGAGGAGGTGCGCCGCGCCAAGCTCAACCAGAACCGCCGCACCGGCCGCCGCCGCGCGCCCCGCCCCACCCGGTTCCGGCCGCCCGCCCGGCCCGACGTGGTGGAGCGCCTCGACCGCGCCGGGCTGCTGCCCGCGATCAACTTCATCTTCTCCCGCAACGGCTGCGACACCGCCGTCCTGCAGTGCCTGCACGCCGGGCTGCGGCTGACGTCCAAGGAGGAGAGCGAGGAGATCCGCGCGCACGTCGAGCTGCGCACCGCCGACATCGCCCCCGACGACCTGGCCGTGCTCGGCTACGACGACTTCCTGTCGGCGCTGGAGCGCGGCATCGCCGCCCACCACGCCGGGATGCTGCCGACGTTCAAGGAGATCGTCGAGGAGCTGTTCGTACGCGGGCTGATCAAGGTGGTGTTCGCCACCGAGACCCTCGCCCTGGGCATCAACATGCCCGCCCGCACCGTGGTGATCGAACGGCTCGACAAGTGGAACGGCGAGGCCCACGTCGACCTCACCCCCGGCGAGTACACCCAGCTCACCGGACGCGCCGGACGCCGTGGCATCGACGTCGAGGGCCACGCGGTGGTGGTGTGGGGCCCCAACGTCGACCCCGGGTCGGTCGCCGGGCTGGCCGGCACCCGCACCTACCCGCTGAACTCCAGCTTCCGCCCGTCCTACAACATGGCGGTCAACCTGGTCGGCGCCGTCGGCGTCGAACGCGCCCGCACCCTGCTGGAGGAGTCGTTCGCCCAGTTCCAGGCCGACCGCGCCGTCGTCGGCCTGGCCCGGCAGGTGCACCGCAACGAGGAGGCCCTCGCCGGGTACGCGCAGGCCGCCGAGTGCCACCTGGGCGACTTCATGGAGTACGCGGCGCTGCGCCGCCGCCTGTCCGACCGCGAGGCCGAACTGGCCCGCGAACGCTCCTCCGCGCGCCGCGCCGAGGCCGCCCGCAGCCTGGAACGGCTGCGGCCCGGCGACGTCATCCACGTGCCGTCCGGGCGCCGCTCCGGCCTGGCCGTGGTGCTCGACCCCGGTCTCGGCCGCCGCTCCGACGGGCCCGCGCCGCTGGTGCTGACCGTCAACCGGTCCGTGCAGCGGCTGTCGGTGCAGGACTTCCCCCGCGCCGTCGAACCCGTCGAGCGGCTCCGCATCCCCAAGGGGTTCAGCCCGCGCAACCCGCAGGACCGCCGCGACCTGGCCGCCACGCTGCGCAACAAGGTCGCCGACGACGCCCACGAGCGGCGCCGCGGCCGCGGCCGGGACGTGCCGGCCGCCGACGACCGCGAGATCGCCGAGCTGCGCGCCGAGCTGCGCCGCCACCCCGTCCACGGCTGCGACAAACGCGAGGAGCACGCCCGCTGGGCCGAACGCTACTACCGCCTGGAACGCGAGACCGAGCAGCTGCGCCGCCGCGTCGAGGGCCGCTCCCAGGTCATCGCCCGCACCTTCGACCGCGTCTGCGCGGTCCTGCAGCAGCTCGGCTACCTCGACGGCGACACCGTCACCGACGAGGGCCGCCGCCTCGGCCGCATCTACAACGAGCTGGACCTGCTGACGGCCGAATGCCTGCGCGCCGGCGTGTGGGAACGTCTCGGGCACGCCGAGCTCGCCGCGTGCGTGTCGGCGCTGGTGTACGAGTCGCGGCAGCCCGACGACGCCACCCCGCCCCGCACCCCCACCGGGGAGACCCAGGACGCCCTGGCCGCCATGGTGCGGCTGTGGGGCGAGCTGGACGCCGTCGAGAAGGACAACCGCGTGTCGTTCCTGCGCGAACCCGACCTGGGGTTCGCCTGGACCGCCTACCGGTGGGCCCAGGGCCACGACCTGGACGAGGTGCTGCTGGAGACCGACCTGACCGCCGGCGACTTCGTCCGCGCCGTCAAGCAGCTGCTCGACCTGCTCGGGCAGATCGCCGACGCGGCCCCCGAGAACAGCCACATCCGCAAGACCGCCCGCCGCGCCATGGACGCCATGCGCCGCGGCGTCGTCACCTACTCCTCCGTCGCCTGACGCGAACCGCCGCCCCGCCCCGCCTGGCGGGGCGGCGAGCCCGCCGCGACCCGCGCGCCCTCCCCGGCGGCCCCCTACGGGTGGCCGCCGCGCGAGCCTGCAAACATCCCTACGGACCGTAGGAAAATCGACGCCGCGTAGGTAAAGTAGCCGACGTCACGTCGGAAAAACCCTTCCGTCGATTACTTAGGTAAGGCTAACCTAAGTTGCTCCGGTGGGATGGAGGAGGCCCCATGGGCGGTACGGACGGCACGACCACGGCGACCGGCTTCTCCGCGCGGCTGCGCGCGGCCACCTGGGACGGCCACGGCGACAGCCAGGACACCGCCTACATGCGGGCCCTGCTCGACGGGCGGGTCGACCGCGACGGGTACGCCCTGCTGATCGCCCAGCTCTACCCCGTCTACGACCTGCTGGAGCAGGCCGCCGACCGGCTGGCCGCCGACCCCGTCGCGGGCCCGTTCGTCATCGACGACCTGCGCCGCCGCGACGCCCTGCGGGCCGACCTGGCCTACTTCTACGGCCCCCGCTGGGCCGACCGCGTCACCCCCGGCCCCGCCGCCGCCCGCTACTGCGACCGGCTGCGCGAGGTCTGCTTCGCCTGGCCCGGCGGCTTCGTCGCCCACCAGTACACCCGCTGCATGGGCGACCTGTCCGGCGGCCAGTACATGGCCCGGCTGGTCGGCCGCACCCTCGGCGCGCCCGCCGGCGACGACGGCGTCCGCTTCTACCGGTACCCGGGCAAGCCCAAGCGCTACAAGGACCACTACCGCGCCCTGCTGGACGCCGCGCCCTGGGACGCCGCCGAACAGGACCGCGTCATCGACGAGGTCAGGATCGCCTACCGGCACAACGTCGCCGTCACCGAGGAGCTCGGCCGCACCCTGCGCCTGGAACCGGCCGCCTGACCACACCCCCGCCCGCGCGCCGTCCGGCGTGCTGACGCTGGACGCGGTGCTGGGCGAGGCGGCGCTGTTTGAAGCGGCGCGCCGCGGACATCTCCGGGAACACCCCCCGACCCGGAGGTTCACATGCTCGCGATCGTCGCGGCGGTCCTCTTCGGCCTCGCCCTGCTGTTCGACCTGGCCGACGTGGCCACCGGCTCCATCGGCTCGGCCGAGCTCACCACGCTCGGGCTGCTGCTGCTCGCCCTGCACCTGGCCGGATACGGCACCACCTGGCACCGCCGCTGGTCACGCCGCCGCTAGCCCGCCCGGACGGCGATCAGTCCTCGCCCTCGGCGTAGGCGCGCAGGCCGGGCAGATCCTCCACGACGATCTTGCGCCAGCCGGTGCGGACCAGGCCCTGGGCGCGCAGGTTGTTCAGCGCCCGGGCGACCGTCTCGCGGGAGGCGTCCATCCAGCTGCCCAGCTCCTCCTGCGACAGCGGCGGCGCGATCGCGATGCGGCCGTCCGGCGCGGGCGGGCTGTGCTTGGCCGACATCTCCGCCAGCTGCGCCAGCAGCCCCGCCAGCCGCCGGGTGCCCTTGGCCGACACGTGCGCCTGCAGGCGCCGGTCGGCGTCGTCCTGCCGCCGCACCAGCGTGCCGCTGACCAGCCGCCACACCGCCGGATGGGTGTCGAGGAACCCGGTGAAGCGCGCCGCGGGCACCACCAGCGCCCGCACCGGGCTCAGCGCCGTCACCGTCGCCGACCGGCGCCGGCCCCCCAGCACCGCGCTCTCGCAGATCAGGTCGCCGGGGCCGCGCACCGCCAGCACCACGTCGTGCCCGTCCTGCGTCGTGGAGGTGACCTTGGCCCAGCCGCTCTCGATGATGATGATGTGGTCGGAGTCCTCGCCCTGGTAGCACAGCGGCGCCCTGGCCGAGTACGTGCGCGGACGCGCCGCGGTGCGCAGGTCCTCGCGCTGCGCGGTGTCCAGCGCGTTCCAGAAGCCGTCGCGCGGCGCGGCCGGGACGGCGGCGTCGGCTCCCCGCGCGGCGGGCCGTGCGCCGCGGCGGGGGCCGGTCGGGGAAGCGGTCTGTTCGATCACCGGCGATCCGTCTTCTCGGGTTCTCCATGGCCGCGGGCCCGTCCGGGGCCGCGGTCCACTCCAGTGGACGACCGGCGCGCGCCGCGGGCAAGGCCACCGGGCCGGGTGTCCGGCCGCCGGGCCGGATCCGGCCGTGCCCCCGCGCGGCCGCCACCCGCCGGGCCGGGGCCCGCCGGGCCGCACGCCGGACGCCGCCGCGGTGGGCGGCGCCCCCGCTGCGCCGTGCACCGCCGCGGCGGGCGTCCCGGCGCTGAACCGGGACCCGCGGCGATTGGGGGGAGTGGGGCGGTCAGGCCCAGCGCCGCGGGAACCGGCCCGTCCATGCGTCGGCCACGCCGGCCGCCGGGACCGCCCCGGCCCCTGGCCGGCGGTGCGTGCCTGGTCTTCACAGGTCCAGGAAAACCCGCCATTGCTCTGGATGGTGCGCCTCCGCGCCCGCCGTGTCTGCGTCATCTGACACATTCGCCGGGAAGAGCGGACCGGACGTCAGGAAACCGGTCAAGCCCCGACGGGCCCGCCGCGCCGGGCGTGCCCGGCCCGGTACGGCACGGGTCGCGGGCGCCGCTGTCAACGCCCCCGTCAGGACGCGCCGGAACGGGCCGCCAGCGCGTTCAGCAGGCGGTTGACCGGGCCGTCCAGCCCCCACCGGTCGGCCAGCTCCACCAGCGCGTCCGGATCGCGCGGTTCGGCCGGCAGCCGGTCGTCCAGATCGCGCAGCTCGGCGGCGTCGATGTCGGTGACCACCCGCACCACCGTGCCCGCCACCGCCAGGTACCCGCGGGCGGCCTCCAGCCGGCGCCGCGCCCCCGCCGGGAACCCCTCGTCGGTGCCCGCGTCCAGCGCCGCCAGGATCCCCTCCACCGACCCGAACCGGGTGACCAGGGCCGCGGCGGTCTTGTCGCCCACGCCCGGCACGCCCGGCAGCCCGTCGCTGGGGTCGCCGCGCAGCGTGGCGTAGTCGGCGTAGCCGCGGCCGGGGATGCCGTACTTGGCCGCGACCTCCTTCTCGCCCATGACCTGGAGGTTGCGGATGCCGCGCGCGGTGTACAGGACCTGCACCGGGCCGCGTTCGTCCACCAGCTGGAACAGGTCGCGGTCGCCGGTGACCACGTCGACCGGCCCGCGCGCCGCGCCCCGCACCGCCAGCGTGCCGATCACGTCGTCGGCCTCGTAGCCGGGCACCCCGGTGCGGGCCAGCCCGAAGGCGTCCAGCACCCGGTCGATCACCGGCAGCTGCGCCTCCAGCGCGTCGGGCGTCTGGTCGCCGCCGTCGGCGGCGACCCGGTGCGCCTTGTACGACGGCAGCGCCTCCACCCGGAACCGCGGCCGCCAGTCGGCGTCCATGCAGCACACCAGCCGCTCGGGGGAGCGGTCCCGGACCAGGCTGGCGATCATGTCCAGCAGCCCGCGGACGGCGTTGACCGGCGTGCCGTCCGGCGCGGTCACGCTCTCGGGCACGCCGTAGAAGGCGCGGAAGTACAGCGACGGCGTGTCCAGCAGCATCAGCCCGCTCATGCCGCCCATCCTCCCACGCGGGACGCCACCCGCGGGCGTCCGGCGCCGCCCCCCGGAGGCGCTCCTCTAGCCCTCGCCCGCCACCTCGCGTTCGTAGGCGCGCAGCGTGTCGACGACCAGGCGGCGCTGCTCGGCGGTCAGCGGCTCCAGGACGGTGCGCCACGCCTGCGCGCCGCGCGCCAGCCAGGCGTGCACCGCCTCGCGGTTGGCCGGGGCGACGCTGACGATGGTGCGGCGGCGGTCGGTCTCGTCCTCGCGGCGCTCCACCACGTCCTTGCGGCTGAGCTCGCCCACCATCAGGCTCACCGTGGTCGGCGCCACCTCCAGCCGGGCGGCCAGCTCGTTTACCGTCAGCGGCCCGTCGAACAGCAGGTAGGCCAGCAGCGACAGGTGCCGCGGCGCCAGCTCCAGCGACCGCAGCGGCTCGGGCGGCGGTGTGCGCTTGGCCCGGCCGACCAGGCGCGGCATCAGCAGCAGCAGCGTGCGGACCCCGTCGTCGACGGACAGCCCCTCACCCGTTGACATACCTTGATCTCCAAAATAGCTTTGCTTCTAAAGCAAATAACCTTCCGTCTGGAGGTCATCGTCGCATGCCCGGCTGGAACGACCAGATCATCGAGGAGTTCCGGGGGAACGGCGGCAAGGTCGGCGGCATGTTCGAAGGAACGCCGCTGGTGCTGCTCACCACCACCGGCGCCCGCACCGGCCGCCGCCACACCACCCCCCTGACCTGCCTGCGCGACGGCGGACGCCTGCTGGTGTTCGCCTCCAACGCCGGCGCCGACCGCCACCCCGCCTGGTACGGCAACCTGCTGGCCGACCCGCGGGTCACCGTCGAGATCGGCGACGGCGCGTCCATCGAGACCTTCGACGGCCTGGCCCGGCCCGTCGAGGGCGCCGAACGCGACCGGCTCTACGCCAAGGTCGCCGAGCTGATCCCCGCCTACGCCGAGTACCAGGACAAGACCGACCGGGTCATCCCCGTCGTCGCCCTGTACCGCTCCGACCCCCGCACCCGCGCCCTGGGCGACGAGCTGGTGCGCATCCACCGGGAGCTGCGCCGCCGGCTGGACGAACTGCTCGACGACGTCGACGCCCACCTGGCCGGGAACCGGCCCTCCGGCACGCCCCCCGCCCTGGACGGGCAGCTGCGCGAACGCTGCCTGCTGTTCTGCGAGGCCGTCCACGGCCACCACACCAACGAGACCGAGCGCGGCTTCCCCCTGCTGGAGAAGAGATTCCCCGAACTGGCGCCCGTCCTGCAGGAGCTGCGCCGCGAACACGACACCCTCGCCCGCGTCCGGGACGACATCGAACGGGTGCTGGCGCGCCTGGGCGCCCCCGGCCACGACGCCGGGCGCCTGCGCGACCAGCTGCACGCCCTGGCCGACCGGTTGCGCGAGCACTTCGCCAAGGAGGAACGCCACCTGGTCGACTCCCTCAACACGCTGTAGGCGACCCGGCGGCGGTCCCCGGACGCGCGTGTGACCCGCCCTGACCGGCGGGCATACGATGCTGACCGACAGCTGACGGACAAGGCAGCTCACGGACATGGGGATGGATGTGACAACGCGGTTGTATCCACGGGAGCGGCTGGGCCGGGTCCAGCAGGCGGCAGGACGCGTGGGGCTGGGCGCCGTGCTGCTGACGCCCGGGCCGGACCTGCGCTACGTGACCGGCTACGACGCCAAGCAGCTCGAACGGCTCACCTGCCTGGTCGTGCCCGCCGCCGGGGACCCCTTCCTCGTGGTGCCCCGGCTGGAGCTGCCCGCCGCCCAGGCGTCCCCCGCCGGGGACCTGGACGTGGAACTGGTGCCCTGGGACGAGACCGACGACCCCTACGCGCTCGTCGCCTCCCGCCTGCCCCGCGGCGTCGCCAACGTCGCCGTGGCCGACCGGATGTGGGCGGTCATGGCGCTGCGGTTCCGCGCCGCCCTGCCCGGCGCCGAGCAGGTCCCCGCCGGAGGCGTCATGCGCGAGCTGCGCATGCGCAAGAGCGCCGCCGAGGTCGCCGCGCTGCGCGAGGCCGGCGCCGCCATCGACCGGGTGCACCGGCGGGTCCCCGACCTGCTCAAGCCCGGCCGCACCGAACGCGAGGTCGGGCGCGACATCGCCGACGCGATCATCGCCGAGGGGCACGCCACCGTCGAGTTCGTCATCGTCGGGTCCGGCCCCAACGGCGCCAACCCGCACGCCGAGCTGTCCGACCGGGTCATCCGGCCCGGCGAACCCGTCGTCGTCGACATCGGCGGCGCCATGCCCAGCGGCTACTGCTCCGACTCCACCCGCAACTACTGCATCGGCACGCCGCCCGAGGAGTACCTGGCCTACTACCGGGTCCTGCAGGAGGCGCAGCAGGCGTCCTGCGACGCGATCCGCCCCGGCGTCACCCCCGAGTCGGTGGACGCCGCCGCACGCGACGTCATCGCCGCCGCCGGATACGGCGAGCACTTCTTCCACCGCACCGGCCACGGCATCGGCCTGGAAGGCCACGAGGACCCCTACATCGTCGCGGGCAACACCGAACCCCTCGAACCCGGCATGGCGTTCTCCATCGAACCGGGCATCTACCCCGGCCCCCACGGCGCCCGCATCGAGGACATCGTCGTGTGCACCGACGACGGGTACGAACGCATGAACACCGTCACCCGCGACCTGGTCATTGTCGACTAGCCGGCTGACCAGCCGGCCCGGCGCCCCCCGGGATCACCCACCGCCCGGCACCGGCACCACGGTGCCGGGCGGACGGGCGGGCGGATACGGCTCGGGCGTCCACGCGACGCCGAAGACGTGCTCGCCCGAACCGACCTCCACCGGCTCGCCGCCGCCCGGCGCCACCACCACCGCCGAGGCGTTCGGCGGCACCACCACCCGCACCTCCAGCCGGTCGCCGTCCAGCGACCACCCCGCCGACGCGGTGCCGTACGGGGTGTCGTGCACGGCCCGCGCGTACGTCAACCCCCCGCCGGGACGCGGACGCACCAGGATCCTCCGGTAGCCGGGCGCCGCGGGCGCCAGCCCCGCCACCGACCGGTGCAGCCAGTCCACGATCGCCCCCGGCGCGTAGTGGTTGAACGAGGTCATCTCGCCCGGGTTGAGGCGCCCGTCGGGAAGCAGGGCGTCCCAGCGCTCCCACACCGTCGTCGCGCCCATCGTGACCGGATACAGGAACGACGGGCAGCCGCGCTCCAGCAGCAGCCGGTACGCCAGCTGCGTCTCACCGGCGTCCTCCAGCGCGTCGGCGATCAGCGGCGTGCCGGCGAACCCGGTGCCGACGCGGTAGCCGCCCGCGTGGACCAGCTCGGCCAGCCGCCGCCCCGCCCGCTCCCGCTGCGCCGCCGACGGCAGCAACCCGAAACGCAACGCCAGCGCGTACGCGGTCTGCGAGTCGCCCGCCACCCGGCCGTTGGGGGACACGAACTCGTCGGCGAACGCCCGCCGCACCCGCGCCGCCAGCTCGGCGTAGCGGCCGGCGTCCTCGTCACGGCCCAGCAGCGCCGCCACCCGCGCCACCGTCTCGGCGGAACGCGCGAAGTACGCCGTCGCCACCAGGGCTCCGTCGGTGCGGCCCGCCGCCGGACGGTCCGGCGGCGCCGCCGGGTCCAGCCAGTCGCCGAGATGGAACTGCCCGTCCCACACGCACGACGGACCGGCCAGCTCGGCCACGCGGTCCACCCACGCGGTCATGCCGGGGTAGCCGCGGCGCAGCACCTCCACGTCGCCGAACCGCTCGTACAGCGTCCACGGCGCCAGCGTGACCACGTCGCCCCACCCGGCCTGCGCGGTGTCCCAGCCCATCGCCGGGTCCGGCACCGTCAGCGGCGGCGTGCCGGACGGCGAGGCCATCTGCTCGGCCAGCACGTCGCGCAGCCACGAGGTCAGCACGCCCGCGCAGTCGTACAGGAAACTGCCCGCCGGAGCGAAGACCTGCAGGTCACCGGTCCAGCCGAGCCGCTCGTCGCGCTGCGGGCAGTCGGTCGGCACGTCCAGGAAGTTGCCGCGCATGCTCCACACCACGTTGTCGTGCAGCCTGTTCAGCAGCGGCTCGGAACACTCGAACCACCCCGTGCGCCGCATGTCGCTGTGGCACACCACGGCCGTGACGTCGTCGGCGTCCGGCTCGCCCGGCCAGCCCTGGATCTCGGCGTACCGGAAGCCGTGGAAGGTGAACGACGGCTCCCACTCCTCGGCCTCGCCCGTCCCGCGCAGCACGAACGCGTCCTCGGCCCTGGCGCCCCGCAGCGGACGCAGCGCGAGCTCGCCGTCCTCCAGCACCTCGGCGTGCCGCAGCACGATCCGCGTCCCGGCCGGGCCGCGCGGCCGGATCCGCAGCCGACCCACCACGTTCTGCCCGAAGTCGACGATCATCCGCCCGCCGGGGGAGCGGCCCACCGACACCGGCCGCACCAGTTCCGTGCGGCGCACCGGCGGCCCCGTGGGCGCCACCAGCCGCGCCGCGTCCACCGCCTCGGCGCGCACGGCCGCCCAGCCGGCGTCGTCGAACCCCGGGGACGTCCAGCCGTCCCACATCAGCCGGGCGTCACAGGTCTCGCCGTCGTACAGGCCCGCCTCGGTGATCGCGCTCGCCGCCGTCCGCCACGCGCCGTCCGTGCCGACGACCTGCCTGCCGCCGGACGCGTAGACGATCTCCAGTTGCGCCAGCAGGGCACCGCGGTCACCCCAGATGTTCCGCCTGCCGCCGGAAAAGCCCAGCCGCCCCCGGAACCAGCCCTCGGCGGCCAGCGCCCCCAACGCCGCCGGACCGGGACGCAGCAACCCGGTCACGTCATGGGTCTGGTACCGCAGGCGATGGCGGTAGCTCGTCCACCCCGGCGGCAGGACGTGATCGCCCACCTCGGCGCCGTTGAGCCACAGCCGGTACACCCCGTGCGCGGTGACGTACAGCCGCGCCCGCCGCACCTCGCCGCCCACCACGAACTCCCGGCGGAACGCCGGCACGGCCGGATGCGCGCCCGCCGGGGAGATCAGCCGGGCCGTCCAGTCGCCGGGATCCAGCAGCCCCGCCTCCACCGGCCGCGGATCGCTCCACCCCGTCGCACCGCCCGAACCCCACACCCGCACCTGCACCGCCAGCCGCTGCCGCGACGCCAGCCGCTGCCCCGGCCACGCCACCAGGTTCGACTCGTCGTCCTCGACGCGCTCGCCGCACCAGGCCACCGCGCCGTCCTCCGCCAGCGCCCGCACCTGGTACGCCGCCTGCCGCCACCCCGGCGGAGCCCCGCCGACCAGCCACGACAACCGGGGCGCCCGCTCCCCGATCCCCAGCGGCTCGCGGTGATGTTCGAAACGCAGGTCGGTGATGCGCACGGCTCCTCCAGGCCCACCGCCGCACAAGCGATCCCGCCGGCACGGCCCGCCCACCGTAACCCCCGCGCCGCGCGCCCCACATCTTCCAGACGGCCGCGCCACGGCCACCGGCCGCCCGCGCGGGCGGCCGGTGGCGGGTCCTGACAGCCGTTCCGCCGGAAGCGGCGGAGGCCGCGGCGGGTCAGGTGACCGTGCAGGAGGCCCCGTTCAGGGTGAACGACGCCGGCTTGGCGGTGTTGCCGTTGTGGGTGGCCTGGAACCCGATGCTGACCGACGCGCCGGACGCCAGCGACGCGTTGTAGGACACGTTCCTGGCGGTGACCTGGCCGCCGGCGGGGGAGAAGGCGGCGTTCCACCCGGAGGTGATCGTCTGACCGGAGGGCAGGGTGAACGCCAGCGACCAGCCGTTGACGGCGGACGAGCCGGTGTTGGTGATCGTGATGCTCTCGGTCAGCCCGGTGTTCCAGGCGTTGACCGTCACGCCGACCCGGCACGCCCCCGACGGCGGCGGGTCGGTCGGCGGGTCGGTCGGCGGGGTGCCGCCGCCGGTGATGCCCAGGAAGTCCAGGATCCGCGCGGCCATGCCGCCCGCCATGATGTTGTGGCCGCCGCCCTGGATGCTGATCGCCTCGACCGGGGCGGTCGTGCCGGTGCCGCCGTAGCGGGTGCGGGTCCAGTTCGCCTGCGGCTGGTCGGTGGAACTGGGCGTCTGGCCGACGCCCAGCACGTTCGTCCACTGCTTGATCTGCTCGCCGAAGTTGGGGTAGCGCAGCACGTCGTCGTTTGGTGGTCGTGGCGGGTCGGGGCGGTGTTGGTCAGGGCTTATGTCGTGGGGCGGCGGGGTGTCGGGGGTTTCGGTTTGGGTGGGGTTGTGGCGATTCATTGACGCATGTGTGTGTTATGCAGTTAACTCGGTTCCTGACGGAGGACCGGTCGAGCTGTTGCGGCCATCGGCGGGCTCGGCCGGGCCACGCCCGGACAGGCTCGCGGGCGCCGGCACAGGTGGTCGACGCGCCCGCGGACCCCGCATCGCCTTCCCGAGGGAGGTATCGATGACCACCACGTTCGAACCGGCCGGCGCGGACCCGGCCGCCGTCCCGCACTACCCGATGGAGCGGGCGGCGGGCTGCCCGTTCGACCCGCCACCGGGCCTGCGGGCCCAGCAGCGCGAGGGGCCGATCACCAGGGTCCGGCTGTGGGACGGCAGCACCCCGTGGCTGGTGACCCGCTACGCCGACCAGCGGGCGCTGATGAGCGACCCGCGCGTCAGCGCCGACGTCTCCCGTCCCGGCTATCCGAACGTCGCGCCGATCCCGAGCGGCGGCCCCTCGGGCTTCAGCTTCATCACCATGGACGACCCCGAGCACAACCGGCTGCGGCGCATGGTGACCGCGCCGTTCGCCATCCGCCGGGTGCGGGCGATGCGGCCGGCGATCCAGGAGATCGTCGACGGTCTCATCGACGACATGCTGGCCGGTCCCAAGCCGGCCGACCTGGTCGAGGCGTTCGCCCTGCCCGTGCCGTCGCTGGTCATCTGCCGGCTGCTCGGCGTGCCCTACGACGACCACGAGTTCTTCCAGGCCAACAGCAAGATCCTCATCCGGCGCAGCGTCGCCGTCGAACGCCGCGACGAGGCCCGCCGGGCGCTGCTCGGCTACCTCGACGACCTGATGGCCGACAAGCTCGCCCGTCCCGGCGACGACCTGCTGTCCGGGCTGGGCGAACGGGTCAGGGCCGGCGAGCTGACCCGCGCGGAGGCCGCCCGCATGGGCGTGCTGCTGCTGGTCGCCGGGCACGAGACCACCGCCAACATGATCGCGCTCGGCACCCTGGCGCTGCTGCGCAACCCGGACCAGCTCGCGCTGCTGCGCGACGCCGACGACCCCGCGCTGGTCGAGTCGGCGGTGGAGGAGCTGCTGCGGTACCTGACCATCACGCACATGGGGCGGCGCCGCGTCGCGCTGGCCGACATCGAGATCGGCGGCCAGGTGATCCGCGCGGGCGACGGGATCGTCCTGCCCAACGACCTCGCCAACCGCGACCCCGACGCCTTCCCCGAGCCCGACCGGCTCGACCTGCGCCGCGGCGACGCCCGCCGCCACGTGGCGTTCGGCTTCGGCGTGCACCAGTGCCTCGGCCAGCCGCTGGCCCGGATCGAGCTGCAGGTCGTCTACGGCACCCTGTACCGGCGCGTGCCCACGCTGGCGCTCGCCACGGACCTGGAGAAGATCCCGTTCAAGCACGACGGGGCCGTCTACGGCGTCTACGAACTGCCCGTCACCTGGTGACGCACCTGAGGGAGTCAGATGAAGGTCATCGTGGACCAGGACAAGTGCGTCGGCTCCGGGCAGTGCGTGCTCACCGCCGAGCGGGTGTTCGACCAGCGTGAGGAGGACGGCATCGTGGAGCTGCTCGACCCCGAGCCGCCCGCCGAGGCCGCCGCCGACGTCCGGCTGGCCGCGTCGCTGTGCCCCGCCCTGGCCATCCGGATCGAGGACGCCACGGCATAGCCGCCGAAGGCCCGGCCCCGCCCGGCCGGGCTGCTCCGGCGTGACGTCGGCGATGGCGGCTCTGCCAGGCGATGTGGTCCCGGCCGGCGGCTGCGGCACGGCCCGGTCGCCACGCGGCCCTTGACCGAGCAAATGAACGCTCGTTTAATTCCGCGTATGGGCCGTGTCGCCGGCGTCACCGCCGCCGAGACCCGTGAACGGCTGCTGCGCGCCGCCGCCGACGCGTTCGCCGCACGCGGGTACGACGGCACGCGCGTCGCCGACATCGCGGCGGCCGCGGGCGTCAGCAACGGCGCCCTGTACGCGCACTTCGGCTCCAAGGCCGAACTGCTGGTGGCGGCGCTGCGCGCGCACGCGCGGCGGGTCCTGGCCGATCTGGTCGACGCCGAGCCCGAACGGTCACTGGCCGACCTGCTGCTGATCGCCGGACGGTGCCTGCCGCGTCCCCGCGACACCCGCGGCGACCTCATCGTCGAGGCGCTGGCGGCGGCCCGCCGGGACGGCGACGTCGCCAAGCCCATGCGCGACTACGTGGGCGAACGCGTCGACGGGGTCGCCGACCTGCTGCGGGCGCCCCGCGGTGGCGGCGAGCTCGACCCCACGTTGTCCCCGCGCGCCCTGTCCTACCTGTGCTTCCTGCTGGCGGTGGGAAGCGCGCTGGTCCCGCCGGACCTGCTCGCGGTCGACGAGGAGGAGTGGGCCGCGCTGCTCGCCCGCCTCGCGTCCGCCGTCGTCGCCCCCGCCGAGTCCGCCCCCGACGAGTCCGCCCCCGACGACGCCGCCCCGACCCAGTCCACCCTCACCGACGGCACCCCGAAGACGGGAGACACGCAGTGAAAGTGCGGATCGACACCGGCCGCTGCCAGGGCCACGGCCGCTGCTACGACCTGGCCCCCGACCTGTTCGGCGAGGACGAGGAGGGCTACGGGACGGTCCTCGGCGACGGGATCGTCCCGCCGGAGAAACGGGACCAGGCGCGCCTGGCGGCCGCCAACTGTCCCGAACACGCCGTCGAACTGGCCGAGGAGTCCTGACATGACGGTCGACGACCGTTTCCCCCGGGAGGTCGGCGACCTGCCCGACACCCGGTCCGGCGGCACGCGCAGCGAGGTCGTCACCGGCCCGGTGACGGACTGGGCGACCGACTTCTCGCACGTCGAACCCGAGTGGGCCGCCGACCCGTACCCGATCCAGGACGACCTGCGGCGGCGCTGCCCGATCGCGCGCACCGAGCGGTTCGGCGGCGCCTGGCTGCCCACCCGCTACGAGGACGTCGCGGCGATCGCCTACGACACCGAGCGCTTCACCTCCCGGTCGGTCGTCATCAGCAACTTCCGGCCGTCGCGCGAACTGGAGCCGGTCGGGGTCAGCCCGCCGATCTCCTCCGACCCGCCGTTCCACCACGACGCCCGCAGGCTGCTGCTCCCGGCGTTCACCAAGAGCGCCGTCAGGCGGCTGGAGCCCGCGACCAGGGCGTACTGCAACGAGCTCGTCGACGGGTTCAAGGGACGCGACGTCGTCGACGCCGCCCAGGACTACGCCCAGCACATCCCCATGCGGGTGATCGCCGACATGCTCGGCTTCCCGCCCGAGGACGGTCCCCGGTTCCGCGAGTTCGTCGAGAGCGTGCTCGAGGGCGTCAACCTGCCGACCGACGAGCGCATCGAACGCGTGGACAGGCTGTTCGACTACCTGCTCGCGCAGATCCACGACCACGTCGCGCACCCGCGCGACGACCTGACGACCCACCTCATCAACGCCGAGCTGGGCGGGCGCAAGCTCGACGCGTCCCAGGTGTCGGGCATGATGGCGCTGCTGCTGATCGCCGGGATCGACACCACGTGGAGCGCGCTCGGCGCGTCGCTGTGGCACCTGGCCGGGACGCCCGGCGACCGCGAGCGGCTGGTCGCCGAGCCCGGCCTGCTGCCGACCGCGATGGAGGAGTTCCTGCGCGCCTACGCGCCGGTCACGATGGCGCGGCTGGTCAAGGACGACATGCGCTGGCGCGGCGTGGACATGAAGGCCGACGACTGGATCCTGCTGTCGTTCCCCGCCGCCAACCGCGACCCGGCGCAGTTCGAACGGGCCGGCGAGGTCGTCATCGACCGCGAGGTCAACCGGCACGCCGCGTTCGGCCTGGGCGTGCACCGCTGCGTCGGCTCGCACCTGGCCCGCATGGAGCTGCGCGTCGCGCTGGAGGTCTGGCTGGAGCGCATCCCGGAGTTCACGCTGGCCGACCCGTCCGCGGTCACCTGGGCCGCGGGCCAGGTGCGCGGACCCCGCACCCTCCCCATCCGCATCGGCTGACCGGCCGCCCCGTCACAGGAGCCCGGTCACAGGAGCCCGGTCACAGGAGCCCGTCACACGAGCCCCGCCGCAGCCGGTCCCGGCGCGGCGGGCCCTGTCACAGCGGGTACTCGACGCCGGTCAGCTCCTCCGAGACCGCCCACAGGCGACGCTGCGCGGCCGTGTCGTGCGACAGCCTGCTGGACGTGACCGGCTTGGGATGCCCCCTGGCCTCGAACGGCCCGTCCGGTCCGTAGAACTGGCCGCCGCGCACGTCCGGGTCGGTCGCGGCGCGCAGCGTCGGCAGCGCGCCCATCTCGGCGCTCTGGGCGAACACCGGAGCGACCGCCTTGGCGACGACCAGCCGCACCGCAGCGGGGGAGTTGCGTATCAGCTCGGTCGCGGCGAAGCCCGGATGGGCCGCGACCGCGATCGTGCCGGCGTCCCCCTGCGCCAACCGGCGTTGCAGCTCGTAGGTGAACAGCAGGTTGGCCAGCTTGGACTGGGCGTAGGCGGCCATCCGGTCGTAGCGGCGCCGCTCCCACCGCAGGTCGCCGAAGTCGATCCGGGCGCGGACCCGGTGCATGGCGCTGCTGACGGTCACCACCCGGGACCCGGGGACCGGCAGCAGGGCCTCCAGCAGCAGCCCGGTGAACGCGAAGTGCCCCAGGTGGTTGGTGCCGAACTGCAGCTCGAACCCGTCCCGCGTGGTGCCCTTGGGCGTGTACATCACCCCGGCGTTGTTGATCAGAAGGTCGATCCGCGGATGCCGGGAGCGCACCTCGCGGGCGGCGGCGCGCACGGACTCCAGCGAGGTCAGGTCCAGGCGCAGGACCGAGACGTCCGCCTGCGGGGCGGTCTCGGCGATCCGGGCGGCGGCCCGCCCGCCCTTGTCCGCGTTCCGCACCGCCAGCACCACCGTCGCGCCCCGCTCGGCCAGCACCCGCGCGGTGTCGAAGCCGAGCCCGGTGTTGGCGCCGGTCACCACGGCGACCCGGCCGTGCTGGTCCGGGACGTCCTGGGCGTTCCACTTCCGTGCCATGCCGATCACCCTAACCCTCGCCGCCGCCCGGTTCCGGGCAAGGCCGACGGCCCTGCGCCCGATGGGGACGCAGGGCCGCCGGCCGGTGGACGTGAAGGGCGGCGGGTCAGCTCGCGGACGATGCACATCACGCCGCGGGGGGCGCCGCGTGCGCTGGGAAGGGCGGATGCGGGCGGTTGTGCGCAGGCCAGGAGAATGAAGGCATGGACAGGCCCACGCACATGATCGAGTTCGAGACCATGCTGCTGTCACGGCACAGCCTGGCCGCACGCCGCGCCCAGCGCGACAGCGGCCTGCTCGAACGCAGCGCCTATCTGCTGCTGAGCCGTATCCGCATGGAGGGCCCGATGTCCATCCGGCAGCTCAGCGAGGCGTTCGACCTGGACGTCTCCACCCTCAACCGGCAGACCGCCGCCATGACGCGCGCCGGGCTGGTCGAGCGCATCCCCGACCCCGACGGGGGGATGGCCCGCAAGTTCCGCATCACACCCGAGGGCGAGCGCCGACTCGACGACGACCGCGACCACATCGTCCGCAGCCTGGACAAGGTGCTGGCCGACTGGGCGCCCGAGGACCTCGCCGCCTTCGCCGGCTACCTCAAGCGGTTCAACACCGACATCGAACGTCTCGGCGGACGCCCCTGGCCCCGCCCCTGACCTCCCGCGCCCCCAGTGACGGAGCATCCCGGCGGCGCCCGCACGGGCGCCGGGGCAGGCGCCGCCGACCCGGGGTGGGGCTTGACGTGGCGACGCCTGCGCCGTGAGAGTTGCGGCCGCAATGCTCTGCGCTGATCGTGAACGTGCCGCAGCCGCCGCGCAACGCCGCTGATTTCAAATGGTGATCCGCCGCCCCGCCGCTGCTCCGTTGCCGGCCCACCGGCGCGTCACCGGGCCGTCGCCCGGCGGGCGCGCCGCCGTCGCCGCGCCGCCGTCTGCGGCGGCGCGGCCGCACGTACGATGAGGGGGTGTCCGGCGCGCGACTGCTGGTGATCGAGGATGATCCGGAAATCGGATCCGAGCTGGTCACCGCGTTGACCGAGCAGGGATACACCGCCAGCCTGGCCGGAACCGGCGGCGCGGCGGTGGCCATGGTCGACCGGCGGCCCCCCGAACTGATCCTGCTGGACCTCGGCCTGCCCGACGTCGACGGGGTGGAGCTGTGCTCGGTGCTGCGGCGGCGGCTGCCCGGCGCCGCGATCGTGGTGCTCACCGCCCGCTCCCAGGAACGGGACGTGGTCACCGCGCTGGACGTCGGCGCCGACGACTACGTCACCAAGCCGTTCCGCCTGCGCGAACTGCTGGCGCGCACCCGCGCGCAACTGCGCCGCCGCCCGCCGCGGGCCGAGGTGGAGGCGCTGGTCGTCGGCGCGCTGCGGCTGGAGCCGGAGGCGCGCCGGGCGTTCGTCGGCGCCCAGGAGGTCGCCCTGCGCCCGCGCGAGTTCGACCTGCTGCTGGCGCTGGCGTCCCGGGCCGGTCGAGTGGTGCCCCGCGCGGAGCTGATGCGCGAGGTGTGGGGCCCCGGCTGGTTCGGCGACCGCAAGACGCTCGACGTGCACGTCTCCGCGCTGCGCCGCCGGCTCACCGGCGCCGGGCTGGAGTCCGGGCGGATCGTCGCGGTGCGCGGCCGCGGCTACGGTTACGTGGCCGGGCTCTGAGCCGTCGTCTCGGGAACCGCGCCGCGGCACGCCAGGGGCTGCGCGCACACCGGGATCTCGACGGTGTAGGCGGTCGGCCCGTCCGTCCGGGCGAGCAGCCGTCCGCCCTCGGCCTCGGCCAGGGCGCGCGCCAGCGCCAGCCCGATCCCGTGCCCGGCGGGCGCGGCGCGGCGGTGGCCGGCGACGCCGCGGTCCGCGACGTCGATCGCCACGACGGTGCCGCGGTGGCGCGCCGTCAGGGTGATGTCGCCCCGTCCGTGGGCGAGCGCGTTGTCCACCAGCACGTTCAGGATCTGCACGAGCGCGGCGCGCGCGGCGCGGACCCGGGGGAACCGGGCGGGGACGTGGACGGTCAGCCGCCGCCCGGCCCGCTCGGCCTGCGGCAGCCAGACGTCGCGGACGCCGTCCAGCAGATGCCGGACGTCGAGCAGCTCGCGCACCTGCCGTCCGCGCGCCAGCAGCAGCATGTCGTCGACGGTGTCGGCGAGACGGTGCCCGCGCCGCACGGCGGTCCGGATGACCGCGCCCAGGTCGGCTCCCGGACGTTCCAACGCGGCCTCCAGCCCGATCAGCATCGAGGTCAGCGGGGTGCGCAGCTGGTGCGCGACGTGCTCGCCGTACCGGCGTTCCCGCGCGAACGCGTGGTCCAGACGGCGGGCGGCCCGGACCGCGCGGCGGGTCAGCACCAGCGCCGCCAGCACCAGGGACAGCGCGGTCGCCCAGATCAGCGTCCAGGCGCGCTCCGTCCGGCGCGCCACGGGCGCGTACGGAACGCTCACCCGCATCACGCGGGCGGCCGTCAAGGAGCACCGTGGTGACGGCGGTGGCGGACACCCTCATCGGCGGGCGGCGCGTGACTCGGGCACGGACCAGTGGCCGCCGGACGCCCCCGGCCCGTGGGCGCGCGGCCCCGGGCCCGCCCCGCGCGACCGGTAGACGACGTAGGGCCGGACCGCGTAACCCAGCGGCGCGGCGAACGCGTGCACGAGACGGCTGAACGGCCACAACGCGAACAATGCCATGCCGAGCAGCGCGTGCGCCTGGAAGACGAACGGGGCGTCCGCCATCGCCGCCACGTCCGGGTCGAGCGCGAACAGGCTGCGGAACCACACCGACACGCCAAGCCGGTAGTCGTAGTCCCCCGTCGCGGGCCCCAGCAGCGTCGCGGCGAGCCCCGCCAGCAGCGCCGCGGCGAGCACCGGGTACAGCACGCGGTCGTCCCGCCGGGTGGCCCTGCGCACCGCCCGGACTCGCACGCGCCGCCACACCAGGACGCCGAGCCCCACCGCGGCCGCCAGCCCGGCCGTGCCGCCCACCGTCAGCGCGTTGAGCCGGTACAGCGACTCCGACACGTGCGCGGCTCGGTCCAGCTCTCCGGGACCAGCAGCCCGACCACATGCCCGCCGATCACGAAGAACAGGCCGGCGTGGAACAGCGGGCTGCCGATCCGCAGCAGCCTGCTCTCGTGCAGTTGCGTGGACCTCGTCGTGATGCCGAAGCGGTCGTGCCGGAACCGCCAGACCGTCCCGGCGACGAACAGCACCAGCACCATGTACGGGAGCACTCCCCACACGGCGACCCGCACATGGTTCACCGGCGCGCTCCCTCCGCCGCGGCGATCGGGTCGCCGAAGGCCGGCACTTCGGGCGCCCCGTCCAGGCCGACCGTCTCGGCGGGCGGCCCGGTGCGCGCCGCCGACCGCACGGCGCGGCGCTCGGCGCGGCCCGGCGCCGGCAGGGTGGCGCGGACGGCGTCCACCAGCAGCGCGTAGGAACTGCCGTGGTCGTGCAGTCCCCGCCGCAGCAGTTCCAGCCCCGCGCGGTGCTCGGCCAGCAGCTCCCAGCCCGGCGCCGGGCAGCGGGCGGCGAACTCCAGCATCACCGGCAGGAAGTCCGGCAGCTCCGTCTCCTCCGGCGCCCACCCGGCCGACCGGTAGCGCGCCTTGAGCGCCGCCAGCGACGCGCCCCGAGAGCGCGTGTCCCCGTCGGTGTAGTACGTCATGTAGAGCGTGCGGCGGCGGCTGCGGTCGAACGTGGCGACGTAGCGGGCCTGCAGCTCCGGCGGCTCCACGTCCCGGGTCTGCCGGACGAAGCGGCGCACCGCGTCCGCGTGGGCGGTGTCCAGGCGTCCGGCGGCCAGCTCGCCGAGCCTGCGGGCCAGGCCGTGGAAGATGTCGAAGTCGGTGCGGGCCTGCCACGGCGGGATGATCGCGGGGGAGAAGGCGTGCACGTACGGGTGCATGTCGGTGCTGGACAGGTCGTGCTTCTCGTACCAGGTCGCGGCGGGCAGCACCAGGTCGGCGTACAGCGTGGTGGACGTCATCCGGAAGTCCAGCGCCAGCAGCAGGTCGAGCTTGCCGCGCGGCTCGTCGTCCCGCCAGGCCACCTCCGCCGGCCGCGTCCCGGGCCCGGCGGGCGGTGTGGTGGCGTTGTCGGCGGCGCCGAGCAGGTGACGCAGGAAGTACTCGTTGCCCTTGGCCGACGAGCCGATCAGGTTGGCGCGCCACACCGTCAGCACACGCGGCCAGTTCTCCGGCGCGTCCGGATCGGCGCAGGCGAACGACAGCCGCCCGCGCCGCACCCGGCCGTCCTCGACGTCGAAGCGCGGCAGCACCACCTGGGCGGTCTCCGCCGCGTCCCGGAGCAGTGACAGCCGCGGGTCGACGTCGCCGAGGTCCAGGTTCCAGCGCCCGGTGCTCTGCTCGTCCCAGCGGTGGCCCAGCGTGCCGTCCGGCGCCACGGGGTCGCCCGTGCGGTCGTCCACGAGCACCGGCTGCCACCGCCGGGACTCCTCCGCGGTGCCGGTGTCCAGGCCGAGGTCGGCGGCGGTGACGAACGGCCCGGGCGTCAACTCCCCGTCCTTTCCCGGGACGAGCGACACCAGGAACGGCAGATCGGTGACCTTCTTGACGTATTCGGTGAAATACGGGACGGGGCGGCGGACGAAGAACTCGGTGAGGATGACATGGCCCATCGCCATGGCCATCGCCGCGTCCGTTCCCGGATGCGGATGCAGCCACTCGTCGGCGAATTTCGTGGCGTCCGAATAATCCGGGGAAACCACCACCACCTTCGGATAGTCGGTCTGCTGCGTCTCCCAGGTGATGAGCCCGTCCTTGACGTACACCTTCCACGAGCAGGAGCCCGTGCAGTTCACCCCGTGCGTGGAGCGCACCACCCGGTCGTGCGCCCAGCGTTCCCGGTAGGGCAGGTCGTTGACGCTCTGGTCGGCCCGGTACACCGCGCGCAGATCCGCGGTCGTCTCCGTGCGGCGCAGAAATCGTCCGGCTTTCAGCAGCCGTTCGGCCGCGACCCGTTCCCATTCCCGACGACCCATGCGTGTGGCCAATGCGGCGTCTCCCTTCCTGGGCGCGCAACTCGCCCAGGGTTACGACAGGCCACACCGGCCGGGCCGAGCGGCGAAAAGCCGAATCGATGCCCTCCCCGGCGAACGCACCGGGCGAGTTCGTCCTCAAGGAATCTCACGCCGTCTGACCATTCACGTCAACCTTCTTTACGCTCCTCTAACCTCCGCTCGCGGGGCGCATCCGCGAGACGGTCGAAGGAGCGTCCGAAAAGCCGGCCGGGCGCGGCGGCGCCCGCGTCCGGTGCGCCGGCCGATCGGCTCGGGACCGTCCGGGCGGCGAGCGCGGCGGGTGCGCCTGGCCAGAGGGGCTCGCGAGTCCGGTGGCGATAAGGTGTCAGGTGATCAAAACGGGGTGTATGTGCCTGTGCGTCCGGGGGACGGCGCATCGCGCCCGGCGTTTCTGTTACAAGTGTCGTAGGTGACGAAAGGTTGCCCGATCGCACAGGAGTTCGCGCGGGCCGGCGATGCGCGGGCCCGGACGGCCGGGGAGACGAGTGAAGCGAGCGACCACGCGGGAGCGCCTCCGCTACTGGTTCGACAACACCATGTCGAAGGGCACGCCGGCGCTGATCGGCTGGCTCGGCCTGGCGTCCGGGGCGCTGGTCCTGGCCGTGGCGACGGCCGCGGTGCTGCTCGCGCCCCGCGACTCCGACGAGAACGGGCACTGGCCGGGGGTGCTGTGGCGCAGCCTGCTGCGTACGCTCGACCCGGGGACGATGGGCGACGACGAGGGCAGCGCCCCCTACCTGGCCATGATGCTGACGGTGACGGTCGGCGGGATCTTCATCGTCAGCGCCCTGATCGGTGTGATCACCACCGGCCTGGAAGGCAAGATCGCCGAGCTGCGCAAGGGCCGCTCCCGGATCATCGAACGCGACCACACGGTACTGCTCGGCTGGTCGGACCAGGTGTTCACGGTGATCGCCGAGCTGTCCGAGGCCAACCGGAGCCGGCGCGGCTCGTGCGTGGCGGTCCTGGCCGACATGGACCGGGTGGACATGGAGGACGCCATCCGGGCCCGGGTCGGCGACACCGGCCGCACCCGGGTGATCTGCCGGCACGGCAACCCGCTCAAGGTCGCCGACCTGGACCTGGTCAGCCCCGGCACGGCGCGCTCGATCGTGGTGGTGTCGCCGCCGGTCGACGACCCGGACGTGCACGTGCTGAAGGTGCTGCTGTCGCTGGGCGCCCGGGAGTGGGCCGAGCGGCGCCCGCACGTGGTGGCCGCCGTGCACGACTCGGCCAACCTGGCCGCGGCCCGGCTGGCCGGCGGTCCCGACGCGCACGTGATCGACGCCGACGACATGGCGATCCGGCTCATCGTGCAGTCGCACCGCCAGTCCGGCCTGTCGGCGGTGTTCACCGAGCTGCTCGACTTCAGGGGCCACGAGCTGTACATCCGCCCGGAGCCGTCGCTCACCGGGACCACCTACGGGGAGGCGCTGTTCGCCTACCGGCTCGGCGTGCCCATCGGCCTGCGGCACGCCGACGGCGAGGTGTCGCTGAACCCGCCCACCGGCACCGTCATCGCCCCGGACGACGAGTTGATACTGCTCGCCGAGGACAACACGATGATCGAGCTGGCGACGGCGCCGCCGCCCGTCGTCGAGGACGCGCTGGGCACCCCCACCCCCGTGCACACCGCGCCCGAACGCACCCTGGTGCTCGGCTGGAACCACCGGGCCCCCAAGATCCTCGAGCTGCTGGACGACTTCGTCGAGCCGGGCTCGGCGGTGCACGTCGCCGCCGACCGGCCGGACCCGACGCCCGCGCTGCCGGGCCTGGCCAACCTCACCGTCGGCTTCTCCCGCTGCGACCCCACCGACCGCGCGTCGCTGGAACGCCTGGACGCCGGCTCCTTCCAGCACGTCATCGTGCTGGCCGACGCCGGGCACGCCCCCGACCACGCCGACGCCCGGACCCTGGTCACCCTGCTGCACCTGCGGGACATGGAGGACGGCCCCGGCGCCCCCTACTCCATCGTCAGCGAGATCAACGACGACGCCAACCGGGAGATCGCCCAGGTCACCGAGGCCGACGACTTCGTGGTCAGCGACAAGCTGATCAACCAGGTGCTCACCCAGCTCAGCGAGGACCGGCACCTGCACGAGGTCTACATGGACCTGCTCGACCCCGAGGGCTCGGAGATCTACCTGCGGCCCGCGGCCGGGTACCTGCGTCCCGGCGCCGTGGCCAACTTCGCCACCGTCATCGAGGCGGCCCGGCGCCGCGACGAGACCGCCCTCGGCTACCGGCTGCGCGCCCAGTTCCACCAGCCGCCCGGCTACGGCGTCGTGCTCAACCCCGACAAGACGGCGCCGCTGACGCTGGCCGCCGACGACACGGTGATCGTCCTCGCCGAGAAGTAGCCCGGAGAGCGGGCCGAGCGGGGCCCGGCCCGGGCCGCCCGCCGAGGCATCGGGCTGTTCGCCGCCCTGACGTGCGGGCGGTTGCGTGGGCAACGAAATTACACCCGTAGTATGAGAATCGGGCCCATTCACCGACCAGAGAGACACATGGACGACCACCATCCCTCCGCCCGCGCCGCCCACGAGCCCGGGACGGGCCGCCGTTGATCACCGTCCTGTCCCTGCTCGCCGGGGTCGCGGTCGTCCTGCTGATCACCGCGGCGACGGGCTACTTCGTGGCCCAGGAGTTCGCCTACATGGCCGTGGACCGCTCGCGGCTGGCCGCCCGCGCCGAGGCCGGCGACCAGGTCGCCGGGCGCGCGCTGACGGTGACGCGGCGCACCTCGTTCATGCTGTCGGGCGCCCAGCTGGGCATCACGGTGACGGGCCTGCTCGTCGGGTACGTCGCCGAGCCGCTGATCGGCCGGGCGTTCGGCGACCTCATGGGCGGCGCCGGGCTGCCCGCCGGCGCCGGGATCGCGATCGGCACGGTGCTGGCGCTGGCGTTCTCCACGCTGGTGCAGATGCTGTTCGGCGAGCTGTTCCCCAAGAACCTGGCGATCGCGCGCCCCGAGCCGGTCGCGCGGTGGCTGGCGCGCTCCACCCTGCTGTACCTGCGCGGCCTGGGCTGGCTGATCTGGATCTTCGACCAGGCGTCCAACCTGCTGCTGCGGCTGCTGCGCATCGAGCCGGTGCACGACGTCGAGCACGCGGCCACCGAACGGGACCTGGAGCACATCGTCGCCGACTCGCGCCGCAGCGGGGACCTGCCGCCGGACCTGTCGATCCTGCTGGAGCGCATCCTGGACTTCCCGCGCCGCGACGTCGAGCACGCGATGATCCCGCGCACCCGGGTCGACACCGTCGAGACCGACGTGACCGTCGGCGAGGTCAGGAGGCTGATGAGCACCGGCCACTCCCGGTACCCGGTGGTGGACGAGCGCGAGCGCGTCGCCGGGGTCGCGCACCTGGACGACGTGCTGACCGCGTCCGACCCCGCCGCCCCGATCTCCTCGATCATGCGGCCCCCGACGCTGCTTCCGACGGTGATGACGCTGCCCGCCGCGCTGGACCGGCTGACCGACGAGCGCGGGGAACTGGCCTGCGTCGTCGACGAGTTCGGCGGCTTCGTCGGCATCGTCACCCTGGAGGACCTGGCCGAGGAGCTGGTCGGCGAGATCACCGACGAGCACGACGCCGCCGTCGAGCCCGCCGCCACCGCCGCCGGGGACGCCTGGATCGTCCCGGGCGGCTTCCACATCGACGAGGTGGAGCGCACCATCGACCGCCGGCTGCCCGAGGGCGACTACGAGACCATGGCCGGGCTGGTGATCGCCGCCTGCGGGGCGCTGCCCGAGGCCGGCACCGAACTCGACGTCGAACTGCCGCCCGACCCCGCCGACCTGGCCCGCACCGACGAGCCGCCGCGACGGCACCTGCACGTGGAGGTCCTGGAGGTCGGCGACCACAACGTGCCCTCGTCGCTGCGGATCAGGGTGCTGCCCGCCGGCGACCCCGCCGCCGAACCCGGCGGCGACGCGGCCGAGGGCCTCCGGGGCGCCGGCGAGCGGGGGAGCGCGGAGCGATGAGCAACCCGTGGGCGGTCCTGGCCGCCACCATCGCGATCATCGCGCTGAGCGCGTTCTTCGTCGCCGTGGAGTTCGCGCTCATCGCGGCCAAGCGGCACCGGCTGGAGGACGCGGCGCCGTCCAGCCGCTCGGCGCGGGCGGCCCTGCGCAGCGCGTCGGAGCTGACGCTGCTGCTGGCCGGGGCGCAGCTGGGCATCACGTTCTGCACCCTGGCCCTCGGCGCGATCACCAAGCCGGCCGTCCACCACTGGCTGACCCCGTGGCTGGCCGACCTCGGCGCGCCGCCGTGGCTGGCGGACTCGGCGGGCTTCGTGCTGGCTCTGGTCATCGTCACGTTCCTGCACCTGGTGATCGGCGAGATGGCGCCCAAGTCGTGGGCGATCGCCCATCCGGAGCGGTCGGCGACGATGCTGGCGCTGCCGATGCGCGGCTTCATGTGGCTGACCCGCCCGCTGCTGCGCGCCCTCAACGAGGGCGCCAACCGGTGCCTGCGCCTGGTCGGCGTCGAGGCGGCCGACCGGGTCGACTCCGGCCAGGACCCCGACGCGCTGCGCCACCTGGTCGAGCACTCGGCCAACGTGGGGGCGCTGGACGCGGTGCACTCGGCCCAGCTGTCGGAGGCCCTGGACCTGCGGAACCTGCGGATCGGCGACCTGGTCAAGCGGCACGCGACGCCGACGTCCGTCCCGCCCGGCGCCACCGTGGCGGACGTGCAGGCGGCCGGCCGCGCCTCCGGGCACCTGCGCATCCTGGTGCCCGGCCCCGGCACCGCGTGGCGCGTGGTGCACGTGCGCGACACGCTGACCCGGCCCGAGTCGTCCGGGATCGCCGACCTGGCCCGTCCCGCCTTCCGCGTCCCGGCCGACACCACGGTCTACACGGCGCTGACCCGGATGCGCGAGGCCAGCGAACAGCTGGCCCTGGTGACCGAGGACGGGAAGGTCGTGGGCGTCGTCACCATCACCGACGTGCTGCGGCGGCTGTTCCCCCGCGCGGCCGAGCCCGTCCCGGCCGCCTGAGGGCCGTCCCGGTCTTGCGGCGATGCGACGGTGACCGTCGGTGGCGCCTGCCATGATCGTGCGCATGCTGGTGACGCCCCCCTCCGATCCGTCGTCGTCCACCCTCTACCTGGACTGGGTGCGTGCCCACGCGCCCACCTGGGAGAAGGACGCCGAGACGCTGCTCGACACGATCCGGCAAGGGATCGGACGCGCCCACGGCAAACCCGGGCGGTTCCTCGACGACATGAAAGGCCGCGCGCGGCGCCTGCCCGCCGAGCACCTGCCGTGGTTCTGGGACACCGTGGGGCACCGGCTCGCCAAGGTCGCCTGGCGGCACGCCGCGTCGGCCTACGGCCTGGCGCGCGAGGCCGAGAACACCCACGGGCTGCCGGTCGACCCCGATTACAGGGTGGCGAACGCGCTGCTGTTCGCCCGGGCCGGGGCACTGGCGGGCAAGGAGACGCGCGCCCACCAGCAGTGGCTGGCGGCCGTCTTCCCGGCGGAGCGGGCGCACGAGGAGTTCCTGCGTTTCGTCCGGGCGTGGAGCGAGGGCGGCGCCCCGCCGGCGGCGGACCTGCACACGCGGCTGCGCGCGTCCGCCAAGGCGGCCGGGCTGGGCGACGAGGACGTGGCGCGCGTGCTGGGCGAGGTGCTGGCCGCGGCCAAGGGCACCGAGGTGCCGAACGGGCTGCTGGACGGCGCCGCCAAGCTGTTCGCCAAGTACCCGCCCGGCGACGAAGTGCGGCAGGCGCTGGTGGACATGTTCCCGCCCACCAACTCCGACGGCGCCGCGTTCCTGCGGCTGCTGCGCGCCACCGGCACCGTCGCGGCGATGGCCGACGGCCGCGTCACCCCCGACGGCGGCCTGGCCCGCTGGCTCGGCCGCTACACCTACCTGTACTCCTATCGGCGCGAACCCTACGGCGGGGTCATGCAGTACCCGCTGCCGGACGAGCTGTACGAGGTGCTGCCGCTGCTGGCGCCGCGCCTGCGCGCCGCCGGCACGCCCGTCCGCCTGCACGAGGGCCGCTACCGGCACACCAACTTCGACGCCGACCTGGTGGACGCCTGCCTGGCCGAGGGCATCGCCGTCGACGACCCCGGCCCGGACGTGCGGCTCGACTACTGGGGCGACCGCTCCCGCCGCGACCTGAAGGCCCTGGCCGCCCACCCCGTGCTGGGCCGGCGCCTGGAGGGCACGGTGCACGCCCGGCACCAGCGGGAGGCCCCCCGGGCGGGCGGCACGGCCATCACCCGCCTGGCCGGCGCCCCCCAGATCGCCGACAGCGTCCTGGAACGCGTCACGGGCCTGATCGACCAGGTCGCGGGCGGCGGGCTCGGCGCGGCCGACGCGGCGGCCGCCACCCTGGACGACCTGCTCGACACGCCGACCGCCGCCGCGCTGGACGGCGTCGGCGACGCGCTCGCCGCCCTGGACCTGACCGGCCCGCTGCTGCGCACGCTGCGCGCCGGCCTGCCCGACGAACTGGGCTGGCCCGCACTGGACGAGGCGGTGGCCGAGCTGACCGCCGGCGGCGCCGACATCGAGGGCGTCACCTCCACCTGGCCCGTGCTGACGGTGTTCTCCGCCGACCGCGCGATCGCCGTCGACCATCGGGGCAGACGCGCCAAGTGCGCGTTCACCGTGCCCGGCGACGCGGCCGTGCGGGTGGTGTTCCACGTCGGCGGCGACTTCCTGGTCGGGTGGGGGCAGGAAGGCTCGCACGCCGACCGGGCGTACTGGGCGAGCGACCCCGAGACGGTGTTCACGCCCGACGACCCGCACGGCATGTCGCCGTTGTCGCAGCGCTACCGCCTCACCCTCGGCTACCAGCTCGAGACCGCCGACGGCGGCGGCCGCCACGACGGCCACCGCGTCCTGCGGCCCGGCGACCGCTCCGGGCCGCACTGGGATGCGGCCGAGCTGCTGAGCGACGGCACGGGCCTGTGGAAGGCCCCCGAGGACATGCGCGGCCGGACCGCCTGGCAGCAGATCGATCCCAAGACCGGGGAGGCGGCCGAGGCGCGCTCCCTGCCCGCGTTCTTCGCCGACCCGCTGCCCGACGGGACGGTCTGGTCGCACGAGCACCTGTCGTTGACCCGGCTGCCGGACGGGGTGACCGGTTCACCGCTGGGCCAGACCGCCCACGGTCTGGCCGGGTTCCGCGTCACCAGCCCACGCGCGGAGCGCGGGCGCGGCCCCGGCGGCTACACCCTGGAGGGCGTCGACGGCCGTCGTGCCGTGCTGCGGCGCACCTCCGGCTTGGGCGACCCGTGGGGTGTGATCCGCATGCCCGACGGCCCCGACCTCGTCGTCACGTGCGGCAGCGGCTCCGACATGCCGGTGTCCTGCCACGACGCCGAGGACGGCTCGCAACTGTGGCAGGTGCGCGGCTTCGCGGGCCGGACGCCGCGTCACGGCCGCACGGTGTTCCCGCCGCCCGCGTTCTGGCACTTCCTGCGCCCGCGCGACCCGGCGTCCTCCCGCGCCCTGCGGCAGGTGACCCGGGACGCCGTGCGCGACCTGCTGGACGCCGCACGCGACGGCGACACGGCCGTCCGCGCCGCCCTGGCCCGCGTGCTGCCCGAGGTCACCGACCCCCGCATCGCCGACGGCGTGGCCGCGGTGGCGCAGCGCGCCGCGCGGGTGCTGCGGCGCCGTGAGGAACTCTCGCGGCGGGTGGCGGTGGTCCGCTCCGGCGCGCTGGTGCGGCCCGCCGCCGAGACCCCCGACGCGCACCTGCTGGCAGCGCTGCGCGGCCTGATCCTCGGCAAGGTCCCGCACGAGCCGACCGCCCAGCCGGCCCTGGTCACCGCCGTCGCCGCCGACGGCCGGTACCTCGACGGCCAGGCCGACGACCAGGTGCGCTGGCTGAGCCGTCCCGCACCCACCGAGGACTGGACGGTGCTGCTCGGCCGCATCGACGCCGTCGCCTGGCGCCTGCTGGCCGAGCCGACCTCCGCCCAGGACCGCGCCGCCCTCGCCGCGCTGCTGCGCACCTGGGCCGAGCAGCCGTTCGCCCGGCCCGGCCGGTGGCGGGTCGGCAGGGCCACCGGTGCGGCGCTGCGGCCGCTGTGCGAGTCCGGGCGGGCCGTCGTGCCCGGATCGGCCGCCGACGCCCTCGATCCGGCCCGCTCCTACCGCTTCGTCCAACGCGCCGACGCCCCGCCGCCCGCCGGCGCCGGGAACGTCGAGACGGTCACCGTCGGCCGCGACGACGCGTCCCGGCTGCGGCGCGTGCTGGACCTGCTGGACGAACACGGCCCGCTGCCGCTCGACGAGGCGGCGATCGAGGTGTTCACCCGCCGCACCGGCGTGCGGCGGTCCCTGGCCGCGCTGGCGCTGGCGGGGCTGCCGAGGAGGGCCGAGTTCGGCGGGGACCTGCTCACGCGCTACGAGGAACACAAGAAGATGCTGCGCGCCAAGCCCTACCGGGCCACCAAGCAGGGCGCCGACGAGGCCGAGGCGCTGTCCCGTGACCTCGGCGTCCACGGGCGGCTGCGGGTGCTGGCCGCCGCGATGCCCGACGACCCCACCGAGCTGTGGGCCGGCGGCGGCGCGGTCGCCGCCGCCGAACGCATGGCCGCCGAGTGGACCCGGCTGCTGGGCACCCGGGAGAGCGTCGACGAGGCCACGGCCGCGCAACTGGAGAAGGATCTGGGGCTGGGCGCCCGATGGGCCGCCGCCCTCGCCGCCCCCGCGGCGTCGGATCTGGCGACCGGCGACCCCCGGTACATCCTGGTGGCGGGCAAGTACGGCGGCCTCGAGGCGCACGAGCCGGGCGAGGACGGCCAGACCGGCTACCGCACCCGCAGAGAGGGCACGGTCTACACGGCACTGGCCGCCATGCTGATCTGGGCGTTGACCCAGCGTCCGGTCGGCGACCCGGCCCTCGCCGGGGTGCCCGAACTGCACGACCGGCTGCGCGCCCGGCTCGACAACCCGGACCTGTTCCTGCGGCTCGGCGCGGTCCACCTGCGGATGGGCCAGGACGAGAAGCGGGAGCCGTTCGGGCCCCGCACCATCCCGGTGCGGCCCGCCGAGGACGCCGCCTCCGACCGTGCCCGCGAACCGCTGGCCTTCGACGACGGACTGCTGGTCATCGACGGCCTCCGCGACGTGCAGTGGCCGTACCTGCGGCCCGCCGGGTTCGCCGACCCGGCCGCCATGGAGCGGATCACCCGGCTGTGCGCCGACCACGGCGTTCCGGACCTGCTGCGGCAGGTCCGGCAGTTCAAGGTGATGTACGACGACGGCCTGGCCCGCATGGTGGCGCGCGCCGCCGACACCCCGGTGCCGCCCGGGGGGTACGAGGCCCACCCGCTGCTGAGCGTCCCGGACCTGGTGGACGAGGTGGCCGAGGCGCTGCGGGCGAGCCGGGACGCGGCCGCGCTCTACCTGCAGCTGCTCGCGCTGTCCCGGCCGACCGACCGCAACGTCCGCACCTGGAACGGCTGGACGGCGGCCCGTCACAAGGCCGCCCAGGCGGAGCTGGTGGAACGCGAGGCGGTCGTGCAGGACAAGCGCCCGCGCGCCGGACGCACCGCGTTCATCCCCGGCGGCTGGACCGTGCTGAAGGCCCCGCACCTGCCGCTGGAGACCTACAAGCTCGACCTGCACCTGGCCGCCGTGGACTTCCGCAAGGAGGTGGACGCGCCCGTGACCCGGCTCATGCCGCCCAAACCGCTGCACGAGATGTTCGCCGACGCCTGGCGCGGCCGCTGACACGGCCGCCGTATCGTGACGGCATGTCGTCCGCGCAGACCGCCCCCGGCCAGGAGGTCGAGGCCGATCACACCAGCGTGCCGCGCTGGGGGCGGGACGTGCCCGAGGTCGATCCCTCGGGACGGCACTTCGCGGTGATCGCCATCGGGCGTCCCGCCCGGGCCGTGGGCGAGGCCTGGGCGGAGCGGATCGCCGCGTCGGGCGCCCCCTGCTGGGTCTGCTACGCCGACGAGCCGGACGAGCCGCTGCTGCGCGCCTTCCGCGAGCGGCTCGCCACGGCGGTGGTGGGGTGGCGCCTGATGCTCGCCGGCCCCGAAGCCCAGATCGCGCGGCTGCGAAGCGAGGCGGTGCGCGCCGGGGCCGTCCCCGCGGAGATCCGCATGCACGCCACGGAGACCCGGTCGCGCCGGGTCTACTGCCCGCACTGCCGTTCGATCACCGAAGCGGACGTGGCGGTCGGCGGGCGGGTCACCTGCCACGGCTGCGGCCTGACGCTGGTGTGCGACCGCCACTTCTCCCGCAGGCTGGCCGCCTACATGGGGTACGCCGCCGACGCCGAGGACGCGCCGTGACCACGATGACCCTCGTCGTCCGCGAGGCGGGCACGGCCGCGGCCGGGATCCGGACGCTGACGCTGGCCCGTCCCGACGGCGGTGTCCTGCCCCCGTACGTCCCCGGCAGCCACCTGGTGGTGGAGTGCGGCGGGGCACGGCGCAACGCCTACTCCCTGACCGGCTCGGGCGCGGCGTCCGCCGCCTACCGCATCTCCGTCCGGTGCGACCCCGGCGGGCGCGGCGGGTCGCGCTGGATGCACCGGCTCCCGGTCGGCGCCACGGTGCGGGTGTCGGCGCCGCGCAGCGCGTTCCCGCCGGTCGCCACCGCGCGCCGCCACCTGCTCATCGCGGGCGGGATCGGGGTGACGCCGCTGCTGTCGCACGCCCGCGCCGCCGCCGCCTGGGACCGTCCGTTCAGGATGCTGTACGCATACCGTCCCGGCTGCGGGGCGCACGTCGAGGAGCTGCGCGAGCTGTGCGGCGACCGGCTCGGCGAGTTCCACGGGCGCCGGGCGTTCATGCGGGCCGTGCGCCGGGAGCTGGGCCGCCAGCCGCTGGGCACGCACCTCTACGTCTGCGGGCCCGGCGGACTCATCGACGCCGTGTGCGAGGCGGCCCGCGACCTCGGCTGGCCCGCCGAACGCGTGCACGCCGAGCGGTTCTCGGCCGACGACCTGGACCCGGGCAGGCCGTTCACCGCCCGCCTGGCCCGCTCCGGCCGCGCGATCCCCGTGCCCGCCGGGGTCAGCCTGCTGGAGGCCCTGGAGAAGGCGGGCGTCGCGGTCGCGAGCATGTGCCGTCAGGGTGTCTGCGGCGAGTGCCGCGTCGGCGTGCGCGCGGGGCGGCCCGAGCACCGCGACCTGTTCCTGACCCCCGCCGAACGCGCGGCGGGCGACGCGGTGATGTGCTGCGTGTCGCGCAGCCTGGACGAGACACTGGAGCTGGCCCTGTGACGCCCTCAGCGGACGCCCGCTCCGGGACCGCCGCCCGGATCGCCCGCTTCCCCTTCCCCTTCGGCTCCGACACCTACCGTTACACAACGAACGTCGAACCCGCCCGCCGCCGGGTCGCCACCGCCGCCGGGGCATGGGGCGGACCGGTCATCGACGTCGACGACGACTACCACGCCGAGCTGGCCGAACGCCGCCGCGTCCTCGCCCGCGACCCGGGCAGGTGCGTCGTGCTGCCGCACATGCGGCCCGCCGCGTGGGACGCGCTGCTGTTCGTGCTGCGCGAGCTCGCCGCCGGGCATCCCGGCGTCATGGAGCTGCGCGACGACGGCGCCGGACGCCTGCGCTGGCGCAACGACCTGCTCGGCGTCGACCAGGCGTTCACCGTCGGCGACGACGGCTCGGTGCCCGGCGGCCCGCTGCGGTTCGCCGGATCCCAGGCGCAGGAGGACCTCGTCCTGCTCGACCAGCGCGAGGACGCCCTGTGGGCCGACGCCGGGCTGGTCACCTTCGCCGCGAACTGGTCGCTGGCCTTCGACATCGGCATGTCGTTCGCCGAGGTGCACGGGCCGGTGCCGCGCCTGCACGCCGCCGGCGTGGTCGACCGGGCGCAGCGGTTCCTGCTGCGCCTGGCCCCCGGCCAGGAGTACCGGCGGACGAACTGGGGCATGACGGTCGACCGGCGCCTGGACACCTCGGCCGAGACCTACCCGCACTGGGGACGCGACCGCCGGACGGTCGCCGAAGGCCCGGCCGCCGAGCTGGGCGACCGCCTGCACCTGCGCGTGGAGGTGCAGCACCTGGTCCGTCTCGCCCCGTCCGGCGCCGTCCTGTTCCTCATCCGCACCTACCTGCTGTCCCTGGCCGACCTGGCGACCGTGCCGGAGTGGCGGCGCCGGTTCGCCGCCGTCCTGGCGTCCCTCCCCGACGACCTCGTGGACTACAAGGGGCTGGTGCGCTTCCGCGACGCCGCCGTGCGGTGGCTGCACGCGGCCGGACCGCCGTCCGGCGCCGTCACTTGACGCCGCCCACGGTCAGGCCGCTGACCAGGTACCGTTCGATCGCCACGAACAGGAACACCACGGGCGCGATCGCGATGAGGGACGCGGCGAACAGGTACTGCCACTGCTCCTGGTACTGGGTGACGAACGACGGGATCGCCACGGTGAGCGGCTGGCGCTCGGGCGTGGCCTGGACGGTCAGCGCCACGACGTACTCGTTCCACGCGCCGATGAAGGTGTAGATGACGGCGGTGACCACGCCGGGCAGCGACAGCGGCAGCGTGACCCGCGCCATCGCCGCCGCCCGTCCGCAGCCGTCCAGCCACGCCGCCTCCTCCAGCTCGCGCGGGATGCCGGAGAAGTAGGCGTTCAGGATCCAGATCGAGAACGGCAGGTTGAACGCGGCGTTCACCAGGATCAGCGCGGCGTAGGTGTCGGTCAGGTCGAGCACCACCATCTCCCGGTAGATGCCGATCAGCAGCGCGGTCGGCGCGAACATCTGGGTGACCAGCACCAGCAGCAGGAACGCGCCCCGTCCGCGGAAGCGGTACCGCGCGGTGTAGTACGCGGCGGGCAGCGCCGCCGCCAGCGCCAGCGCCGTCGCCGCCACCGACACCACCAGCGAGACCCGCAGATGCGTGCCGATCGGCGCGGCCCTCCATACCTCGGCGAAGTTTGACCAGTGCCAGCTGGACGGCAGGTAGCCCGGCGGCGACTCCATCAGCTCGCGCCGGGGCTTGAGCGCGGTGAGCAGCATCTGCGCGTACGGTGCCAGCACCACCACGGCCACCAGCCAGCCGAGCCCGGTGATGATGACCGGCCGCATCCGCGGACGCCGCGAACGGGCCCGGCGACGGTGGCCGCGCCGCGCCGCCGCCGGGCCGCCGCGCGCCGCCGGACCGCCGCCGGTCACCGTGCCTCCGCCCGACGCGGGACCGCCGCCGGTCACGGGACCGCCGCCGGTCACCGGAACGCCTCGCGTCGCCCCACGGCCCGCAGGTAGAGCGTCACCATGGTCAGCACCAGCGCGAAGTTCACCACGGCCAGCGCCGCGGACTCGCCGACGTGCTGGTCGAGGAAGGCCACCTTGTACATGAACGTCGTCGTGGTGTCGGTGGCGTGCCCGGGCCCGCCCTGCGTCATCGCCCAGATGATCGGGAACGAGTTGAACACGTTGATCACGTTGATGATCGCGGCGACCAGCAGCGCGGGACGCAGCAGCGGCAGCGTCACCGCGACATACGTGCGCACCGCCCCCGCCCCGTCCACGCGGGCCGCCTCGTACACGTCGGCGGAGATCGACTGCAGCCCCGCCAGCAGCACGAACGTGGTGAACGGCAGCGACACGAACACCGCCACCGCCATCATCCAGGCGAACGCCCACGCCGGGTCGGCCAGCCAGTTCACCGGCCGGTCGAGCAGCCCGACGTCCATGAGGACCCGGTTGACCACCCCGTAGGCGTCGTTCAGCATCCACCGCCAGATCAGCGCGCTCATCAGCACCGAGGCAGCCCACGGCACGATCAGCGCCCAGCGCACCACCCGCCGCCCCGGGAACCGCGCGTCGAGGAGCTGCACCAGCGGAAGCGCCAGCGCGATCGTGACCGCGACGACGCCGACCACCCACAGCACGGTGCGCAGCAGCACCCCCGGCAGGTCCGGCTGGGCGAACAGGTCGGCGTAGTTGCGTCCGCCGCGGAACCCGACCGTCAGGCCGGAGGAGCTGACGGCCAGCAGCGACGTGCGGACCATCTCCACGACCGGCCACAGCACGACGGACGCGATCAGGACCAGCGCGGGGCCGAGCCACAGCAGCGGCGCCAGCGCCCCGGCGATCCGGCGCGCCCGGCCCGGGGCGGACCCGGCGCCGCGCGCCCGCACGCCGCGGCCGCGCCGGCCCGCGCGCCCGGCCGCCGGCGCGTTCCGCGGACGGCCGCGTTCTCGATGGGCCACGTCCAACGAGTCCCCCTGACCTCGAAACTAGGACCTCTCCGCGGTCCGCTGCAGCCTGCGCAGGACCGTCGCGGGATCGGCGGCGGCGACCGCCGTGCCGATGTACTGCTTGGCGGCGCCGTCGACCGCCTGCCAGGCGGGGGCGCCGGTCGGCGCGAACCTGGCGTTCGGCAGCGCCTTCACGAACTCGCGCAGGTACGGGTCGGCGCTCAGCTCCCGGCCCGCCGACCGCGTGACGGGCAGGAACCCGCCCGTCCGCAGGAACCGGACGGCGTTGTCCTTCCGGTAGACGAAGTCGAGGAACCGCGACACCGCCTCGCGGTTCCGGCCGCCGTCCCTCCTGAAGGCCATGAGGAAGTCGACGACGCCCAGCGTGTTGTGCGTCGTGCCGTGCCTGCTGGGCAGCGGCGCGACGCCGTAGCGCAGGTTCCTGTTGACCGGGTCGATGAAGCCCTTGGGCAGGAACACGGCGCCGTTGAGCATGCCGATCTGGCCCTGGGCGAACCGGTTGAACACGTCCTTGCGGTTGGTGGTCTCGGGGTTCGGCTGGGTGAGGCCCGCCTTCGTCAGCCCCCGGAGGAAGTTCAGGGTGTCGACGTTGGCGGGCTGGTCGATGGCCCAGCGGCCGGAGGGGTCGGTCCAGCCGCCCCCGTTGTTCATCGCCCACATGAAGAACTCCGCCTCGGCCTCCTCGGGGCCGAGCGGCAGGCCGAGCGGGATCACACCGGTCCTCCGGATCTTCTCGGCGTCGGCCCTGACGTCGTCCCACGTGGCAGGGGGCCGGGAGAGACCCGCCTTGGCGAAGACGTCCTTGTTGTAGAAGAACAGCCGGGCGCTGGAGATGAACGGGATCCCGTACATCGCGTCCCGGTACCGGCTCTGCCGCCGGAAGACCGGCAGGAAGTCGGCCCGGGTCCGGGGGGAGAGCACCTCGTCGGCCCGGTAGAGCAGCCCGTCGCGGGCGAAGTCGGAGAACTTGTTGAGGTTGAGCACGTCCGGCTGCTGCCGCGTCTGCACCTCGCGCTTGGTCTTGGCGTCGATCTGCTCCCAGTCGACGACCTCCAGCCGGACCTTGTAACCGGGGTTGCGCGCCTCGAAGTCCCTGATCACGCCCTGCCAGTACGGGCGGGTGCCGTCGTCGTACCTGGCCGCGACGAACCGGATGCCCTTGCCCTCGGCCGCGTTCGGCAGGCCGCCCTTGGCGCATCCGCCGGCGGCGGGCGCCGCCGCGACGGCCAGTGCGGCCAGGACGGCGGCCGGGCCGATGAGCCGGGGCCGTCCCGCCCCCCGGTGAGCGCTGTGCCGACGCTTCACGTGATGCCCGACCTCTCGTCGTGTCGTCCCGTCCACGAGCGGGCGTGCCCCCGTCACCCGCGCATGCGGTGGCCGCGTGATTGTTTTTGCGCGGAACTTGCACTTCTCGAACTTCTAATGACTTCCGCGCCCGGAAGTGAAGCCCCCGCGTGCCACACGTCTGGGACGGCCGGGTCAGGCTTGGATCACGCGCAGTCCCGCCTCGGCGAACTCGGCCACGCGCGCGTCGTCGGCGCCGCCGTCGGTGAGCAGGACGTCGATCTCGCCGAGCGCGCAGATCCGCGCGAACGCGCGGCGGCCGAGCTTGGAGCCGTCGGCGACCACGACGACCCGGCGGGCCCGCCCGGCCATCAGGTGGTTGATGCTGGCCTCGCCCTCGTGGTGCGCGCTGGCGCCCTGCTCGACGTCGATCGCGTCCACCCCGATGATCGCCATGTCCAGCGAGACGTCCCGCAGCACGCCGGTCGCCAGCGGCCCGATCAGCTCGTAGGACTGCGGCCGGGCCACCCCGCCGGTCACCACCGTCTTGACGTGCGGCCGCACGACCAGCTCGTTGGCGATGTTCAGCGCGTTGGTCACGATCGTCACCGCCGGTCCGGCGCCCGCCGAGCGCAGGTCGCTCCGGGCGCCGATGGCGCGGGCGGCCTCGGTCGTGGTGGTCCCGCCGTTCAGCCCGACGATCATGCCGGGTTCTACCAGCCGGGCCGCGGCCGCGCCGATCCGCTGCTTCTCCGGGGCGTGCCGGGCGGTCTTGTAGCGCAGCGGCAGGTCGTAGGAGACGCCGTGCGCCACCGCGCCGCCCCGGGTGCGGGTCAGCATCTGCTGCCGGGCGAGCTCGTCCAGGTCGCGGCGGATGGTCGCCGGGGACACCCCGAGCGCCCGCGCCGCCTGCTCCACCTCCAGGCGCCCCTCGCCCGCCAGCAGTTCGAGCAGGGCGTTCCACCGCTCGTACCGGGCCACGAACGTCCCCCATTCCGTGAGCGGATCATTGCCGACGAAGGGTTGCACATCCCCCCACCTCATGACACCCGGCGAGCGGGGCATGTGCACTGTGACCAGGGGGCCGCTGGACTTTTCTGCAAGTTCATGCGCAGTATCGCGCAAGAACGCGCAGCAGGCGGCCGCGCCGGGAAGGGGGCGACGCATGAGCCGGGAGACGGGCGTGAGCCACACCGAGTCCGAGATCGCGAGCCAGCCCGACCGCTGGCGGCGCGCCATCGAGCTCGCCCGGCGGGCGGACGGCGCGGCCCGCGCGTGGCTGCCGCGGCCCGGCGAGCGCGTCGCCGTCGCCGGGTGCGGCACGTCGTGGTTCATGGCGCAGGCGTACGCGGCGCTGCGCGAGCGCGCGGGCCACGGCGAGACCGACGCGTTCCCCGCCTCGGAGGCGCGCACCGGCCGCCGCTACGACCGGGTGCTGGTGCTGTCGCGGTCCGGCACCACCACCGAGGTGCTGGACCTGCTCGGCGCCCTGCGCGGCCGGACGGTCACCGTCGCGGTCACCGCCGATCCCGCCGCGCCCGTCGTGGCCGCCGCGGACGGCGCCGTCGTGCTGGACTTCGCCGACGAGCGGTCGGTCGTCCAGACCCGGTTCGCCACCACCGAGCTGGTGCTGCTGCGCGCCCACCTCGGGGAGCCGCTCGACCACCTGGCGGCCGACGCCGAGTCCGCGCTCGCCGCGCCGCTGCCCGCCGAGCTGACCGCCGCCGAGCAGTTCACCTTCCTCGGGCGGGGCTGGACGTACGGGCTCGCGCAGGAGGCCGCGCTCAAGCTGCGCGAGGCCGCCGGGGCGTGGACCGAGGCGTACCCGGCGATGGAGTACCGGCACGGCCCGGTCAGCGTCACCGGCCCGAACCGCGTGGTCTGGGTGTTCGGTGAGCCGGGCCGCGGACTGGCCGAGCAGGTCGCCCGCACCGGCGGCCGGTTCGTCGCGCCCGCCCGCGATCCGCTGGCCGACCTGGTCGTCGCGCAGCGGCTGGCGGTGGCCGTGGCGGCGGCGCGCGGCCTGGACCCCGACCGGCCCCGTCACCTCACCCGCTCGGTGATCCTCACATGACCGCGCCGCCCGGCCGGGTGCTCGCGCTGGACGTGGGCGGCGGCACGATCAAGGCCGCGTTCGTCGGCCGCGACGGCGCCCTGGCCGGCCGCGCCCGCCGCGCCACCGGACGCGACCGCGGCGCGGACGCGGTGGTCGCCACGGTCCTCGACGTCGCCGCCGAGCTCACCGCGGGCGCCCCCGCCCCGCCGCCCGCCGTCGGCGTGGCCGCGCCCGGCATCGTCGACGAGACCGCGGGCGTGGCGGAGCTGTCGGCCACGATCGGCTGGCGGGACGTGCCGCTGCGCCGGCTGCTGGAGGAACGGCTGGGGCTGCCGGTCGCGCTCGGCCACGACGTGCGGGCCGGGGCGGTCGCCGAGGCGCGCGCCGGAGCGGGCCGCGCGGCGGGCGACTTCGTGTTCGTGGCGATCGGCACCAGCATCGGCGCCGCCGTGGTGATCGACGGCCGTCCCTATCCGGGCGCGCACTGGCGGGGCGGCGAGCTCGGCCATCTGGTGGTGCGGCCAGGCGGCGGCCCCTGCGGCTGCGGCCAGCGCGGATGCCTGGACACGCTGGCCTCGGGCGCCGCCCTCGCCGACCGCTACCGGACCGCCTCGGGCGGCGCCCTCGGCGGCGCGGCCGGTGCCCTGGAGGTGGTGCGGCGCGCCCGCGACGGCGAACCGGCGGCCCTGGCGGTCTGGCACGAGGCGATCGAGGCGCTGGCCGACGCGCTGCTGATGTGCTCGGCCCTGCTCGACCCGGCCGCCGTGGTGCTGGGCGGCGGCCTGGCCTGCTGCGGGGAGACCCTGCTGACCCCGCTGCGCCGCGCGCTCGGCCGCCGCGCGACCTTCCACGCGCCGCCGGCGATCGTCGGCGCCCGCCTGGGGGACGAGGCGGGCTGCGTCGGCGCGGGCCTGCTGGCCTGGGACCTGCTCGACGCCCGGGAGCCCCGGTGATCGTCACCGTCACGCCCAACCTGGCGCTCGACGTCACCTACCACGTCGACGCGCTGCGGCCGGCGCGCATGCACCGGGTGCGGTCGGTCGGGCGGCGCGCGGGCGGCAAGGGCGTCAACGTGGCGCGGGTGCTGCGCCGGCTGGGCGCCGACGTGCTGGTGGTCGGGCCGTGCGGGGGGCCGTCCGGGGAGGCGGCGCGCGCGGACCTGGCCGCCTGCGGGCTCGCCGAGCGGCTCGTCCCGGTCCGCGGCGACACCCGCCGCACGCTCGCCGTGGTCGACGCGGCCGCAGGGGACGCCACCCTGTTCAACGAGCCCGGCCCCGCCGTGTCGCCGGGGGAGTGGCAGCGGCTGCGCGCCGTCTACGAGGAGTCGCTGCCCGGCGCCGCGGCCGCCGTCCTGGCCGGGTCGCTGCCGGTGGGCGCGCCCGAGGACGCCTACGCGGTGCTGGCCGCGTCGGCGGCGCGGCACGGCGTGCCCGCCGTCGTCGACGCGGACGGCCCGCCGCTGCTGGCCGGGCTGGCGGGACGGCCCGCCCTGGTCAAGCCCAACGCCGACGAACTCGCCCGGGTCAGCGGGCGGGCCGACCCGATGGCGGCGGCCGGATGGCTGCGGGCCCGGGGCGCGCAGGCGGTGGTGTGCTCGCTCGGCGCGGACGGCCTGCTCGCGGTGACCGCCGAGGGCTGCTGGCGGGCCGTGCCGCCGCGCCGGCTGGCGGGCAACCCGGTCGGCGCGGGCGACGCCGCCGTCGCCGCGCTGACGTACGGGATGGTCCGCGGGCAGCCGTGGCCGGAGCGGCTGCGCGCCGCCGCCGCGCTGTCGGCCGCGGCGGTGCTGGCCGCCGTGGCGGGCGAGTTCGACGCCGTGGCCTACGAGCGGTTCCTGCCCGAGGTCGCGGTGCGGGAGGTCCGGCGCCGCCCGGGACACGGCGCCGGTCGGGCCGAGTCGAAGGGGGGACGGCCATGACGCTCGTCGGAGCGGGGGAGATCGTCGGGCGGGCCCGGCGTGCCGGTCGCGGGGCGGCCGCGTTCAACGTCGTGCAGATCGAGCACGCGCAGGCCGTCGTGGCGGGCGCCGAACGCGCGGACGCGCCGGTCATCCTGCAGATCAGCGAGAACGCGGCGCGCTACCACGGCGCGCTGCGGCCCATCGGCGCGGCCGTCCTGGAGGTGGCCGCGGCCGCCCGCGTGCCGGCGGCCGTCCACCTGGACCACGCGACCGGCGCCGAGCTGGTGGACACGGCGATCGAGCTGGGCTTCGGCTCGGTCATGTACGACGCGTCGGCGCTGGAGCACGGCCGCAACGTCGCGGTCACCGCCGAGATCGCCGCCCGCTGCCACGCGCGCGGCGTCTGGGTGGAGGCCGAGCTCGGCGAGATCGGCGGCAAGGACGGCGTGCACGACCCCACGGCGCGCACGGACCCGGACGAGGCCGCCGCGTACGTCGCCGCCACCGGCGTGGACGCGCTGGCCGTCGCGGTCGGCACGTCCCACGCGATGCTCACCCGGACCACGACGCTCGACCTCGGCCGGATCGCCGCGCTGCGCGCCGCCGTGCCCGTGCCGCTGGTGCTGCACGGCTCCTCGGGCGTGCCCGACGAGGGGCTGGCGGAGGCGGTCGCCGCCGGCATCACCAAGGTCAACATCGCCACCCGGCTCAACCAGGTCTACACGCGGGCGATCCGGGAGCACCTGGCGGCCGATCCGGAGGTGGTCGATCCGCGGCGTTACGTCGCCTCCGCCCGCGACGCCGTGGCCGGGGAGGTGACGCATCTGCTCGGCGTGCTGCGCGCCCCCGGGGCGATGCGCCCGGCCGAACGAAGCTGACGCCGCCGCTGAGGCCGGACGGCCCCGGCGGATCGTTCAAGGAGGACACCATGGCAGGGAAGCTGTCGCTGCTGGCGTCGTTCGCCGCCGGGACCCTCGCGGCCGGCGCGGGCGCGGGCATCGCCACCACCGCCGGATCGTCCGACCCGGACTCCGCGTCCACCACCGGGTCCACCAGCGGGTCCACCACGGCGTGGCTGACCGCCAAGGTGGCCGACGCCATGGGCACCAGGGGCGTCGTCACCTGGGTGCCCACCGGGTCCTTCGCGACCTCGGCGGAGGTGCGCGTCCCCCGGTACCCGTTCACGATCGACGGCAAGGACACCCGGAAGCTGAGCCTGTCGGCGGTGCGGGGCGAACAGGTCTCCGCCCAGATCGCCATCGCCGCCGGGCGGCGGCTCGACGGGGTGAGCGCCGACGTCGGCGACCTGACCGGGCCCGGTGGCGCGCGCCTGCCGGCGCCGCAGGTCCGGTTCGTCCGGTACGTACCGGTCATGCGCTCCAAGAGCGAGACCGACTGGTCGGCCACCGTCGACCAGGTCGCCTCCGCCCGCGAGGTGTCCGGCGACCGCAACCCCGACGTGGTCGGCGACCCGCTGGAGGAAGGGCCGTCGGTCGACGTGCCCGCCTACGCCGCGCAGCCGCTGTGGTTCACCTTCCACGTCCCCGCGGACGCCGGGCCCGGCTCCTACACCGGCACCATCGAGGTCGCCGCGAACGGCCGGGCGCAGGCCACGTACCCGCTGACCGTCGAGGTCGCCGACGCGGCCGTCCCCGACGCGTCCGCCTTCCGGTTCTTCCTGGACGTGTGGCTGCAGCCGGAGACGATCGCGCGGGCGCACGGCGTGCGGCCCTGGTCGCGCCGCCACTGGGAGCTCATCGAGGTCTACCAGCGCGACCTGCTCTCGCGCGGGCAGAAGGTCATCAACACCACGATCGTCCACGACCCCTGGCGGCACCAGTGGGCGCTCGGACGGCGGCGCTCGCAGACCTACCTGCCGTACGGCAGCATGATCGGCTGGACGTGGGACGGCACCCGGTTCGGGTTCGACTTCGCGCGCTTCGACCGGTACGTCGGCACCGCCCGCCGCGCGGGTCTCGGCCCCACGATCGGCGCGTACTCGATGCTGGCGTTCCACGACGCCGAGCACCTGACCTACGTCGACACCCGCTCGGGCCGGACCGTCCGCGAGAACGTCAAGCTCGGCGGCGGCCGCTGGAAGGACGCCTGGCGGGCCTTCCTCACCGCCTTCCAGGCGCACCTGGAGGACAGGGGCTGGCTGAAGCACACCTGGCTGTCGTTCGACGAGCGGCCGGTGGAGTCCATGAAGGTCGTCCGCGACCTCGTGCACGAGGCGGCGCCCGCCTTCGACGACCGCATCGCCGTCGCCGGGTCGGTCAACACCGAGCCGATCGCGTCGAACCTGTCGGTCGACTGGGGCGGCGTCGACGCCCTGACCCCGGCGAAGGCCGACGAGCGCCGCCGCGCCGGGAAGATCACCACGTTCTACGTCTACGGCCGCCCGCCGCACCCCAACGTCCTGTCCTACTCGCCGGCGATCGAGGGCCGGATGCTGCCGTGGATCGCGGCGTCGCGGCACCTGGACGGCTTCCTGCGCTGGTCGTACAACAGCTGGCCGCGCGACGTGTTCCGCGAGCCCGTGTTCGTCTTCACCCAGGGCGACGAGTACCTCGTCTACCCCGGCCCGGACGGCCCGATGTCGAGCATCCGGTGGGAGCAGCTCCGCGAGGGCGTCGAGGACTACGAGCTGATCGCCCAGGCGCGGCGGCGGCGCGGCGGCGACACCGACGCCCTGCGGCAGGCGTTCACCCTGGCCACCCGCGACCTGGACGGCCGCACCAAGAACCCCGCCGACATGGCCGAGGCGCGCCGCCTGCTGCTGCGGGAGCTGACCGGCTGAACCGGTCTCAGCCGCGGTGCGCCTCGCACCACGCCTTCAGCGACCGCGCCTCGGTGTCGACGTGGTCGCGGATCGTCCGGCCGGCCAGCAGCGTCGCCAGCGGTGCCAGCGGGCCCGACACCTCGAAGGTCAGCACGACGGTGACCTCGCCGCCCGCGCCGTCGCGCAGCTCGTGCCCGGCGGTGAAGCGCAGCCCGCGGCCGCCCGTGGTCCAGGTGAACGACTCCCCGTCGCGGATCTCGGTGACGACCCACACCCGGGCCGGCCGGCGCGGCTGCGTCAGCTCGGTGCGGGCGCCGGGGACCGCAGCCTGCGGAACATCGCGGCGGGCGCGGGCACGGTCCGCCCTCGCCGGGCACCCCGGCGCCGCGCTGCTGCTGGACGGCGTCATCGACTCCTGGCTCGAACCCCTGGTCGGCCTGGAGGACGTCCCCGGCCTGACCGCCGCCGGCCGCCGCACCCGCGCCCGCCTGGTCCTCGCCTTCACCCGCGGCGCCCTGCTCGACCTGCTGGCCACCGGCGACCGCGAGGAGGTCGACCGGATGGTCGACGACTTCATCGCGCTGACCCTCCCCGCCTAGCCGCGCCCGCGCGGGCCGCCGCCGGAAATGGGATGGACGCGGGGCGAAGTGTCGGTTATGTTGTTCTCATCCTGAGATGAACTCAGACTGAGAATGACTTGGAGGGCGGCGTGATGGCCGGGTGGGGCGAGCAGGACGAGCGGGAGTTCCTGGAGAGCTACGACCCGCGGGCCTACGACCCGGTCTCCGTGACGGTCGACGTGGTCGCGCTCACCATCCGCGACGGCGCCCTGCACGTGCTGCTGGTGCGGCGCGGCGCGGCCCCGTACGCGGGGATGTGGGCGCTGCCCGGCGGTTTCGTGCGCGGCGTCCGGGACGCCGAGGACCTGCCCGAGGCGGCGGTGCGGGAGCTGGCCGAGGAGACGGGGCTGACCGCCGAGGACGGCCCGCTGGAGCGCGTCCACCTGGAGCAGCTCGGCACCTACGGCACCCCGGGCCGCGACCCGCGGATGCGCGTCATCTCGGTCGCCTACCTGGCGTTCGCGCCCGAGCTGCCCGACCCCCAGGCGGGCGGTGACGCGGCCGACGCGGCGTGGACGCCGGTGGACGCGCTCGGCCTGACCGAGGCGGGGGACCAGCGGCCGGGCACCACGCGCAGGCTCGCCTTCGACCACGCGCGGATCCTGTCCGACGGGCTGGAGCGGGCGCGGTCGAAGCTGGAGTACACGCCCCTGGCCACGGCGTTCTGCGCCCCCGAGTTCACCATTCCCGAGCTGCGCGCGGTGTACGAGGCGGTGTGGGGCGAGGAGCTGCACGCGGGCAACTTCCACCGCAAGGTCCTGTCGGTCCCCGGCTTCGTGGAGAGCACGGGCGGCACCTCCGACAAGGCCGGACGGCGCGGCGGCCCGCGTCCCAAGCTCTACCGGGCGGGCGACGCGCGCCTGCTGCACCCCGCGCTGCTGCGGCCCAGCCGCGAGGAGGAGGTCCGATGACGATCCCCGACCTCGACGAGGCCCTGGCACTGCTGGACCGCGTCCGCACCCCCGCCGAGGTGTTCGGCGACGACACCGCCGAGGCGCCCCGCGTCTACCGCCGCCTGGCCCGCGTGCTGCACCCGGACGCCAACGGCGGCCGCACCCAGGACGCGTTCGCCCGGCTCAACGCGCTGTGGCGCGGCTACCGGCGGGCCGACCCCCACACGATCACGACGCCGCGGCACAGCTGCCCGCTGCTCGGCCGCGTGGCGTGCGGCGACCTCGCCGACCTCTACCGCTCCCACTACGGGGCGGCCGGGCCCCGGGACGGCGAGGTGCTCGTCAAGATGCCGCGCGACCCGCGCGACAGCGACCTGATGGAACGCGAGGCGGTGGCGCTGCGCCGGCTGCGCGAGCACGGGGACGCCAGGTTCCGGCCGTACGTGCCGAGCCTGGTCGCGACGTTCCGGCACCAGGACGCGGCCACGGGCGCGCGCCGCCGCGTCAACGTGGTGGACCGGCTCATGGGCTTCCACAGCCTCGCCGAGGTGCGGGCGGCCCATCCCGGCGGGGTGGACCCGCGCGACGCGGCCTGGATGTGGCGGCGGCTGCTGGTCGCGCTGGGCTTCGCGCACCGCGCGGGCGTGCTGCACGGCGCGGTGCTCCCCGAGCACGTGCTGATCCATCCCGAGCGGCACGGCCTGGTCCTCGTCGACTGGTGCTACTCGGTGTCCGGCGGTCACGCCGCCACCGACACCGCCACCGACATCGACACCAGCGGCCGCGTGCCCGCGATGGTGGACCGCTACGCCGACTGGTACCCGCCGGAGGTCCCGGCCCGCCGGACGGCGAGCCCCGCCACCGACATCCACATGGCGACCCGGTGCATGACCCACCTGATGGGCGACCGGGCGCCCAAGGCGATGCGGCTGTTCGCCAGGGGCTGCCGGCTGCCCGCCCAGGAGCGCCGTCCCGGTGACGCCTGGCGGCTGCTGGCCGAACTGGACGAACTGCTGGAGCGCCTGTACGGCCCGCGCAGATTCCGCCCGTTCACGATGCCGGCCACCCGATAAGACCCCGTACGAGGAGGAGTTCCCATGGGAAGCGGACGCTGGTCCACCGACGTCTACGCCGCCGCGGCCGACTACCGCAGGTCCACGGGCGCCAGCGCCTTCGCCTACAGCGACGGCGGCGCCTCCACCGTCCACCCCGACCTCGACCCGTCCGGCGTGATCCTCCGGGAGAGCCGCGACTCCGACGAGCACCCCGAGTCCCTGGCGATCGCGGTGCTGTTCGACGTCACCGGCTCGATGGGCACGGTGCCCAGGACCCTGCAGACGCGGCTGCCCGACCTGCTGGGCCTGCTGCTGCGCAAGGGCTACGTCGAGCACCCGCAGATCATGTTCGGCGCGGTCGGCGACGCCACCTGCGACCGGGCCCCGCTGCAGATCGGCCAGTTCGAGTCCGACAACCGGATGGACGACGACCTCGGCAAGATCCTGCTGGAGGGCGGGGGCGGCGGCCAGATGACCGAGTCCTACGAGCTGGCCATGTACTTCATGGCCCGGCACACCGCCATGGACTGCCTGGACAGGCGCGGCAGGCGCGGCTACCTGTTCATGATCGGCGACGAGCTGGCGTACCCGGCGGTCAAGCGCGCCGAGGTCGCCAGGGTGATCGGGCGGGCACCGCAGGAGGACATCCCCGTCGAGGAGATCGTCCGGGAGCTGCGGCGCAGGTTCGAGGTGTTCTTCATCATCCCCGAGGGCGGCTACCACTCCGGCGACCGCAGGCTGCGCGACTTCTGGCAGGGGCTGCTCGGCCAGAACGTCCTGTACCTGGACGACCTGGACGCCGTCTGTGAGACGATCGCGCTGACCATCGGGCTCGCCGAGGACGCCATCGACCTGCGGGAGGGCCTGGAGCACCTGGACGAGTTCGGCTCGGCCGCCGGACCCTCGGTGTCGCGCGCCCTGGCCCCGCTCGACGCCTCCCGGGCCCCGGCCGCGGTGTCGTCCGCGCCCGCCGACCTGGGCTCCGGCCCGGCCCGCCACACCCGCCTGTGACGCCGGAGGGGCGGCGGACGATGCGGCACGTGATCGTGGCCGACCTCGGGTTCGGCGACGCGGGCAAGGGCACCGTCGTGGACTGGCTCTGCGCACGGGGGCCAGAGCCGGTCCACGCGGTGGTGCGGTTCAACGGGGGCGCGCAGGCGGCGCACAACGTCGTCGCCCCGGACGGGCGGCACCACACCTTCGCCCAGTTCGGCTCGGGGACCTTCACGCCGGGAGTGCGGACGCACCTGTCGCGGTTCATGCTCGTGGACCCCCTGGCGCTGGCCGCCGAGGCGGCGCACCTGCGCGCGCTGGGGGTCCCGGACGCCCTCGACCGGGTGACCGTCGACCGCGACGCGCTGCTGACCACGCCCTACCACCGGGCCGCCAACCGGGCGCGGGAGACCGCCCGGGGCGCGGCCCGGCACGGCTCCTGCGGCATGGGCATCGGCGAGACCGCCGCATACGCCCTGTCCCACGCCGACGCCCCCCGCGCGGGGGACTGCCTGTCGCCCGCACGGCTGCGCCGGCGCCTGGCCGCGGTGCGCGACTGGTACCGCGCCCGGTTCCCCGGCGGTGAGCCGGTCCCCGACGTCGCGGACTGCGTGGACGCCTTCACCGCGTTCGGCGAACGCGTCCGCGTCGTCGGAGGCGAGCACCTGCACCGGCTGCTGCGCACCGGGAACGTCGTGTTCGAGGGCGCCCAAGGGGTGCTGCTGGACGAGTGGCACGGCTTCCACCCGTACACCACCTGGTCGACGACGACGTTCGCCAACGCCGAGACGCTGCTCGCCGAGGCCGGCGGCCAGGACGCCGTCCGCCTCGGAGTGCTGCGGGCCTACGCGACGCGGCACGGCCCCGGCCCGTTCGTCACCGAGGATCCCGTGCTGACGGCCGAACTGCCCGACCCGCACAACGGCACGGGCCGCTGGCAGGGCGCCTTCCGCGTCGGTCACCTGGACGCGGTGGCCCTCCGGTACGCCCGCGACGTGGCGGGCGGGGTCGACGCGCTCGCCGTCACCCACCTGGACGTCGCCCGCACCCGCCCCGACCTGCTGTACTGCCGCGCGTACGACATCGGGAGGCGGCGCGTGGACCGGCTGCCGGCGGGACCGGCGGGCGACCTCCGCCGCCAAGCCGCGCTCACCGAACGCCTGCTGACCGCGCGTCCCGTCTACGCGTCCCTGACCGACCCCGTGGCGACCATCGAGGAGACCCTGTCGGCACCCGTGGTGCTGCGTTCCTACGGCCCCACCGCCGCCGACAAGGAGACGACCCTCCCGGCGCCCACCGCCGTCCCGGGCTGACCGCGACTCGCCACGGCCGGGCACCGCGGCGTGATCGTCCCGGATGGACCCTGGCATAACCGCTCTCGTACGTCGACTCGAAAATCTTCGAAAAGAGGTGAAATGCGTTATTGAACGGCGCGTAGTCGTCCTGGCCGGGGCGACAGTTGATCGGGTTTCGCCGGTATCGGCGAGGGTAGGCGGGCCGTGTGGAGACGTGGGAAGCGATCACGTCGCGCCGCAACGTCCGGGCTTACGAAGACCGGGAGTTGCCGCGCGGACATCTCGATCGGATCCTTGAGGCGGGCCGCCGCAGTCCGTCGTCCCGCAATTGGCAGCCGTGGGACTTCGTGCTGGTCACCGGACGCGAGCGGCTCCAGGAACTGGCCAGGGTGTGGCGGGGAGCGGGCCATGTCGCCGACTCGGCGGCCACCGTCGCCGTCGTGGCGCGGACCCCGCGGGACTCCGCCGAGAGCGAGCGCCTCCACTTCGACCTGGGGCAGGCCGTGATGGCGATGATGCTGGCCGCCGCGGACCTCGGCATCGGCAGCGGACACGCCGCGGTGGCCGACCAGGACCTGGCACGTGAACTGATGGGGCTTCCCGACGACCGGTTCTGCGCCCATCTGGTCGGCCTCGGCTACCCGGCGGACCGCCCGCTCAAGCCCATCAGCCGCCCCGACCGCAGACCGTTCGACGACGTCGTCCACGTCGACCGCTGGTAGCCCGGCCGCCCATCGCGGTTCCGTCGCCGCCTCGGGAATTCGGGGGACCCGGCGTGATCTTCCATATCGACTCTGTGAACTCCGCGAATGGTCGTTGACGGAGTCGCGCCCTTTGTGCGGGACTGACTGTCATGGGAGAGCTACACGTCAGCGATGAGTTCGACGCCTTGATGGCGCGGCTGGACGCCATCTCGGATGTGCTGCAGGACAACGCCGACAAGAGCGAGGAACTCGGCCGCCTCACCGACGAGTCGGCCGAGGCCCTGCGCGAGACCGGTGCGTTCCGCGTCGGCATCCCGCGGGAACTGGGCGGCTACGAGTTCTCGCCCCGCCAGGTGATCGAGACCATCGCGAGGATCTCCTACGCCGAGGCCTCGGCCGGATGGGCGTTCATGGCTCTGCAGATGGTCACCGGGACCACCGCGGCCTATCTCGGCCCGGAGGCGGCCGGCGAGCTCTTCCCGGACGTGCGCGACGGGCGGCACGCGCTCATCGCCGGGCAGGGCACCAAGCTGGGCAGGGCGGTCAGGGCCGACGGCGGGTACCGGATCAGCGGGCACTGGCACTTCGCCTCCGGCATCTCCATGGCCAGCCACATCCACACCGCCGCGCTGGCCGAGGAGACCGGCGAGGCGCTGGTCTTCACGTTCCCCGTCGAGCAGGCGACCCTGGTGGACAACTGGGACGTGATGGGACTGCGCGCCACCTGCAGCATCGACTACGTGTGCGAGGACGTCTTCGTGCCGGACGCCTACGTCTACCCGATCGCCACGATGGACCCGCGCAACGGCGGCGCCGTCTACCGGATGGGCCTGGCCAACATGTCGGGCATCTGCCACACCGGGTGGGCGCTTGGCGTCGGCAGGCGGATGCTGGACGAGATGCGGGCGCTGGCGGCCAGGAAGTCCGGCGCGCCGGGAGCGTCGGTGGACACCCAGCAGTTCTACGCGGAGTACGCCGAGGCCGAGGCGAAACTGCGGGCCGCCCACGCGTTCGCCATGCAGGTATGGGCGGACAACGAGGCGACCCTCGACCGCGGCGGGCACCTGACGACCGAGCAGGAGACGCTGACCCGGCTGATGCTCAACCACACCACCTGGTCGGTGCACGCGGTGGGGCAGACGGTGTACAAGTGGGCGGCGACCGCCGCGCTGCGCCGTGGCGCCCTGCAGCGCTTCTTCCGTGACCTGCACGCGGGCACCCAGCACGTCACCTCGGGCCCGGTGGTCCTGCAGAACTGCGGCAAGTGGCTCGCCGGCCTCGCCCCCGGCGCCCGGTGGGTCTTCCTCGACCTGCAGGACCCGCGGTGACCACCCGATGACGCGCGCCAGCGGCCGGAGACACTCAATGTGATCTTATTGTGACCGAAAGTGGTCATAGTGGCGCCCGCGGCCTCCGCGATGCTTCCCGGCAATGGTCACGTCAGGTAGGTTAATGATCACGCAAAGTGATCAGGGGGTGTGTTCATGCCTGACGAGTCCGCCAAGGTCGCTCCCGCCGTGCTGGAACGGCTGCGGCTCCGGTTCCGGATCCTCGACACCGACGGCAACGGCTACCTGGAGGAGAAGGACTTCGACCGGCTCGCGGCCGAGGTGCTCGGCGCGATGGGCGAGCCGGAGGGGTCGGCGAAGGGACAGGCGGTGCTGGCCGGGCACCGCCGCTTCTGGTCGGGCCTGCGGGCCGCGCTGGACGCCGACCGGGACGGCCGGGTCAGCCTCGACGAGTACATCGCCGGGCTGGGCGACCCCGGCGACGCCGAACGGACCGCCGCCGACTACGCCGCGTCGCTCGCCGCGCTGGCCGACCGCGACGACGACGGGTACATCGAACGGGCCGACTTCCTCGCCTGCATGACCGCGCTCGGGTTCGCGCGGTCCAACAGCGCGACGCTGTTCGAGACGCTGGACGAGGCGGGCGACGGCCGCGTCCCGGTCGGCCGGTGGGCCTCGACGATCATGGACTACTACCGGTCGGAGCGCACCGACGTCCCCGTCCACGTCCTGACCCGACCGGCGTCCGATGCCTGATCCGGCCCGATCGGTGCCGGCGGGGCCGACCGGTCTCGGCACCCCCGTCCCGGCTCGCGCGCGCCGCCCCGTTCCGGCGGAGCGGCCCGCGCCCGGGACGGGGGTGCGGCCGCCCCGGCGGGCGATCAGGTCGCTGCGGCCGTCGTTCCTGTTCGAGTCCCGCCCCGAGGACGAGGGCCTGGTGAACCTCAGGGACAACGAGAACCCCTTCGCCGGTCCGCACCGGCACTACCCCGACAACACCCACCGCACGCTGGTCGAGCTGTACGCCGCCGCCCTGGACGTCCTGGAGGGCGCCGGCCCGCGGGCCGCCGCCGAGCGGCCGGAGCGGACCCGCTGGCGCTGGGGCCCCGAGACGATCCTGCCGACCCGCGGCGCGGGCGACGCCCTGGACCTGCTGTTCCGCACCTTCTTCGAACCGCGCGCCGACACCGTGGCGGTCACCCCGCCGTCCTTCGCGCTGTTCGACGAGCTGGCGGCCGTGCACGAGATCGGGTGCCTGGCCGTACCGCTCACCGGCACCGCGCACGACCGGCTCGACGTCGCGGCGCTGGCCTCGTCCGGCGCGGCCGGGATCTTCCTCTGCGACCCCGGCAACCCGGTGGGGACGTCGTTACGCCCCGGCGAGCTCGAGCGGCTGCTGGACGCCTACGACGGCCTGGTGGTCGTGGACGAGGCCTACGTGGAGTACGCCGGTCGTCCCTCGCACCGCCATCTCGTCCCCGGCCGCCCGAACCTGGTCGTCGTCCGGTCGATGTCCAAGGCGCTCGGCCTGGCGGCACTGCGGCTGGGCGCGGTGCTGGCGCACCCGGCGATCGTGACGGCGCTGCGGCGGGCCCGCCTGCCGTTCACGCTCCCCGCCCCGGTCGTCGCCGAGGCCGAGGCGGCCCTCGCCGACCCGGTCGGCCTCCGCCGCGCCATCGACCTGTTCGTCGCCGAACGCGACCGGCTGGCCGCGGGGCTGCGGCGCTGCCCCGGGCTGGGCCGCGTCGGCTCCGCGGCCGGGTTCGTCACCGTCCGCACCGAACGCCCCGCCGCCGAGGTCGCCGCCCGGCTGCGCGCCGCGGGCCTGGCCACCCTGCCCGACCCCATGGGATGGCGCGGCCACCTGCGCGTCTCGGTCGGCTCCCCGGCCGTCAACGACCGGCTGCTCGCCGTCCTCACCGAGGCCGGACGACGCACCACCGAAAGACGAGGACTCCCATGACCACACCGGCGACGGCGGCGCCCGGCGCCCTGACGGCCGTCACCACCGTGCACCGCGCCGACATCCGGGCGATCACCTCCGTCACGGTCGGCGGCCGGACGCACGAACTCGGGCAGCAGCGCGACTTCCGCCGCCACCCCGCCCTGTCGGCGTTCCTGCCCGACGCCGGGCGCCCGTCCTTCGCCTGGGTGCGGCTGCGCGACGGCGAGGAGCTGGCGGTGCACAGCCACCCGACGAGTTCGATGATCCTGGTCTGCCGGGGCACCGTCCGCCTCCTCGGCGACGGCGAACGGCCGCTCACCGAAGGCGACGTGGTGTGCGTGCCGCCGGGCCGCCTCCACGGGTTCCGCACCGGTCCGGGGGAGGAGTTCCACGGCCTCTCCGTCCAGTTCGAGGGCTCGGGCCTGTACGAGGACGAAGGCGCCCCCCGCGTCTCCTTCGACCCGGCCGCCGCCGGGGCGGCCGACGGCGCCGCGCTCGCCCAGGGCGGCCCCCTCGCCGACCTCGAACGCCTCAACGACGAACTGGCCGGACGGCACACCCGCAACTCCCTGTTCACCCTGCTGCGCAGTGGCCGGCTGCGCGACGACCCGCAGGCGCGCGCACGCTTCGTCGCCGCGCTGTACGTGTGGTCGTCCCACTTCCAGCGCATGCTGTACGCCCGCCAGGCCGTATGCGTGGACCCGCTCCTCGAGCGCGACTACGAGGAGCACCTGGGCGAGGAGTACGGCCACGACCGGATGCTGCGCGACGCCCACGGTGTCACCGCCGAGGTCGACGACCCGGTTCTGGAAGCCGCCTGCACCTGGTTCGTGGCGCAGATGTTCCAGCTGGACGAGGCGCAGAAGGTCGTCCTGGTGCACATGGTCGTCGAGACCAGCGGCCGGCTTTTCGGAGAGGCCGCCGCCGGCATCCACGCCCCGAACGCGGCGGACGACTTCTTCACCCTGCACGCCGCGGCGGACGACGACCACAGCAGGATCGGCCGGCACCGGCTGGCGGCGCTGCCCCCGTCGGAGTTCCCCCGCCTGCGGGCGACCTGCCGCCGGGCCTGGAGTCAGATGGACCTGATCCACGAACGCATCGCGGCGTGGATCCGCGAAGGCCGCTGACCACACGCCGGCGCCGGCCACGGTGGCGGCCGGTGCTCATGCCGCACACAGAACGGGAGGTGGTCCGGAGGTGGGGCGTGATCCGGTCGCGGCGCTGGCCGAAGAGATCGTCGACCTGTTCGCGGCCGAGGGGTACCGGTTCGCCGACGGGCCCGAACTGGAGGCGGAATGGTTCGTCTACGACGCGCTGAACATGGGCGCCGACCACCCCAGCCGTGCCGCCGACAAGGCCTTCCACATCGCGCGCCCCGGTGGCGGCTCGGGGCTGGTGCTCCGGGGGCACACCTCGCCGGTGCAGGTGCGGGAGATGCTCCGCCGCCCCGTCCCCCTGCGCATGGTCACCGCCGGGCGTGTCTTCCGCCCCGATCCGCTGGACGCCACGCACAGCCCCGTCTTCCACCAGGCCGAGGGGCTGGCCGTGGCCGAGAACCTGACCATGGGCGACCTGCGCGCCACACTCGCGCGGTTCGCCGTGGCCATGTTCGGCGAGCGCACACCCGTTCGGTTACGTCCGCACTCGTTCGCCTACACCGACCCGTCGGCCGAGGTGGACGTGTGCTGCCCGGCGTGCCGAGGCGGCGGGTGCGGGCTGTGCGACGACGGCTGGGTCGAGTGGGGCGGCTGCGGCATGGTCCATCCCCGCGTGCTGGCCACGTGCGGAATCGACCCGCTCCGCCACGCGGGCTTCGCCTTCGGCGTCGGCATCGAACGCACCCTCATGCTCCGTCACGGCTTGAGCGACATCCGAGACGTCATCGGACACGACCGGCCCCACCCGGGCCTGCGCGTCCCCAACGTGCCACGCCGTGCCGCCGAGGCGGTTTCGCCGTTCACCAGGCGGCAGGCCACCGCCCACGCGCTCACGGACGCCGGCTGGACGGAGCTGCACACCGGCCCCTTCCTGGATCAGGCCGTATGGGACGCACTCGGGCTGGGCGGAGACGACCCGCGGCGGGCCGCGCTCCATGTCGCCAACCCGCTCGACGGACAGCCGTCCGCGCTGCGCACCGCGCTGCTTCCCGGACTGCTCGCCGCCGTGCGAACCCGGGCGCGGCACGCCTCCGGCGAGCTCAGGGTGTTCGAACAGGGGAGGGTCTTCTCGCTGCCGTCCGGTGGGCTCCAGCCGCTCACGCCGCCGCCCACAGGTACCCGGCCTCGCCCCGAGCAGGTCGAGGCCGTGTGCTCGGCCATCCCTCCCCAGCCGTACCAGCTCGCGGCTGCCGTGACGGAGGCGCGGCACTGGCAGGCCATGGTCCCGGTCATCCGCGACGTGGCCCGGCAGTGGGCCGTCCCCCTCCGGCCGCAGCCCGGTCGTTCCCGTGGTTCCTGGCCGTGGCGCGGCGACCGCCCCTGGGTCCGCGTCGTCGCCGGCCGGACACCGGTGGGCGAGGCGGGCGAACTCGAACCCACGGTCCTGCGCCGCCTCGGCCTGCCCGCGACGGCGGTGGCTCTCACACTCGACCTCGACGCGCTGGAACGCAGGGAAAGGACGACCAGGAAATGACCCCGATCGAGCTCGCCGGCACCTACCGGGACGCGTTGACGCGCGCCGACCTGCAAGGAGTCCTGGCGTTGTTCAGCCCCGGCGCGACGGTGCATTCTCCGCTGTACGGTCCCATTCCGGCCACCGAGTTCTATCCCGAGCTCTTCGCCGACACCAGCCGTGCCAAGTTCCATCTGCTGGGCGTGGCCGAGGGCGGCAAACCGGACGGCGGGCGGATCGTCACCGTCTGGTTCCAGTTCGACTGGCGGCTGCCCTCGGGGCAGCCGGCCGACTTCGAATGCGTCGACGTCCTCGAACTGGCCGACGACGGCAAGATCACAACGCTTCACATCATCTACGACACCGTCACCGCCCGCCCCGCCTTCGAGGCCGAGAAGGGCGAGGGCAGTTCGTGGCGTCCCGCCTCGTCCACCGGCCGGGCGCGATGACCGGGGCCGGCCGGTGCGCACCGTGCCGGCCCGGCGCCGGCCGCGCGGCGAACAGGCCACCGTCGTGACGATCGGGGCCGCGTCGGCTCCGTTGCGGAGCACGGCGGCCCCGCTCTTCAGCGGCGTCGTCTCCGGCCGCGGCGGATGGCGGAGACCATGACCGCGATCACGGTGACGGCCAGGACGGTGATGCCGATGGCCGCGGCCCACCGGCCGTAGTGGGGCAGACGCAGCGCGCCGGCGCAGGCGACCAGGAGAACCCCGGCCGCCGTGTCACCGGCGCGAAGGTTCGGCATCGTGCCGCCGGACGCGGAGGGGCATCTGGCCGTGATGCCCCTCCGGTGGCTCCCGTCCGGGGGGCGGGCGGCAGCGCGGTCACTTCTGGATCGCGATCCGCTTGGCCTCGTGCTCGGCGGCCTTGGGCAGCGGCACGCGGACGGTGAGGATGCCCTGGTCGTAGGACGCCTTGATGGCCTCGGTGTCGGTGTCCGCCGGCAGGGTGAAGGAGCGCGTGAAGGTTCCGTAGCGGAACTCCGACCGGTGCGCCTCCTTCTTCTCCTCGTGACGTTCGGCGTGGACGCGCAGCATGCCGCTCTCGGCCGTGATCTCCACGTCCCTGTCGGGGTCGATGCCGGGCAGCTCGCACCGGATGACGTAGTCGTCGCCGTCGATGTAGTCCTCGACCCGCATGGTCTGCCCCATGCCCGCACGCAACATCGCGAACGGCGACTCCATCCAGTCGAACAGCTCGGGGAACAGGCTGCGCGGTTCCCTGTGCTCGAGTGCACCCATGACGCCTCCTTCGGCAGAGGTCTTCCGCGATCGCCCCCGGCGGCGGCCGGTCCGCAGGGCGGCCGCTCCTGGTACCGGAGGGGGTGCCCTCCGCGCCGGTCGTCAGTCATCGAGGAGGCCGTCACTCCGGCCGGGGCGGCCGTCAGATCGCTCGCCGTGGGGGCGCGTACGCCTGCGCACATCAGAAGACCTGTGAGGCGCTCTCCCTGCGCCGGCATTGTCCGGTTCAGGTTCAAGGGGTCGCCGCACCACTTGACGTGGTTACGGCCTCTCAGCCTTTCCATTGACTCTCCGTTGGATTTCTCCTTCAGAGAACCTCTGGTCCAGCTCCCTCGCTCGTCTCACAGGCCTGTATCCAATATCGCGCGGCCGGTGATCCGGCACCAGGGGGCGGCGGGCGTTTTTACGGGAAGTGGAGGCACTCTTTGCCGAATTTCGCGTATGCGGTACTTCGCCGCCTGCACCGAAAAAAGGGATGACGCTGAGATAGCGGCCCTGGACGGGGGGTAAAGCGTCAGCGACCCGGGGCCGGCGAGGTGGCAGGGGGAGGAGAGCGGTGGTGGACGGCAGCGAGACGCGTGGTCTGCTCCACCCCTTCCTGCTGCTGCTGATCTGCGAGCAGCCGGGGCACGGCTACGAGCTCATCGACCGGCTCGGCTGCCTGGGCGTGTCCGGGGTGGAGCCCGGTCACGCCTACCGGGTGCTGCGCAACCTCGAGCGTGAACGGCTGGTGGTGTCCACCTGGATCACCTCCGACGCGGGGCCCGCCCGTCGCCGCTACGAGCTGACCCGTGAGGGGCACGCCGACCTGGAGGCGTGGATGGCCCGTCTGGCGCGGCTGCGCGAGGTGCTCGACTCCTGCCTCCTCCGGTGGAGCAGGGCGGACCGGGCGCCGTCCGGGTCGCCTAACGGGCGGCGCGGGTCGTACACGGTCTCGTGAGCGGGAAGGGAGCATGCGAATGGCCGAGGGACGGCCGGTGGCGTCCGCGGTCCGGGCCCCGTTCGAGCGCCGGGCCGAACCCGGCCGGGCGCTGGCCGAGCAGGCCGACCACGTGGCGCGCGCGTGCCGGGACATGGCAGGACGCTTCCGCGACGGCGGCAAGCTGATCGTGTTCGGGAGCGGCGGCGCGTCGACCGACGCCCAGCACATCGCCGTGGAGTTCGTCCATCCGGTCATCGTGGGCAAACGGGCGCTGCCCGCGGTGTCGCTGACCGACGACGCCGCCGCCCTGACGGGGATCGCGGCGGCCGAGGGGCTGGGCGCGGTGTTCGCCGCGCAGGTGCGGCTGCTGGGCGGCCCGCGGGACATCGCGCTCGGCCTGTCGGGGGACGGCCGGTGTCCCGAGGTGTTGCGCGGGCTGCGGGCCGCCCGCGGCCTCGGCATGCTGACGGTCGCGCTGGCCGGCGCCGGCGGGGGAGACGTCGCGGCGGCGGCCGACCATCCGCTGGTGACCCCCTGCGACGACCCCTGTGTGGTGAAGGAGATGCACGTCACCATGTACCACCTGCTCTGGGAACTGGTGCACGTCTTCCTGGAGCATCCGGCGGCGCTGGAGCGCGGCGATGAGCGGTGACGCCGACGGGCCGCGGTGCCACGACGAGGTCTGCGTGACCTGTTCCGACAGCGCCGTCCCCGTCAGGATCCGCGAGCTGCTGGGCGACGGCCTCGCCGTCGTCGACACCGACGCCGGGCCGGAGGAGATCAGCGTGGCGCTGGTCGACGCCGGGCCGGGGGACGTCGTTCTGGTCCACGCCAAGGAGGCCATCGCCGTCGTGGAGGACGCGCCATGACCGTGCCGGACGACACCGGGATGGAGACGCTCTACCCCTTCCTGTACTCGGGCGGCGCCCGCGCCGGCGCCCTCCTGGCGGAGGCGGGCCGCTCGGCCAGGGAGAAGGCCGCCGAGATCGCCGAGCTGCGCGGCTCCCTGGCCGAGCGGCACGGCGCGGCGCTGCTGCGTTGCGCGCGCCGGCTGGCGGAGGCGTTCGAGGCGGGCGGCAGGCTGCTGACGTTCGGCAACGGCGGCAGCAGCACCGACGCGCAGGCGGTCGCGCGGCTGTTCGTGTGCCCGCCGGCGCCCGCGCGGCCGCTGCCCGCGATCTCGCTGCCCCACGACGTGGCGACGCTGACGGCGCTGTCGAACGACGTCGGGTTCGAGGTCGTCTTCGCGCGCCGGCTCGCCGCCCTGGGACGGCGCGGCGACATCGCCCTGGGCCTGTCGACCAGCGGCGGCTCGCGCAACCTGCTGCGCGCCTTCGACGAGGCCGCCGGGCGCGGCATGGTGACGGTCGGTTTCGCCGGGTACGACGGGGGCGCGATGGCCGAGGCCGGGACCGTCGAGCACCTGTTCGTCGTGCCGTCGTCGTCGGTGCACCGCATCCAGGAGGCCCAGACCACCCTCTACCAGGTCCTCTGGGAGCTGACCCGGCGGGCGCTGGACGGTGACCTGTGACCTCGGCCGCCGGGCCGGTGCCGCGCACGCGGATCCGGATCCGCGTCGAGGGGATCGTGCAGGGGGTCGGGTTCCGGCCGTTCGTGCACGGACTGGCCGGCGAGCACGGCATCGCGGGTTTCGTCGGCAACGACGCGGCCGGCGTGTTCGCCGAGGCCGAGGGAGCGCCCTCGGCGCTGGCGCGGTTCGTGGCCGACCTGGAGCGGCGGGCGCCGCCCCTGGCACGGGTCGAACGGGTCGTCACCGAGCCGCGCGAACCGCGCGGGGAGCGCGGGTTCCGCATCGTGGCCAGCGTCGACGGCGCCGCCCGGCAGGCGCTGGTGCCGCCCGACGCGGCGACGTGCGGCGCATGCGTCCGCGAGATCTTCGACCCGTCCGCGCGGCGCCACCGCTACGCGTTCACCAACTGCACGAACTGCGGGCCGAGGTTCACGATCGTCACGGACGTGCCGTACGACCGGGGCAACACCACCATGGCCGCGTTCCCCATGTGCGGCGACTGCGCGGAGGAGTACGGCGACCCGCGCGACCGCCGGTTCCACGCCCAGCCGGTGTGCTGCCCGTCGTGCGGCCCCGCGCTCCGGCTCCTCGGGCCGGACGGCCGGACGGCGACGCGGGCGGACCCTCTCGAGACCGCCGCGCGCTGGCTGCTGCGCGGCCGGATCCTGGCGGTGAAGGGGCTCGGCGGATACCACCTGGCCGCGCTCGCCGGCCACGAGGAGGCGGTGGCGGCCCTGCGCGCCCGCAAACACCGCGAGGACAAGCCGTTCGCGGTGATGGCGCCCGACGTGGCCGCCGCCCGCGCCCTCGTCCACCTGGAACCCGAGGCCGAACGGCTGCTGACCGGCGCCCGCGCCCCGATCGTGCTGGCGCCCCGCCGAGCCGGTGCCGGGGTCGCCGCCGCGGTGGCGCCGGGCAGCCGCCGGCTCGGGGTCATGCTGCCGTACACGCCGCTGCACCATCTGCTGGTGCGGCGGGTCGCCCGCCCCGTCGTGCTGACGAGCGGCAACCGGTCCGACGAGCCGATCGCCCACCGGGACGACGACGCCGTGGCGAGGCTGGCGGGGATCGCCGACGGGTTCCTGCTGCACGACCGGCCGATCCACGTGCGCACCGACGACTCGGTGGTGCGGGTGTTCCGCGGGCGGCCGCTTCCGGTGCGCCGTTCCCGCGGCTACGCGCCGTCGCCGGTGACCGTGCGCGGCCGGTTCCCGCGGCCGGTGCTGGCCTGCGGCGCCGAGCTGAAGAACACCTTCTGCGTGGCCAAGGGCGACCGCGCGTACCTGTCCCACCACATCGGCGACCTGGAGAACTACGAGACGCTGCGCTCCTACGTCGAGGGCATCGCGCATTTCCGCCGGGTGTTCGACGTGCGGCCGGAGGTGGTGGCGCACGACCGGCATCCGGAGTACCTGTCCACCAAGTACGCGCTGGAGCAGGCCGGCGCGGAGCCGGTCGCGGTGCAGCACCACCACGCGCACGTCGCCTCCTGCCTGGCCGACAACGGGGCGTGCGGCCCGGTGATCGGCGTGGCGTTCGACGGGCTCGGCTACGGCGACGACGGCGTGCTGTGGGGCGGTGAACTGCTCGTCGCCGACCTGGCGGAGTACGAGCGGGCCGGGCACCTGGCGGCCGTGCCCCTGCCCGGCGGGGCCGCGGCGGTCCGCGAACCGTGGCGCATGGCCGCCGCCTACCTGGACGCCCTCTACGGCGACGACCTGCCCGACCTGGACGTGGTCCGGCGGCACCGCGACCGCTGGGCGGCGGTCACCGGCATGGCGCGCACGGGGACCAACGCCCCGCTCACCACGAGCGCCGGCCGGCTGTTCGACGCGGTGTCGGCCCTCGCGGGCGTGCGCGACGCGGTCACCTACGAGGGGCAGGCCGCCGTCGAACTGGAGCAGCGGGTGTACCTCGGGGAGCACGGCGCCTACCGGGCCGGGCTGGCCGAGCGGCCGGAGCTGGTGATCTCCGGCCACGACCTGGTGCGGGCCGTGGTCGACGACCTGGCGGCGGGGACCGACGCCGGGCGCGTCGCCGCCCGCTTCCACAACGGCCTGGCGCGCGCCGTCGTCGACGCGGCCGACGTGCTGCGGCAGCGGACCGGTCTCGGCACGGTCGCCCTGTCCGGCGGGGTCTTCCAGAACCTGGTGCTGCTCGACCGGGTGGTGTCCGGCCTGGAGAAGGCGGGGTTCGCGGTGCTCGTCCACTCCCGCGTGCCGCCCAACGACGGCGGGATCTCCCTCGGCCAGGCGGTCGTGGCCGCCGCCCGTGACCGCCGCGCGCCACCGTGACCGCCCTGATCAGCGGGCAGACCGCTAGCAGATGCGCGGCAGCGGGTCGCCGACGAGCATGTCGACGATCCGGGTCCCGCCGATGGACGTCTCGAGCAGCACCAGACCGGCCGGCTCGTCCTCGACGCGCCCCACCAGCGCCGCGCCCGCGCCGAGGGGATGCGCCCGCAGCGCGTCCAGGGCGGTGTCGGCGCGGTCGCCGTCGACCACGGCGACGAACCGGCCCTCGCACGCCACGTACAGCGGGTCGATGCCCAGCAGCTCGCACGCGCCGTTCACCACCGGCCGCACCGGCAGCGCCGGCTCCCGCATGACGATCGCCGCGCCGGCCGCCCGCGCCACCTCGTTGAGGACCGTGGCGACCCCGCCCCGGGTGGCGTCGCGCAGCATCCGGACCCCGCCGGGCACCGCGTCCAGCAGCGCCGCGACCGCGCCGTGCAGCGCGGCCGTGTCGGACGCCAGCTCCGCCTCGATCTCCAGCTCCCCCCGCGCGACCATGATCGTGACACCGTGCTCGCCGATCGGGCCGGACACCAGCACGGCGTCGCCGGGCCGCACCGCCGAGGCGCCCAGCGCCACGTCCCGGTCGAGCACGCCGACGCCCGCGGTGGTCACGTAGCAGCCGTCCGCCTTGCCGCGTTCGACCACCTTGGTGTCGCCTGTGACGACGGCGACGCCCGCGCGTTCGGCCGCCGCCGCCATCGACGCGACGATCCGCCGCAGGTCGTCGACGGCGAACCCCTCCTCCAGGATGAAGCCCGCCGACAGGTACAGCGGCCGCGCCCCGCACATCGCCAGGTCGTTGACGGTCCCGTTCACCGCCAGGTCGCCGATGTCGCCGCCGGGGAAGAACAGCGGCGACACCACGAACGAGTCGGTGGTGAAGGCGAGCCGCCCGCCGTCGACGGACAGCACGGCGCCGTCGCCCAGCGCCTCCAGCGCCGGGTTGCGGAAGTGCTCCAGGAACAGCGCCTCCACCAGCGTCTGCGTCGCCTTGCCGCCCGCGCCGTGGGCCAGCGTGATGTTCTTCTCCCGCACCCGGGGGCGGTGCCGCCGCGCACGCTCGATGCGTTCGAGCACCTGCTGCTCCTGCGACAGGTGGCCCGTGCCCGGCTCGCTCATGTGGAGGACACCTCCCGCGCGCGCCGCCGCGTGAACCGCCCGAAGTTGTAGTACGCGGCGCAGGCCCCCTCCGACGACACCATGCAGGTGCCGATCGGCGTCTCGGGCGTGCACGCGGTGCCGAACACCTTGCACTCCCACGGTTTGAGCACGCCCTTGAGCACCTCGCCGCACTGGCACGCCTTCGGATCGGCCACCCGCACGCCCGGCACCTCGAAGATCCGCTCGGCGTCGTGCGCGGCGTAGGCGTCGCGGACGCGCAGCGCGGACTGGGAGATGAAGCCCAGGCCGCGCCACTCGAAGTACGGCCGCGGCTCCATCACCTCGCCGATCGCGCGCAGCGCGCGGGGATTGCCGTTCCACGGGACGACCCGGCCGTACTGGTTCTCCACCTCGGCCCGTCCCTCGGCGAGCTGCTCCAGCAGCATGGCGACCGACTGCAGCACGTCCAGCGGCTCGAAGCCCGCGCACACCAGCGGCTTGCCGTGCTCGCGGGCGATGAACTCGTACGGTCGGCAGCCGATGACCGTGGAGACGTGCCCGGGGCCGATGAAGCCGTCCAGCCGCAGGTCCGGGGAGTCCAGGATCGCCTTGATCGCCGGGATGATCGTCACGTGGTTGCAGAAGACCGAGAAGTTGGTCACGCCCTCGCGGGCCGCGCGCAGCACGGTCATCGCCGTGGACGGCGCCGTGGTCTCGAACCCGACGGCCAGGAACACCACGCGCCGGTCGGGATGGCGCCGGGCGAGGGACAGCGCGTCCAGCGGCGAGTACACCATGCGGATGTCGGCGCCCTCGGCCTTGGCGTCCAGGAACGAGCCCCGCCCGCCCGGCACCCGCATCATGTCGCCGAACGACGTCATGATCACGTCGGGGTGCCGGGCGATGGCGATGGCGTCGTCCACCCGGCCCATGGGGATCACGCAGACCGGGCATCCCGGGCCGTGCACCAGCGTGACGTTCTCCGGAAGGTGGTCCTCCAGGCCGTGCCGGTAGATGGTGTGCGTGTGGCCGCCGCACACCTCCATGAACTTGTACCGCCGTCCCGGCTCGCACAGCGCGGCGATCCGCGCGGCCACCGCCCGTGCCTTGCCCGCGTCGCGGTACTCGTCGACGAACCGCATGTCGTCAGCCGCCTTGTCGTCGGAGTCGCAACCCTCGGCGCCCTCGGATGGCCTCGGCCGCCCGCGGGCGCCGTCGGGTTCTCAGGTGTCAGGTGATGTCGGACTCGGTGAGCGCCGCCACCTCGTCGGCGTAGGCCTGGCCGAGCCCGTCGAGCAGGGCCAGCGTCGCCGCCGCCTCGGCCTCGTCGATCTTCGACATGGCGAAGCCGACGTGCACGAGCACCCAGTCGCCGGGGCGCACCTCGCCCTCGCCCAGCAGCCCGATGTTGATGGCGCGGCGGACGCCCGCCACCTCGACCCGGGCCAGGTCGGTCCGGTCCGGCAGGATCTCGACGATCTCACCGGGGATGCCGAGACACATCCGCCGCCCCTCCGCTCACATCCGCTCGATCTTGTAGTAGCGCCGCATCGCCGGGAACTCCTTCCACAGCAGCGCGAGCAGCCCGATGCCGCCCAGGGCGGCCAGCCACGTCCACCGCCGCCCCGTCTCCCTTCCGCCCCGTCGCCGTCGTTCGTGGCGTCGCCGCATGGCCCTGCTCCCTCCTCGTCCGCGGGCGCCCGCGCGCCCGCCTCGCCCCCGCATTCCGCCTCACCCCGGCGGCAGGTTCGGCATGATCGGCAGGATCGGCTGGTGCTTCTTGGGGTTCACCCCGGTCGAGCGCCGCGCGTCGGCGGTGCCGTCCAGGTAGTGCCCCATCTGCCTCTTCAGGGCGCCCTTCTTGTTGCCCTGGTGCACCCCCTTGGTGTGCGAGGGGGTGTCGGGCTTGACGTCCGGTTTGCCGACCCGGATCTCTGCCATCGTCGTCGCCTCCTCTCAGCTCGCCGCGGCTCGATGGCGGTGTGCGCCGCGGGTTCCGCCGCGCTCGCCGAGCCCGGCGAAGAACCGGTCGATCTCCGGCCAGACCTCCCGTCCTCCCGACAGCCCCTTCCAGGAGCCGCGGACGACGGCCACCAGCCGGTAGCACTCGTCGATGGGGACCAGCCACTGCTCGTCGGCGCCCCGCACGGTGTTGACCAGCAGCGCCTCCACGGCGGGACGCAACGACCGCAAAGGCTCGCACGCCTCGACGACCCGTTCCCACCTGGCGGGGTCCACCTCGCATCGGGTGGCGCCCGCCGGGCTCGGGTAGTGCGCGAGGACGACGCCGTCCGGCCCGCGGACGAAGAACGCCAGCCCCACCGGGACGCCCAGCTCGGCCGCCGGCACTCCGCTCAGCCGGACCCGCCGGTCGGGCACCAGCCGGTAGTGGCCGCGGCCCGCCGCCTCGCGCTCGAACAGCAGCCCGCACGCCCGGCACGCGCACAGCAGGTTCCCCTGCCGTTCGTCGAGCAGATGGGCGTGCGCGTCGGGGATGTCGACGCCGCACAGGTCGCAGCGCTCGCCGGGCTCCCGGCCGAGGCCGTCCGCCCGCCTGATGACCCGCTGGAGCGCACCGGCCGTCATGTCGCCCCCTCGCCGGGAGCGCGGCGGGTGCGCAGCAGCGCCTCGACGGGCACGAACGCCGCCGGCGCCCCGGCCCGCCCGCCGCCGGCGGAGCCGTTCGGGGCTGAGTCGTCCGGGCCGGAAGGGACCTGCTCGACCGCGGACAGCTCCGGAACCGCCGCCAGCACGACGTCCTTGACGGCCGTCTCCAGCGTCCGCGCGGACGAGGCGCACGACCCGCAGCCGCCCGTCAGGCGCACCCGGGCCACATCGCCGTCGATACCGCTCAGCTCGACGTCCCCGCCGTGCGACCGCAGGTAGGGCCGCACCTCCTCCAGCGCCCCCCGCACCCGCTCCTCGACGGTCGCCGGATGCAGGCCGTGCAGGGCGAGCAGGTGGCCGACCAGCTCGTCGGCCGTGAGCGCGGCGGCCGGTTCGGGTCCCGTGCGGTCCATGACGCGGGCGAGCGCCTCGCCGTACACCTCGGTGAGCACGGCGACGGCGTCGAGCGCCGTCTCGGCGGTCGGCCCCGGCGTCTGCTCCAGGCGGGCCAGGAGCCGCTCCAGCAGCGTCAGGCGCTCGGCGACCGCCGTGTCGCCGAGCCGCCGCGGACCGCCGCCCGCGGGAGCCGCGGCCGGCGGACGCGGCTCCCGTTCGGCGGCGTGCGGCTCAACCATGGGCGGCACCGAACATCGGCGAGTGCAGTTTGCGCACCTCGCGACCCTTGCCGAGGTACATGTGCACGCCGCAGGGCAGGCACGGGTCGAAGCTGCGCACCGTCCGCATGATGTCGACGCCCTTGAACTCCTCCGGCCCGTTCTCCTCGAAGATCGGCGTGCCCTGGACGGCGTCCTCGTACGGGCCGGGCGTGCCGAAGCTGTCGCGCGGGCTGGCGTTCCACGGTGTCGGCGGGTACGGGTGGTAGTTGGCGATCTTGCCGTTGCGGATCACCATGTGGTGGGACAGCACGCCCCGCACCGCCTCGTGGAAGCCGCAGCCGATCGCCTCGTCGGGCACGTCGAAGTCCTGGAAGACCCTGGTGTCGCCCGAGCGGACCAGCTGCAGCCCCTGCTCGATGAAGTGCATCGCCATCGCCGCCGCGTACGCCACGAAGTAGACCCGGGCCCGGTCGCGCTCCAGCGTGTTGGACCACTGCGGGATGCGCCACTCCAGCGTCTGCTCCGGCAGCTTGTCGCCCTTGGGCAGCATGATCTGCACGCTGGAGCCGGTCGCCTTGACGTAGGGAGTGTCGACGAGATTGGACAGCGCTGTCACGTACAGCCGGGCGAAGGGACCGCCGCCGGTGTCGAGCGCGAGGTGCCGCCCGCTGCCCGGGTCCAGCCAGCGCGGGCTCATCACCCAGCTGTACTTGTCCTCGAAGTTCCGCTTCTGCGGCACGGGAAGCGTGGTCTGGTTCCACGGGTGCCGCATGTCGACCGGGTTGCCGAGCGGGTCGTGGGTGACGAACGGCTCCTCGTTCACCCAGTCGTCGTAGTAGGAGCTGCCCAGCAGGATGCGCATGCCGAGGTTGATGTCCACCAGGTCGTTGGTCAGCAGCGCGCCGTCCACCACGATGCCCGGGGTGACGAACATCGCCTTCCCCCAGCGGTTCATCGTCTCGTAGCGGTAGTCGGTGACGTTGGGATTCTGGAAGGCGCCCCAGCACCCCAGCAGGATCCGGCGGCGGCCGACCTCCTCGTAGCCCGGCAGGGCCTCGTAGAAGAAGTCGAAGACGTCGTCGTTCATCGTGACGGACCGCTTGACGAAGTCGACGACGCGGATGAGGCGGCTGAGGTAGTCGGTGAACAGCGTCGGCTCCGGCATCGTGCCCACGCCGCCGGGATAGACCGTCGAGGGGTGCACGTGCCGCCCCTCCATGAGGCAGAACATCTCGCGGGTGACGCGGCTGACCCGCAGCGCCTCCTGGTAGAACTCGCCCTCGAACGGATTGAACGCCTCCATGATGTCGGCGATCGTCCGGTAGCCGTGCAGCTCCGCGTGCGGCGCCTCGGTGCTGCGCGCCCTGGCCAGCAGGCCGGGGTTGGTCTCCTTGACCATGGCCTCGCAGAAGTCGACGAAGACCATGTTGTCCTGGAACAGGGTGTGGTCGAACATGTACTCGGCGGCCTCGCCGAGGTTGATGATCCACTCGGCCAGCGGCGGGTTCTGGATGCCGTACGCCATGTTCTGCGCGTACACCGAGCAGGTGGTGTGGTTGTCCCCGCAGATGCCGCAGATCCGGCTGGTGATGAACCCGGCGTCGCGCGGGTCCTTGCCCTTCATGAACACCGAGTAGCCGCGGAACAGCGACGAGGTGCTGTGGCACTCCACGACCTGCCGGTTCGCGAAGTCGATCTTGGTGTAGATGCCGAGGTTGCCGATGATCCGGGTGATCGGGTCCCACGCCATCTCGACGAGCTGGCCGGGTTCGGCGGGTGCGGGTCTGCGCTCCGTCGTGGTCATCCGCCCGATTCCTTTCGTCCCGTTCCGCTGGTGCCGTCCGCCGGTGCCGTCCGCGCCGCCGGCTAGGGCCGGTAGCGCGGGTCGTAGCCGCTGGTGAGCACGTCACGGTTGTGGTGCCACTTGGGTTCCCTGTTCGCCGTGCGGTTGGTGAGCGCGCGCAGGCGGCGGATGACCGCCCCGTACGGCTTGATCATCATCGAGGAGAGGCTGCCGCCCGGCGGCTGGTCCATGAACGGCATGAACTTGTCCGGGAAGCCGGGCATGGTGCAGGCGATGCAGATGCCGCCCACGTTCGGGCAGCCGCCCAGGCCGCCCATCCAGCCCCGCTTGGGCACGTTGCAGTTGACGACCGGCCCCCAGCAGCCCACCTTCACCTGGCACTTGGGGGAGTTGTAGTCCTTGGCGAAGTCGGCCTGCTCGTAGTACGCGGCGCGGTCACAGCCCTCGTGGACCGTCTTGCCGAACAGCCACTGCGGCCGCAGCATCGAGTCCAGCGGCGGCGGGGGCGCGGAGCCGGCCGCGTGGTACAGCACCCACGTCAGCGTCTCCATGAAGTTCTCCGGCTGGATGGGGCACCCGGGGACGTTGACGATCGGCAGCGCCCCGGCCGACCGGAAGTCCCACCCGAGATAGTCGGCCAGCCCCATGCAGCCGGTCGGGTTGCCCGCCATGGCGTGGATGCCGCCGTAGGTGGCGCAGGTGCCCGCGGCCACCACCGCCCACGCCCGCGGCGCGAGCATGTCGATCCACTGGTTGAGGGTCATCGGCTCGCCCGTCTCGGGGTCGTTGCCGAACGAGGTCCAGTAGCCGTCGCCGTTGATGTTCTCGTTCGGGATGGACCCCTCGATGACGAGGATGAACGGGTCCAGATCGCCGCGCGCGGCCGCGCGGAACGGAGCGAGGAACTGCTCGCCGCCGACGGCGGGCGACAGCACCTTGTTGTGCAGGTTCACCTTGGGCAGCCCCGGGATGCGGCCGTTCACCACGTCCTCGATCGCGGGCTGGGCCGAGGCGGTCATCGAGACGGTGTCCCCGTCGCAGCTCATCCCCTCGGAGATCCACAGAATCGTGATCTCGTCGAACCCCTCACGGGTGGGGGCGGTCGCCTCCTGTGCCTGGGTCATGTGCGTGGCCTCCCCTGGATCCGGTCGCGGACACGGTCGTAGACGGCGGCCACCGGGGCCGCCAGCGCCAGCGCGGGCGGCCGGTCGGGGGCGGCCGGGTGCGGACGCGTGGGCGCGCGCTCCTTGGCACGCCGGATGTCCTCGCCGAGCGTGCGCAGGGCCTCCGCGCCGGCCCGGGCGCGGACCCTGGGCATGAGGTCGCCCTCCTCCTCGCGGATGTGCTCGGCGAGCTCCCTGCGCAGGCCCGCCACCAGCCGGCCGGTGCGCTCGTCGCCCTCGGGCAGCCGGTCCAGTTCGGCCAGCAGGCGTTTGACGGTCATGTGCTCCTGGAGGTGGCGGTCGATCTCCTCGTCCGCGTCCAGCAGCCGGCCGGCGAACGGGTAGAACAGCAGCTCCTCGACCGCGGCGTGCTTGGACAGCTCGCGCACCAGGATCTGCACCACGGCCCGCCGCTGCCGCTCCGAGGCGGCGGCGTGGTAGTCGCGGAACAGCTGCTCGACCATCCGGTGGTCGTGGGTGAGCAGGTCGATGGCGTCCATCAGGCACCCTCCCGGACGGGACCGTCCATGGTGATCGACTCCAGCACGACGTCGTCGTGCCCGGCGACCTCGACGTCGACCCCGCCGCAGCGGGGGCAGGCGACCAGGCAGGCCGCGTCGGCGACCGGCGACTCGGCGCCGCAGCCGCCGCAGCGCGCCGTCAGCGGCACCACCACCAGGTCCAGGGCGGCGTCCTGCGCGACCGTCCCCGCCGCCGCCATCCGGAAGCCCTGCTCCACGACGCCCGGGTCGACGGCGTGCCCGCCGACGCGCACGCGCACGCCGCGCACCCGCCGCCCGCCGGCCCGGCGCACCGCCGCCTCGACGATCGCCTCGCACATCCCCATCTCATGCATCCGCCCGCACCCCTTCCCCGGTCGTGTCCGGCCGCGCCGCCTCCGCGCGGGCCGCCTCCTCGCGGGCCACCGCCGTGACCAGGCGGACCGCCTCCGGCACGGCGTCGGCGACGGGCCGCGACAGCCCCATGCGCTCGTCGACGGTCTCGGGCCGGCACCCCACGACCAGCGCGCGGTCCACGGCGCCGCCGAGGTGGCGCAGCAGGCGCAGCACCGTCAGCGGGTCCATGCCGTGCCCGTCGACGACCGGTGCGCCGAGGCCGTCGGCGTCCGCCGCGGCGTCGCCGACGTCGAGGACGGCCAGGGTGCCGGGCGGCCCGTCCAGGGGCACCGCGTCGACCATGATCAGCGTGTCGTGGCGGCCGTCGAGCAGCTCGTAGGCCAGATGCACGCCGCGGATGCCGTAGTCGGCGACGTCCACGGTGGCGGGCAGCTCCGCGGCGTCGACGCGGCGGACCACCTCGACGCCGAAGCCGTCGTCGCCGAGGAACACGTTGCCGATGCCCGCGACGAGAACGCGCCGCGGCCGGTCGGGGCTCATGCGTCCCTCCCCTCGCCGGCCAGCGGCTCGACCTCGTCGGGGCGGAAGTAGCGGAACCGGCCGTACCAGCGGTGCAGGTCCGCGCCGGGGTCGTCCTCGACCGTCACGGCCAGGTGGCGGGCGCCGTCCACGTCCAGCAGCACCGCCTCGACCACGGCGGTCCGGCCCTCCAGGAACGCGTCCTGCGGGTCCGTGCCCTGGCCGCGCGGCCGCAGCCGCACCCGGGAGCCCCTGGACACCGGCACGCCGGACACCATGACGCGGTCGGTCTCCGGGGAGACCGAGTCGTCCGCGCCCGGATCCCACCACGGCGTCGACGGGCGCCCCGTCGTGTCGCCGGACGGGGCGTGGGCGTGCGGGACGGGCCGCCGCGACCGGATCGTGCCGTGCAGCCGCGACTGGACCGCCGGGGGCATCTCCTCGACCTGGTCCAGGATCCGCGCGGCCCGGGGATCGGTCGCCCGCGCCTCCCGTTTCTCGGCGTCGGTCAGGGTGCGCGTGCGCAGCGAGAGGATCTCGTCGATCTCGGTCGCGTCGTGCAGGTCGCCGGGGCTCTCCGGCGCCACGCGCGGGTGGTCGTACAGCAGGATCGGCGACGACAGCACCACGTCACGCCTGCCGGGCTCGCCCGCCAGGACCGGGAAGGTGTGCTGGTTGGTGCATGCGCGGACCGCGTCCGCCGCCCAGGCCGGAGGCTCCAGAAGCGAGACGAACGCGCCGTCCCGCACGGCGAGCAGGACGTGCGAGGCGATCGGCGACACGCGCAGCGCCTCGTCCCGTGCCGCCTCCACCTGGAAGGTGTCGTTGACGTTCTCCACGCGCACCCGGAGGCGGAACAGCGGGGTCCGCGTGCGGCAGGGGACGGCCGACACCGCCAGCAGCGCGGTCACCGGCCACCGCCTGCGCACCACGCGTCCCACCGGGCGGCCCGCGTCGTCGGTCAGCGGCTCGACGTCCTCGCCCTCCTCGGCGTGCAGCGTGAGGCGGTGCTCCTCGGCGAGCAGCTCGCCGACGGAGAAGGCGGCGTCGAACTCCCTGGGGACCGCCTCGTCGAAGCTCAGTTCCGGCCGCGAACCCGCGTCCATGGCGTCGGCGGGCCGGTAGGACCCGTCCGGCAGCAGCCGTTCCACCGACCGGTGCTGAACCTGCAGGAACCGGATCCGGCAGTCGACGACGGCGTCGCCCGCGGCCTCCACCAGGCAGTCGGTCTGCTGCCACCAGGTCTCCGCGGACCCCGCCACGCCCGCGTCGGCCGGGCCGCGCGCCAGCGTCCACGTCCGCGGCGTGAGGACGCCGAACTGCCAGCGCACCCGGTTCTTGATGGACGAACGGCGGTACGGATACAGCAGATAACCCTCGTACAGGATCGCGTCGGCCACCGCCCGCGCGGCCTCGAATCCCGCGGTGGCGGCGCCGGCCTTCCCCATACGATCGTCCTCCGTTGCGCTGGAATTCGCCCGCGGACGGCAGGCGGGGACTTTTCCGGTATAGCAACGACGCTCCGAGGCGGGTAAGTGGCGCCGGACGATAGGTGACGAGCGCACCTAGCGGAATCTGGGGGAATGCACGGCGGGACGGCGGGCAGACCCCAGCCGAGCCGAATTCCCGTCAGGAGGTCGCAGAGTGCGCAGAGAGGAAACGCGTCCGACGCTGGCCCGCTCCGCGGCCCGCGGGCTGGTCGCCGCGATGGCGATGACCGGGATCCGCACCGTCACCGCGGCCGTCGGCAGCTACGAGAAGAGCCCGCCCGAGGCCATCTTCGAGAAGCACGCCCCCGGCCGGATCCGGCGGCTGCCGCGCCGCCAGCGCGAGGCCGTCACCGAACTCGCCCACTGGGCGTACGGGACCGGCGGCGGTGTGATGTTCGGCCTGCTGCCCCGCCGCGTGAGGCTGCACCGCGCCGCCGGCCCCGTCTACGGCCTGTCGATCTGGCTGGCGTTCGAACTGGGAATCGCGCCGCTTCTCGGCGTCCGCCACACCCGCCGGCGCCCCGCCCTCTGGCGCGCCGTGGTGGCCGTCGACCACATTCTCTACGGAATCGTGGTGGCGGGCTGGCTCGCCCCCGAACCGTCGCTTCCGCCGGAGCCGTCGAACGAGAAGGAAATCGCCGACGATTCCTCCGGGCAGGAAATGACCTCCGGCACGGAAGCTCGGCGCAATTAGGCGGAGTGCCGCCGCGTCATCGGTACCTCGTCCGATGTCCCGCCTCTGCTGACCGCGTCGCGCGAAGACCACTTCCACGCCCTGCCCCTCCGCTGCCCCGCATGTGGTAAATCGCCAGGTCAGTGGGGGTGTGGCCGGTGAGAAGCGGCACGGGAGGGGTACGACGCCCCCCATGATTCCGGCGGGGGGCCGATGAGCACCGCGCTCGCACTGGCGGCGGCCTGCTTCATCGGCGCGGGATTCGTCGCCCAGCAGCACGTCGCCTACCGCGAGCCGCTGGACGAGATGATGCACCTGCGGCTGCTCACCCACCTGATCCGCAAGCGGGTGTGGCTGCTCGGCATCGCCGCCATGGTCTGCGGCCAGGTGCTGGGCGCGCTGGCGCTGACCGGGGCCGACCTCGGCAGCGTCGAGCCGCTGCTGGCCACGAACCTGATCTTCGCCTTCCTGATCGCGCACGCGGTCTACCAGGAATGGCTGAGCCACGCGGCCTGGTGGGGGGCGGTGCTGGTCACCGGCGGGGTGACCGGCTTCCTGGTGTTCGGGCGGCCGCAGGGCGGGCAGGCGGCGGGCCCCACGTCGCCGCGCTGGCTGGCCGCCGGGGTGGTGCTGGCGCTGGCCGCCGGGCTGGCCCTGCTCGCCGCGCCGTGCTCGCTGCGGACCAAGGCCATGCTGTTCTCCGCCGCGGCGGGCATGATGTTCGGCGTCCAGGACGCGCTGACCCACGGCACGCTGCAGGCCCTGGACGGCGGCGGCCTGGCCGCCGGCCTGTGGAACTGGCAGCCGTACGCCCTGGTCGCCATCGCCGTGGTGTCGCTGCTGCTGGCGCAGAGCGCGTTCGACGCCGCCCCGCTGGCGATCTCGCTGCCCGCCATCACCGCCGCCGAACCGATCGTCGGGATCGTCCTCGGCGTCTTCGTCTTCGCCGAACGCCTGCAGGTCACCGCGGGGGCGCTCGCGGCCGAGGTCGCCGGGCTGAGCATGGTCGTGCTCGGCATCGTCGTGCTGGGCCGGGCGCGCTATCCCGGCAAGCCGGTGACCACGGGGGACGGTCCGTCATGATCATCGCGATCGTCCTCGCCCTGTGCGCCGCGGCGAGCAACGCCCTGTCGTCGGTGCTGCAACGGCGCGCGGCGCGCTCGGTCGCGCCGGGCGACTCCTTCCAGATGTCGGTGATGCTGAGCCTGGTGCGCGACACCGGCTGGCTCCTCGGCATCCTCGCGCTGATCGCGGGGTTCCTCTTCCAGGCCGGGGCGCTCACCGTCGGCCAGCTCGCCCTGGTCCAGCCGATCCTGGTGACCGAGCTGCCCTTCACCATGGCCTTCATCTGGCTGGTGCTCGGACGCAGGCTCGACCGCGAGTCCTGGATCGCCGTCGGCGCCATGACCGTCGGGCTGGCCGTCCTGCTCGCCGCGGCCAGCCCGGCCCACGGCACGCGGACGCCCCACCGCGTCGAGTGGGCGATCGCCATCCTGGTCACGGTCGGGGTGATGGCGTTCCTGGTGGCGTCGTCGCGGGGGGGCCGCGGCGCGCGCCGCGCGGTCCTGCTGGCGGTGGCGAGCGGGCTGGGGTTCTCCTTCACGGCCGCGCTCATGAAGGACGCCACCCGCGCCATCCCCGGCGGCGCGTCCTCGGTGCTGACGTCGTGGGCCCTCTACGCCATGGTGGCGGCGGGGCTGGCGAGCCTGGTGCTGCTGCAGGACGCCCTGCGCAGCGGCTCGCTGGTGGCCGTGCAGCCGGGACTCAACGTGACCGACCCGGTCGCCAGCATCGCCTACGGCGTCGGCCTGTTCGGCGAGTCGATCCGCCTGGGCGGCTGGGTGGTCCTGGAACTGCTGGGCATCGGCCTGATCCTCTACGGCAGCATCCACCTCGCCCAGACGCGGCCGCTGCGCGACCACGCCGGGGGCAGGGACGTCTGCGACTGAGGTCCGCCCGGCGCCGGCGCGGAAGCGCCGCCGAGCAGGAGCGCCTCGGCGGACGGCTCCGCGAAGAGGGCGGCGCCGGCGGCGACCAGCCGGGCGCGCTCCCCGGGGCCGGCCAGCCGGTCGAGCGCGGCGAGCAGGTCCCGCGGGCCGTCGGCGTGGACGCTGAGCCCGTCACGCGCCATGGCCAGCGCGCCGTCGCGGCCGTGGCCGGGAATCGGCCGGTAGGAGATCACCGGCAGCCCGGCCGCGAACGCCTCCCGGCAGGTCAGCCCGGCGGCGTTGTCGACCAGCGCGTACGCGTCCGCCATCAGCGCGGGCAGGTCGTCGCGCCAGCCGAGGGCCAGGCCGGGCCGGACGGCGGCCAGGCGGCGGCGCAGCCGCTCGTTGCGGCCGCACAGGACGACGGGCAGGTACCGTCCCGAACCCGCCAGGACGCGGGCGGTCTCGGCCACCTCGCCGACCCCCCACGATCCGGCCGAGACCAGCACCAGCCGGTCGTCCGGCCGCACGCCGAGCCGCTCCCGGGCCCGCCGCACCGCCGCCGGACGGCCGCGCGGGCGGTGGAACGCCGGGCCGGTGAGCGGGGCGCAGCACGCCGCCGGACGGCCGGTCAGCGCGGTCACGCGCCGCGCGGTCGACGGGGACGGGCACAGGTAGCGGTCGTTGCCCGGATGCAGCCACATCCGGTGCACGGCGAAGTCGGTCAGCAGCACGGTGCTCGGCACGGCGAGCCGGCCGCGGCCCCGCAGCCGCCCGGCCGCCTGCGCGGCCACGTGGAACGTGGTGACGACCTCGCCCGGACGACGGCGCCCCACCAGCCGCCGCAGGCGCGCGGCGGCCAGCACCGTCAACGGCGAGTCCCATGCGAGGGCGCGCCGCTCCCGCCGGGCGCGGGGCGCGGGGTCGCCGCCGTCCGGCTCCCGGAGCGGCGGGGGAGCGAAGAACACCCGGTAGATCAGCGCGTACACCCACGGCGCCGACCGCATCATCCAGCCGTACCACCGGCGCAGCCCGCCGCCCAGCCCGAGCGGCAGCAGGTCCAGCAGGTCCACCACCTCGGCGGCGCCGCCGGCCGCCGTGAGCCGCCGGGCCAGCTCGGCGGCGACGCCGTCGTGCCCGGCGCCCATGCTCGCGCTGACGATCAGCACGCTGTGTCGTGCTGGCGTCACCGTCCGGCTTCCCGCAGACTGGAGGGAATGGCCCGCGCCGCGCTCACACTCGGATTCACCGGCCTGGCCCTGCTGCACGCCGGGCCCGCCGCGTCCTGGCTGCCCGTCGTGCGCCGCCGCCTGCCGGGGCTGGCGGGCGTCGGCCACGCCGGGCACGTCGCCCTGACCTTCGACGACGGGCCCGACCCCCGGTCGACCCCGCTGTTCCTGGACGAGCTGCGGCGGCTCGGGTGCCGGGCCACCTTCTTCCTGCTGGGCGACATGCTGCGCCGCCACCCGGAGCTGGGCCGCCGGATCGCCGCCGAGGGCCACGAGGTCGCCGTGCACGGCTGGGGGCACCGCAACTCGCTGGTGACCCGCCCCGGCCGGGTGACCGCCGAGATCGCCCGCGCCGCCGACCTCGTCGCCGCCGTCACCGGCACCGAACCGGTCTGGTACCGGCCCCCCTACGGGGTGCTGAGCGCCGAGGCGCTGGCGGCGGCCCGCCGTCGCGGGCTGCGGCCGGTGCTGTGGACGGCGTGGGGCAAGGACTGGACCCGCACGGCGACGCCGGCGTCGGTCCTGGCCACGCTCGCCCCCGGCCTCCGGGGCGGGGCCACCGTCCTGCTCCACGACTCCGACTGCACCTCCGCTCCGGGTTCCTGGCGGGCGGCGCTCGGCGCCCTGCCCGACGTGGTGGCCCGCTGCGCCGACCTCGGCCTGCGGGTGGGTCCGTTGCGGGAGCACGGCGTCCGCTGAGAGGGCCGCCCGCCCACCGGACACGGCACGCGCCGGTCCGGTGGCGGTGCGTCACCACACGTTCCACCCGTCTGCCCGATGGACCGCCGGCCAAACCGCCGTCCGGCGGGCGTCCTAAAGTTCCGTGCCGCTCGACCGTCGTAGCAGGCATGAGGATTCGCGAGGCGCCGGGAGGGACCGTGGTCGTGCAGGAGGAGGGGCCCGGGGGCCCCGCGATGTGGGTCCGGATCGGTGACGGGCAGTGCCCGGGGCCGGACACCTGGCGTCGGCGCGCACCCTCCTGGTGGGCGGCACGGGCGGCCTGCAGACCGTCACCGTCGACGGCGACCGCCTCGGACGGCCCGCCGCCGCCGCGAACCCGTCCTCGTCGGGCGTCTACACCGTGATCGACGACGAGAGGCGGCACCGGCTGATCGTGGGCTGGGGCGACCGCGTGACTGGGCACGGCGGTGGCCTCCAGCAGCTCGTCGCCTACCGCAACAGTGCCGTCTCCATCGGCACCGAGGGCGACCTCCGGGTCACCGACGCGGCCACCGGCACGCCGCTGCCCCCCGGGCTGAGGGGGCGGGGTCAGTCCGGGGAGACCGTGCTGTGCGGAACGGTGTCCCGCTGACGCTCGGGGAGCACCGGCTCCATCCGGTACATCGACGGCATGCAGGAGCCGCGCGGGCGGTCGTGCCCGGGGGCTCCGGCCAGCGCCGCGATCAGGTCGCGGGCGGTGACCAGGCCGATGAGGTCGCCGTGCTCGCCGGTCACCGTCACGTTGTCGCGTTCGGCCGACAGCATCGCGGCGGCGGCCTGCGCGAGCGTGGCCTCGGGCCGTACGCACATCGGGCCCCGGCGCGGCAGCAGGGTCGTGACGGCCCTGCGGGCGCGCACCGGGCTGGTCGGCTCCCAGGTGGAGGTGAGCGTCGCCGCGTCGACGACGCCCAGGCAGTGCCCGTCGCCGTCCACGACCGGCAGGTGGTGGACGTGCGCCCGGCACATCAGCTCCCAGGCCATCAGCACGGTCTCCTCGGCGGTGACGGTGAGCAGGTCGGTCGTCATCACCTCGGCGACCGGGCGCTGGTCCGGCGGCCTGCGCGTGTTCATGGTTCCTCCTGGACGTGGGCGGAGACGGCGTCCCTTCGGGGCGGCGGGGTGGGCGGCCGCAGGATGCGGCGGCCGGTGACCTGCCGCGCGGTGACGCGGATGAAGTGGTCCCGCGTCCCCGGAGACCACGGGGTCAGCGGCAGCCGGGCCAGCCGGGCCCGTTCGGCGGGGGAGGTCACGGCGCGGGCGGGGCCGACCAGGGTGACCGACCAGCCGGTGCGGTCGGCCTCGTCGAAGTCGTCGGCCTCGAAGGCGACGATGGCGCCGCGGGTCGCGGCGGCCAGCTTCGACCCGGGCACGGTCCGGATGATCACGCTGTCGTCGGCGTCGAGGACGAAGTTGACCGGCTGGATCGCCGGCAGCGCCCGGTCGGTGAACACGATCCTGCCGATCGGCACCGACCGCATCAGGTCCAGGCACTCCCGCGTGCCGATGACCTGCAGCCCGCCGTCGGCGTCCTTCGTGTCGTGCCTCATGTCGTGCCTCACGTCTCCCGTTCCGGCCCTGCCCTCATGTCTCCACTGTCGGCGCACACCCGGCCGGTTCGGCAGGGACGAACGTCACCGGACGTGGGGACGTCGGCGTCCGGACGGCCCCCGGGGAACGGACCTTCGTCCCTGCCGCGGCGGGGACGGGCGGTGATGCGATTGCCGTGCCCGGTCGCGGGGAGGTCGTCCAGACGCGGAACGCTCGACGACCCGCGGCGGCGGACCGGCCCCGCCGCGTCCGCCGCGGGCACCGACAAGGCGAAGGAACCCGCCATGAAGCAAGCCGAAGCGCTGACCGACCACGACGTGCGGCTGATCGACGCGTACTGGAGGGCGGCGAACTACCTGTCCGCCGGGCAGATCTACCTGCTCGCCAACCCTCTGCTGCGCGAGCCGCTGCGTCCCGAGCACATCAAGCCGCGGCTGCTCGGCCACTGGGGCACCACGCCGGGGCTGAACTTCTGCTACGCCCACCTCAACCGCGTGATCAAGGCCCGCGACCTGGACATGATCTACATCATGGGGCCCGGGCACGGCGGCCCGGCGGCGGTCGCCAACGCCTGGCTGGAGGGCACCTACAGCGAGGTGTATCCGCACGTACCGCGGGACGCGGCCGGCATGGCGCGGCTGTTCCGGCAGTTCTCCTTCCCCGGCGGGGTGCCGAGCCACGTGGCGCCCGAGACGCCCGGGTCGATCCACGAGGGCGGCGAGCTGGGGTACGCGCTGGCGCACGCCTACGGCGCGGCGTTCGACAACCCCGACCTGGTGGTCGCGTGCATCGTCGGCGACGGGGAGGCAGAGACGGGCCCGCTGGCGGCCAGCTGGCACTCCACCAAGTTCCTGGACCCGGTGCGGGACGGGGCGGTGCTGCCGATCCTGCACCTGAACGGCTACAAGATCGCCAACCCGGCGGTGCTGGCCCGCATCCCCGAGGAGGAGCTGGTGGCCCTGCTGCGCGGCTACGGCCACCACCCGATCCTGCTGAGCGGGGACGACCCGGAGGAGATGCACCGGGCGATGGCGGTCGCGCTGGACGAGGCCCTGGACGAGATCGCCCGCATCCAGGCCGCGGCCCGCTCCGGGGTGCTCACCGGACGGCCCCGCTGGCCGATGATCGTGCTGCGCACCCCCAAGGGATGGACGGGCCCGAGGGAGGTGGACGGCCTGCCGGTGGAGGGCACGTGGCGGGCCCACCAGGTGCCGCTGGCGGGCGTACGGGACGACCCCCAGCACCTGGCGATGCTCGAGGCATGGCTGCGGTCCTACCGGCCCGAGGAGCTGTTCGACGCCGACGGCCGTCCGCTGCCCGAGCTGCGCGACTGCGCGCCGGTGGGGGAGCGGCGGATGAGCGCCAACCCGCACGCCAACGGCGGGCTCCTGCTGCGGCCCCTCGTCCTGCCGGACTTCCGCGCCTACGGGGTCGCGGTCGACAAGCCGGGCGCCACCGTCACCGAGCCGACCCGGGCGCTGGGGGCGTTCCTGCGCGAGGTCGTGGCGGCCAACCCGGACAACTTCCGGATCATGGGCCCGGACGAGACCGCCTCCAACCGGCTGGGCGCGGTGTTCGAGGCCACCGACCGCGTCTTCACCGGGGACCGGTACCCGACCGACGAGCACCTGGGGCCGCACGGCCGCGTCATGGAGGTGCTCAGCGAGCACCTGTGCCAGGGCTGGCTGGAGGGCTACCTGTTGACCGGCCGGCACGGGCTGTTCAACAGCTACGAGGCGTTCATCCACATCGTCGACGCCATGTTCAACCAGCACGCCAAGTGGCTGAAGGTCACCCGGCACCTGCCGTGGCGGCGGCCCGTCGCCTCGCTGAACTACCTGCTGTCGTCGCACGTGTGGCGCCAGGACCACAACGGGTTCACCCACCAGGACCCCGGCTTCCTGGACGTGGTGATGAACAAGAAACCGGAGATCATCCGCGTCTACCTGCCGCCGGACGCCAACACCCTGCTGTCGGTGGCCGACCACTGCCTGCGCTCGCACGACTACGTCAACGTCGTCGTCGCGGGCAAGCAGCCGTCCCCGAACTGGCTCCCCATGGACGAGGCCGTGCTGCACTGCACCCGCGGCATCGGCATCTGGGAGTGGGCGAGCACTGACGGCGGCGCCGACCCCGACGTGGTGCTGGCCTGCGCGGGCGACGTCCCCACCCTGGAGACGCTGGCCGCCGCCGACCTGCTGCGGCGCCACTTCCCCGAGCTGCGGGTGCGGGTGGTCAACGTGGTCGACCTGATGCGGCTGCAACCGGAGTCCGAGCACCCGCACGGGCTCGGCGACGCCGAGTTCGACGCGCTGTTCACCGTCGACAAGCCGATCATCTTCGCCTTCCACGGCTACCCGTACCTGATCCACCGGCTCACCTACCGCCGCGCCGGCCACGGCAACCTGCACGTGCGCGGCTACAAGGAGGAGGGCACCACCACGACCCCGTTCGACATGGTCATGCTCAACGACCTGGACCGCTACCACCTGGTCATGGACGTCATCGACCGGGTGCCGTCGCTGGGCGGGCGGGTGGCGCACGTCCGCCAGCGCATGAACGACCAGCGGCTGGTCATGCGGGCCCACACGCGCGAGCACGGCGAGGACGCGCCCGAGGTCCGCGACTGGACCTGGCCCTACTAGGCCAGAGAGGAGGCAGCGATGCGGATACTGACCGTCAACCCCGGATCCAGCAGCCTCAAGCTGAGCCTGCTGGACGACGACACCCCGCTCACCCGCGCCGAGATCGCCACCGGTGACGGAGGGCGGCAGTCCGAGCGCATCACCGCCGCGGTGGCGCGGATGCCCCGGCCCGACGCCGTGGGGCTGCGGTTCGTGCACGGCGGCCGCGACCTCGTCGAGCCCGTGGTCGTCGACGACCGGGTGACCAAGCGGCTGTACGAGCTGGTGGACCTGGCGCCCGTGCACCAGCCGCTGTCGCTGTACGCGCTGGGCGAGATCGGCCGGGCCCTGCCCGGCGTCCCGGTCGTCGGCTGCTTCGACACCGCCTTCCACGCGCACCTGCCCGAGGCCGCCGCGACCTACGCCGTCCCGGCCGAGTGGCGCGAACGCCACGGCCTGCGCCGCTACGGCTTCCACGGCCTGTCCTACGCCTACGCCACCCGGCGTGCGGGCGAGCTGCTGCGGGCCGATCCGGCCACGCGGCGCATGGTGATCTGCCACCTGGGGTCGGGCGCCTCGCTGGCGGCGGTCGCCGGCGGCCGCTCGGTCGACACCACGATGGGCTTCACCCCGCTGGAGGGGCTGGTCATGGCCGGACGCGCCGGAAGCATCGACCCCGGCATCCCGCTGTGGCTGATCCGCCACGGGCTGTCCGCCGAGGACGTCAACGACGCGCTGGAACACCGCTCGGGGCTGCGCGGGCTGGCGGGCACCGGCGACATGCGGCGGCTGCGCGTCCGCGCCGCCGACGGCGACGAGACCGCCGCCTTCGCGCTGGACGTCTACCACCACCGGCTGCGCGCCTGCGCAGCCGCGATGGCCGCCGCGCTGGGCGGCCTGGACGTGCTGGTCTTCACCGGCGGCGTCGGCGAGCACGACGCCGAGGCGCGCCGCCGCCTCGCCGAGGACCTGTTCCACCTCGGCGTCGCCGTCGACCCCGACCTCAACGCGACGGCCCACGGCGACATCGAGATCACCGCCGCCGACGCCCCCGTCCGCACCCTGGTGGTCACCGCCCGCGAGGACCTGGAGATCGCCGCGGGGGTGCGGGCCGCCCTCGGCGCCGCCTGAGGGCCGGCGCGGGCGCCCGCTTCACAGGGGCGCCGCTGCTCTCACAGGGGCGCCGCGTGGCCCGCCGTGTCGGGGGCCGGCGCCGGGATGCGGCGCCCGGAGAACATCTGCGGGCGGATGCGGAGGAAGTGCTCGCGCTCGCCCGGCGCCCACGGGGACAGCGGCAGCCGGCGCAGCTGCTCCAGCTCGCCGGGGTCGGTGACGACGCGGGCGTGGCCGACGACCACCACCGACCAGCCGGTGCGGGTCGTGGCGTCGAAGTCGTCGGCCTCGAACGCGACGACGGCGCCCCGTACCGCCGCGGCCAGCTTGGACCCGTTGGACGTGCGGATCACCACCTCGTCGTCCACCAGCGCGAAGTTGACCGGCTGGACCGCGGGCAGGGCCCGGTCGGTGAACACGACGCGGCCGACGGGAGCACCCGCCAGCAGGGAACGGCACTGGTCGGCGTCCAGGATCTCCAGTCCGCTGCGATCGAGAGGCATGCCCCTCAGCCTCCCGCCGGGCCGCGCACCGGCACCAGGGACGAAGGTCCCTGGACGGCGGCCGGGACCCGTGCGCCGCACGGCCCGCTGCCACAGGACGATCCGGAAAGGGGCTTTCGGCCCTACGGCGGCGCGCGCGAACGAGAGTCGATGGAGGTGACGCACGAGGAGGGGACGATGACTCACGGTTCGCACGTGCTCGTCGGCTACGACGCGACGCAGGAGAGTGAGCGGGCGTTGCGGTGGGCGGCCGAGGAGGCCCGGCTGCGCGGGCTGCCGCTGCGCGTGTGCCACGCCTGGAGGTGGCCGTACCCGGTCGGCTACATCGACTACGAGTGCATGGCCAAGGTCCAGCGGATCGGCGAGCACATCCTCGACCGCGGGATCGCCCTGGCCCACGACATCGCGCCCACGGTGGAGACGCAGAGGCACCTGATGGACGGCCCGGCCGACGCGGCGTTGATGCACCAGGCCCACGGCGCGGAGCTGATCGTGGTGGGCTCGCACGACCTGGACGAACTGCCGGTGGGGTCGACCGCGCTGCGGCTGCCCGCCCGCGCGCGTCGTCCGGTGGTGGTCGTGCGCCCGACCGGCACGCGGTCCGGCGAGGTGGTCGTCGGCGTCGACGGTTCGGCGGCCGGCGACGCGGCCCTGGCGATGGCCTTCGAGGAGGCCGAGCTGCGCGGCTGGCGGGTGCGGGCCGTGTACGGCTGCTGGGAGCCCAGCGCGGCGCGCGACGAGGACCTCGGGCTGTTCAACGACCAGGAGAAGCTGTGCCGGGTCTGCCGGGACCGGCTGGACCGCGCGGTCGCGCCCTGGCGTGCGCGCCACCCGCTGGTGGAGGCCGAGGCCGCCCTGGTGGTGGAGCCGCCGCGGCAGGCGCTGTTCGCCGCCGCCGAGACCGCCGACCTCGTCGTGGTGGGCAACCGCGGCGTGGGCGGGCTGGAACCGCTGGCGCTGGGGGCGACCAGCACCGCGCTGCTGCAGCACGTGCCGTGCACGGTCGCCGTCGTCCAGGCCGCCGGGCAGTTCACCGTACTGGAGGACTGACTGCCGGGCGGGGGACCGGCCTGCCGGCCAGTGATCCAGGGGTCTGGTGTTCCGGTCTAGTGTTCGCGTCCGGCGTCGGCGCGGGTCCCCTCCGCCCTGAGCTGGGCGGCCAGCGCGGCGGCCTGCGTGCGGCGGCTCATGCCCAGCTTGGCGAACAGGTTGGAGACGTAGTTCTTCACCGTCTTCTCGGCCAGGAACATCCGCTCGCCGATCTGCCGGTTCGTCAGGCCCTCGCCGATCAGCTCCAGGATCTGGCGTTCCTGGTCCGACAGGGCGGCCAGGGGGTCCTTGCGCTCCTGCCGTTCGCGCAGGCGCCGCAGCATCCGCTGGGTGCTGCGGGGGTCCAGCAGCGACTGCCCGGAGGCGACGGTGCGCACCGCGCCGACCAGGTCCGAGCCGTGGATCTGCTTGAGCACGTAGCCGGCGGCGCCGGCCATCACCGCGTCGAACAGGGCGTCCTCGTCGTCGAACGAGGTCAGCATGAGGCAGGCGATCTCCGGCCGGCGGGAGCGGATCTCGCGGCAGACGCTCACCCCGTCGCCGTCCGGCAGCCGCACGTCCAGCACGGCCACGTGCGGGCGGGCCGCGGGGATGCGGGCCAGCGCCTGGTCGGCCGAGCCCGCCTCGCCGACGATCTCGATGTCGTCCTCGGCCGACAGCAGGGCGGCGACGCCGCGGCGCACCACCTCGTGGTCGTCCAGGAGGAATACCCGGATGATCTGGTTTTTGTCGGCCGTTGGGCCCGTCATGACATCAGTCCCCTAGTCTCGTGGTCGTGTCCACTGTTCGACGCTAGCCGTGGGGGAAAAGGTCGAGAAGCACCAAGGTCCCCGATCCGGGGGACCAAGGTCCCGAGATGGACGCCCGCGCTCGAACGAGAAATGCTGAACTGGTGATCCACGACAACGGCTCCGGGGACGAGGCGGCACGCCCCATGCTGCCCCAGCTACGGCTCGACGACCTGCTCGCCGAGCTGCAGGCGCGGCTGGAGGCGGCCCGTGCCACCCGCGACCGGATCCACGCCCTCCTGGAGGCGGTCGTCTCCATCGGCAGCGAGCTTGACCTGGAGACGGTGCTGCACCGCATCATCGAGGCCGCCACCACGCTGGTGGACGCCCGGTACGGCGCGCTCGGCGTGATCAGCGAGGAGGGGGAGCGGCTCGTCGAGTTCATCACCGTGGGCGTGTCGGACCGGCAGATCGAGGACATCGGGCACTGGCCGCACGGCCACGGCATCCTCGGCCTGCTCATCAAGGAGCCGCACTCCCTGCGGCTGACGGATCTGAGCCGGCACCCCGAGTCGTACGGGTTCCCGCCGGGCCACCCGCCGATGCGCACGTTCCTGGGCGTGCCGATCCGGGTCCGCGACGAGGTCTTCGGCAACCTGTACCTGACCGAGAAGGCCGGCGGCGCGCAGTTCGACGAGGAGGACGAGGCGGTCGTCATCGCCCTGGCCACCGCCGCCGGAGTCGCGATCGAGAACGCCCGGCTGTACGAGGAGACGCGGCGCCGGGAGCGCTGGCTGGAGGCCTCGGCGGAGGTCTCCACCGCGCTGCTGTCGGGCACCGACCCGCGCGAGGTCACCGATCTGGTCGCCCAGCGCGCCCGCCAGATCGCCGACGCCGACCTGGCCACGGTGTGGCTGACCGACGAGTCGGGCGGCGAGCTGCGGATGGAGGCCGCCGACGGCGCGCACGCCGGCGAGCTGCGCGGCCTGCGCATGCCGCTGGACGAGACCACCGCCGAGGGGGTGCCCGGCCGCGTGTACCGCACCGGCGTCCCGCTGCGCCTGGAGGAGGGCCGGGCGGCGCCGTGGAGCGTCGAGCTGCCCGCCGGGCTCCAGGACGGCGCCGTCCTGGTCGTCCCGCTCGGCCTCGGCGCCTCCGCCCGCGGTGTGCTCGCCCTGCTCAACGCGCCGCTGTCGCAGGCGTTCGACACCGCCGCCCAGCGGCTGGTCGAGGCGTTCGCCGCCCAGGCCGCGGTGGCGCTGGAGCTGGCCGACCGGCGCCGCGACGCCGAGCGTCTCACCCTGCTGGAGGATCGCGACCGCATCGCCCGGGACCTGCACGACACCGTCATCCAGCGGCTGTTCGCCACGGCCATGACGCTGATGAGCGCCATCAAGATCACGCAGCGGCGGGACGTGGCGGTCCGCGTGCAGCGGGCGGTGGACGACCTGGACGACACCATCCGGCAGATCCGCTCGACCATCTTCGCCCTGCAGACCACGCCCGACGAGGAGAGCCTGCGCAGCCGCCTGCACGCCGTGGTCGACGCGGCGGCCGCCAACCTCGGCTTCGCGCCCTCGGTCCGGCTGGACGGCCTGCTGGACACCGCCGTCTCCGACGACGTCGGCGAGCACCTGCTGGCCGTCGCGCGCGAGGCGCTGTCCAACGTCGCCCGGCACGCCCGGGCCACCGAGGCGAAGGTGGCCGTCGAGGTCGGCGACGAGGAGGTGGTGCTGCGGGTGGAGGACGACGGCGTGGGCATCCCCGAGGGCGGCCGCCGCAGCGGGCTGCGCAACATGGCCGAACGCGCCGAGCGCCTGGGCGGCTCCTTCCAGACGCGCACCCGTCCCGGCGGCGGAACCCTCCTGGTGTGGCGCGCGCCCCTGGAGGAGGCGGGCTGACGCCCGCCGGGCGGGCGGCGGCTCACGTCAACGGGCCGCGCGGATGACGTACGGCCGCATCATCTCGTTGTCCTCGTGTTCCAGCAGGTGGCAGTGCCACATGTACCGGCCGGCCCGGTCGAACCGCACCTTGACGCGCGTGATCGCGTTCGGGAGGGCGAGCACGGTGTCCTTGAAGCCCCGCTCCCATGCCTCCGGCGGGCGGGCCCTTTGCCCGCGCCGCTGCCGGTCGACGACCTGGAACTGGACCTCGTGGATGTGGATGGGGTGCGCGTCCGCCGTGAAGTTGTGCATCTCCCAGATCTCGGTCGTCCCGACCGCCGGCTCCTCGGTGACGGGCGCGTCCCATTCCAGGGGCACCGGCTTGCCGTGGCGGTCCAGGGTGCCGAGGAACACCGCCCTGGGGCCGACGCCTTTCAGCCGGGCGGAGTTCGCCTCGTTCAGGGACACCCGCCGGGTGAGCCGCGCCGCGCCCAGCGGCTGGAACGGGGGGAGCGTGAGCTGCTCGGGAGGCGTCGACCCGTCCGCGGCGGCGAGGGGGCGCACCACGAACTTCATGACCTGCCCGGTGGTCTTCGGGTTCGCGGGCCTGAAGTCGGTGCCGGCCGTCCCGCCCTTGAAGACCGCGTCCGGCCCCTCGTTGATCAGGTACAGCTCGGTGCCGGCGGGCAGGCCCGAGAAGTCGACGATGACGTCGGCGCGCTCGGCGGGCGCGATGAGCAGCTGCCCGAGCCGGACGGGCGCCGGCAGGAAGCCGCCCTCGCTGCCGATCTGCCACGGGGTGAGCGCCGCGGCGGCGGGGCGGCGCGCCAGCGGATCGGTGACGATCTTCAGGATCAGCGTGCGCGCGTTGCAGCCGTTGAGGAACCGGAACCGGTAGCGGCGCGGTTCCACCGGCAGCACCGGCCAGGTCCGGCCGTTGGCGAGCATCGCGGCGGCGAAGAACTCGGGGTTCCAGATCGGGGAGATGTCGCTCGTCGGAACGTAGGGCCCCTTGAACCCGTCGAACACGGCCCGGCTCGCCGGATAGGACAGGCTCCCGTCGGCGTTGAACGACCGGTCCTGGATGAGGACGGGGATCTCGTAGTACCGCGTGCCCGGCGGGTCGCCGAGTCTCGGCGCGGGACCGGGCAGCACCCCCCGGCCGAGGTCCGTCGGCCCGCCGCGCAGAAGGTAGAAGCCCGTCAGGCCGGCGTAGACGTTCAGCCGGGTGATGCCCAGGCAGTGGTCATGGAACCACAATGTGGTGGCCCGGCCGTGGTTTTCGTAATGGAACACCGCGTCACCCGGGCGCCAACGCGTTTCGTGCTTGGCCTCGAATTTCCGCCTGAATTCCTCGTAGAAGGAACCGGCGGAGGCATATCCCCGTGGAATGTCGCGTGCGGCCGGTAGATACCATGCCTCGGCGTAGCCGTCGCTCTCCTCGGTGTTCAGCCCTCCGTGCAGGTGCGTCACGATGGGCACCGGTCCGGTGTACGGGCCGGGTGTCGAGGTGAAGGAGGGGCGGGAGTCGCGCCCCGGCGTGCCTCCCGGCGGGTACGCCCAGTGCAGCGTGGGGTCCACCGGCAGCAGGGGCGGCAGGTACCTTCCCCGGGCGTCCACCAGTTCGTTGACCCATCTGACCTCGACCGGCCGGTCGATGTCCGCCTCGATGGTGTAGGCGGGGTAGTGGAACGTGTCCGGGTGCCGGGAGGACCCGTATCCCCACACGGTCGTCGCCGGGCTGCCCGGCGGGAGCAGCTGCTGGCGGAACTGGCGCACGCCGATCGTGTACCGGTCGGTGTCGCCGCGGCGGTCCGGTGGCATCACCGGCGGTATCACCAGCTCGGCCGCGTATTTCTTGATCGCCGCGGGATCGAGTGGGGCGGCCCTTCCCGCCCCGGTCCGCGCGGTCGTTCCGGCCGGCAGGAGAAGGCCCGCTCCTCCCACCGCTCCCGCCCGCAGGACGCGCCGCCTACTGATCATCGGTCCCCCCGTTCGCCGCCGCGTCGAACAACGCGCATCAAAACACGTGAAAAGCCGCATACCCGGGCAAATCCAACACATTCTTCGCTGCGCGGCGCCGGCCGTCCCGCGGGCCCGTGTCAGCCGCTCGGAAGCGGGCATCGCGGTCCTGGAGGGAGACGGTGATGCGGGCGTGGAGCGTGCGGGAGCCCGGAGCGATCGCGACCGGGCCGCTGCGGCCGGTGCACCGGGACGTGCCCGAGCCCGGCGGCGGCGAGCTGCTGCTGCGCGTCCGGGCGTGCGGGGTGTGCCGCACCGACCTGCACGTGGCCGAGGGCGACCTGCCGGTGCACCTGCCGGGCGTGACCCCCGGGCACGAGATCGTCGGCGAGGTGGTCACGGCGGGCGCGGGCTGCCGTCACGCGCCGGGCGACCGGGTCGGCGCGGCGTGGCTGCGCGGCACCTGCGGCGCGTGCCGGTACTGCCGCCGCGGCGCCGAGAACCTGTGCCCGTACTCCTCCTACACCGGCTGGGACGCCCACGGCGGATACGCCGAGTACACGATCGCGCGCGACGCCTACGTCTACGACCTGCCCGCGCATCGCGGCGACCTGGAGGTGGCGCCGCTGCTGTGCGCCGGGATCATCGGCTACCGGGCGCTGCGCCGCGCCGCGCTGCCGCCGGGCGGGCGGCTGGGGATCTGGGGCTTCGGCGGGTCCGCGCATCTGGCGGCCCAGATCGCGATGGCCGAGGGGGCGACCGTGCACGTGTTCACCCGGGCGGCCGCCGCCCGCACCCTGGCCAGGGCACTGGGGGTCGCGTCCGCGGGCGACTCGTTCGACCCCGCGCCCGAGCCGCTGGACTCGGCGATCGTGTTCGCCCCGGCCGGAGAGCTGGTCCCGGTCGCCCTGGAACGGCTGGACCGGGGCGGCACCCTGGCGATCGCCGGGATCCACCTGACGGACGTGCCGGCGCTCGACTACCGGCGTCACCTGTTCCAGGAGCGGCAGGTCCGGTCGGTCACCGCCAACACCCGGGCGGACGGGGAGGAGTTCCTGCGCCTGGCCGGACGGCTGCCGCTGCGCGTCGCCGGCGCGCCCTACGAGCTGTCCGACGCCGACCGGGCCCTGGCCGACCTGGCCGCCGACCGGGTCGAGGGCGCCGCCGTCCTGTTCGCCGGCTGACCGCCCGCGTGACCGTCCCGGCACCGGGGACGCGGGTCAGCCGGGCGCCATGCGCGGCCGGCGGTGCCAGACGTGCTCGGCGCCGTGCGGGCGGACCAGCGCCAGCGCCTCCCGGGCCGCGGTCTCCGGCGCCGCGGTGGTGTCGACCACGGTCGCGCCGGGCCACGGACGGGCGTCGGCGGTCATCGCCGCCGCGACGGCGGCGTCGGCGTCGGACGCGCCGCGCGGGCGGGTGCGCAGCCGTTCCGCGGCGACCTCCGGCGGCGCCTCGCAGCGCAGGGCGAACAGGTCGGCGTGCTCGTGCCGCGCCGCCTCGGCGGCCGCGTCGCGGTGCTCGGGGGCGGTCCACGAGGCGTCCAGGACGACGCTCTCGCCCAGGCGCAGCAGGCGCCGGGCGCGGTCGATCAGCTCGGTGTAGGTGCGGTGCGTCCACGCCGGATCGTAGATGCCCTCCCGGTAGGCGGCGGCCGCGGGCTGCTCCGGCGCCAGCCCGGCCAGCTCCTTGCGGACGCGGTCGCTGCCGAGCAGGGTGCAGCCCAGCCGGTCGGCCAGCGCGCCGGCCAGCGTCGTCTTGCCGGTGCCGGGCGCCCCGCCGACCAGGATCAGCGAGACGGCCCCGGCGCGCAGGTGCCGCAGCGCCACCTGCGCGAGCGCGCCCGCCTCGGCGGCCGCGTCCGGGTCGCCCTGGGCGTGCCGCAGGCAGGCCACCTTGGCGCGGACGAAGGCGCGGTAGGCCACGTAGTGGTGGCGCAGCGACGGCGGCGCCGGGTCGGCGGCGAAGTCGGCGTACCAGGCGACGAAGCGTTCGGCCAGGCCGGGCGCGCCCAGGCGCTCCAGGTCCATGGCCAGGAACGCGGCGTCGTCGAGCCCGTCGAGCGAGCGCAGGCGGTCGTCGAACTCCAGGCAGTCCAGCACGCGCGGCCCGTCGTCCAGGCAGAAGATGTCGCCGGCCAGCAGGTCGCCGTGCCCGTCGACGACGCGGCCGTCGGCGATGCGGGCGTCGAACAGCGGCCCGCGCCCGGCCAGGAAGCGCATGGCGCGCTGCTCGGTCTCCAGCGCGTCGGCGGTGTCGATCGACGTGCCGTGGAACGGCCTCACCTGCTGGAAGCCGTCGGCCCACCGGCCCTGGAGGGCGTCCCGGGTGCCCTCGGCCGAGATGCCGGGGCCGCGCGGCGCCATGGAATGCCAGCTCGCCAGCGCGTGCGCCACCGACCGCACCGCGTCGTCCACCGGGACGTGCGCGGCCACCAGGCGCGACAGGCGCCGCTCGGCCGGCATCCGGCGCATCACGACCAGGTGGTCGCAGGGTTCGCCGGCGGGGCCGTGGACGTCGGCGACGCCGAGATACACGTCGGGGGCGAACCTGCGGTTCAGCTCCACCTCCCGGTGGCAGGCGCGTTCGCGCGCCTCGCGCGTGGTGAAGTCGAGGAAACCCAGGCTCACCGGTTTCTTCAGCTTGTAGGCGCGGTCGGCGGCGAAGAAGACGATCCCGATGTGGGTCTCGCTCACGGCGGCGGGCGGCGCGGCGTCCATCGCCCTCACACCCGGCGGTAGGACTCTGGAATGGTGTCGTCCTGCTTGTAGTAGAGCAGTTCCCGCACGTCGACCACGCCCTCCGTGGCCGCGGCCAGCCGGACCAGGACCGGGATCATGCTGCGCCGGTCGACCCGCCCGGTCAGCTGGACCACCCCGTCCTGGACGCGGACGGCGACCTGGGAGGGGTCCTGCCAGAGCCGGTCCACCAGGACCTCGCGGATGATCTCCTCGCGGATGTCGTCGTCGGAGCGCAGGAAGACGCGCAGCAGGTCGGCGCGGGTGACGATGCCGGCCGGGCGGCCGTCCGCGTCCACCACCGGGGCCTGCTTGAACCCGTGCCGGGCCAGCAGCCGGGCGGCCTCGGCGACCGAGGAGTCCTTCGACACGGTGACCGCGGGGCCGCTCATCAGGCCCCGGGCGTCCACGGCGCCGGCCTTGGCGTGCACGCGGCGGCGCCGCAGCGACTCCAGCAGCGTCCGCGGGCCCTCCGCGTCCTTGTACTCCTGCTTGCGCAGCAGGTCGGCGTCGGTGACGATGCCGGTCACCCGGCCGTCCTGGCCGACCACGGGCACGGCGTGGATGCCGTGCTCGGCCATGGCCTCCACGATCTCGATGAAGGGCGTCTCCTCGGCGACGGTCACCACCCGCGCGGTCATGACGTCGGCGACCTTGCGTCGTCGCATGTTCCCTCCCGGGGCCTTTCGTAGGTCTTCAGCCTTGCTGGGCAGGTCCGGACGGCGTAGTGCCGAGCGGCCCGGCGGCCACGCGCTCATCGCGGGAGGCCCGGCGTCAGGCCGTCTGGCGGCTCGCGGCGTGATCCGCGCAGATCACCACCTCGCAGGCGGCCCTCTCCAGCACCACGGGCACGGTGGCCCCGCCGAGCGGGTTGCCGTGCTCGGAGTGCTCGCGGGCACCGATGACCAGCAGCTCGGCGCGGCGGCCGGCGGCGGCCAGCACCTGGCCGGGGTCGCCGACCGGTACACGCAGCCGGGCGGTGAGCCGCCGTGACCGTGGGATCTCGCGTGCGGCCAGGCGGCGCAGGCGCAGCCACTCGACGACGGTGCGCAACGGGCGCGGTCCGCCATCGTGCGAGCCGAGCACATGGATCACGTCCAGCACGGCGTTGCGTCGGTGGGCTTCGGTCACGGCGCGGCGGAGCGCCGCGATCGAGTTGGGCGAACCGTCGACGCCGACGACGACGCACCGCGGACCCGGCATGGCATTCATGATGAACCTCCTGATCGACTCCAGCCTCGCGGCGGCGCGGAGCCGCCGACAGTGCCGACGGGCCCCCGGCGCGCGGGACCTTCGCCCCTTCGGCGGGCGGCCCGCGAGGGGGAGCCTGAGAGGTACGGTTCCGAAGCCACCGCGTGGGGGTGCGCCATGAACGAGATCACCGTGATCCACCGCGACGGGGACGCGTTCGCCGTCCTGGTCCGCGGGCACGTCATCTGTGTGGACCAGCCGTTCGCGCTCGGCGGCATGGACGACGGCCCGACGCCGGTCGAGCTGTTCGTGGCGAGCCTGGCCGCCTGCGCCGCCCTCCACGGACGGCGCCATCTGCGCGACCACGGCATTCCCGCCGACGGCCTGGAGGTCCGGGGGCGGTTCGTCATGAACGCCGGAGCCCGGCCGCACGTCGCCCGCGTCGACCTGAGCGTGCGACCGCCGCACGGCCTGTCGCCGATGATCGTGGCGGGGCTGCGGAACGCCATCGACCGCTGCACGGTGCACAACTCGCTGCTGGACCTGCCGCGCATCACCGTGGACGTCGAGACCGTCGCGGGCACTCCCGTGATCTGAACAACCTCCGTGGTCTTTTTGAGCGTGGTCTTTTTGAGCGGGGTCTTTCTGAGCGGGGCCTTCCGGCTCCTTCAGCGCCGAGCCGTCGGCGCGTTCACCGGCGGACGCTCCGGTGAGGTGCCCGGTTTCGGCACGACGTGCAGCCGGGGCCTGGGCGGGGTGGCACGGGAGGTGCGCGGGGCTCCGGCGTGTTCCGGCGGTGGCGGCACCAGTTCCAGACGGGGACGCGGTGGCACGGCCGCTTCGTTCCTCGGCGGGTCCGTCCGCTGAAGGTCCGTCCGCTGAACGCCGGCCCTGCCGACGTCACGCCGGTAACGGGACAAACGCCTGAGCCAGCCGTGCGGGTGGGGGAAGAGGACGGCCGCTATGGCGGCGAGCAGGGCCCGGTCGACCAGGTCCCGGAAACCGTGACCGGTGCCGCGGGCGCGTGTGGCGTTGCGGTTCATGTCGTCCTTTCCATGGCGCCGTGGTTGGGACGTCACCTTCCAGCCTCCGCGCCGTCACGGCGGCCGCCGTAGGGACCTCGTCCCCCGATGCGGGGGTCTTTGGTCCTGGACGGTTCGGAGGACCAAGGTCCCGCCGATCAGGAGACCTAAGCGTCTGTCCGCCCGAGCGCGCCGAGGGTTGAGTCGTAGGTGGCAACCCTTCCTGGAGAAGGCGAGAGGACGATGGCAGTCTCGACCCCCAAGGCCCGTGACGGGCACCGGACGATCCGGCAACCGCACCTGAGCCGGCCCGAGCCGCTGGTCGAATCGCCCGCCGCGCGGTACGTCTGGGCGATCGCCCGGCTGTCGCTCGGCTGGGTGTTCGTGTGGGCGTTCCTGGACAAGACCTTCGGGCTGGGGCACGAGACCCCCGGCGCGAAGGCGTGGCTCAACGGCGGGAGCCCGACCGAGGGGTTCCTCGCGCACGCCCCCAAGGGCCCGTTCGCGGGCTTCTACCGCGACCTGGCCGGCGTCGTCGCGCTCGACTGGCTGTTCATGATCGGCCTCGCCGGGATCGGCGTGGCGCTGGTGCTGGGCATCGGCATGCGGATCGCGGCGGCGGCGGGCGCGCTGCTGCTGGTGATGATGTGGAGCGCGGTGCTGCCCCCGGAGAACAACCCGTTCATGGACGACCACCTGATCTACGCGGTCCTGCTGGTGGGCCTGGCGCTGGTCAGCGCCGGCGACACCCTCGGCCTGGGCCGGTGGTGGGGACGCACCGCCCTGGTACGCCGGCTGCCCGCGCTGAAGTGAGGAGAAGCGAGAAGCGGCGAAGAGCCGGGCGGCAACCGCCCGGCTCTTCGCTGTTCGCTGTGCTGTTCGCTGTTCGCTGTTCGCTGTCGTGTCGCTTCCCGCGCCTGCCTGCTTCTTTACGTTTCCTGCTTCTTCCGCTTCGTTCCGCTTCGGCCGCGGACGGGGTCAGCCCGGCCGGACGGCGGCCGCCGTGACCGCGAACCGCCGGCTCAGCCCGGTGATCTGCAGCAGCCGCACCACCGGGGGCCGGGCGTTGACGATCGTGACCCGGCCGCCGAGCGCCTCGGCGAGGTCGCCGGCGACCGTGAGCGCGCGCAGTCCCTGGGCGTCGCAGAAGTCCAGCCGCCCGGCGTCGACCACGACCCACGGGTGATCGAGGTCCAGCGCGGTGAGCAGCAGGTCGCCGAAGAGCTCCGCGGTGGCGATGTCCAGTTCACCGGCCACGCTCACCACCCTCGTCCCTCCGGGGGCGGTCATGAGCGACATCGTGAAACGGGGCGGATCCTCCGTCGGCGGGCCGTCCACTACCGTCACCGTCTCTCCATCTCTGTCCGGCTGCTGTCGTCGCATCGGTCTTCATGCTCCACTGCGCCGCCCGCGGCTCCGTAGGGGCGAAGGTCCCGGCGTCGGCGGCCGTCGGTCAGCCGAGGGCGCGGCTGAGGGGGGACGGCGCCGGCGGGGGAGGGGCGAGGCGCACGCGCACGTCCACGGCCGCCGTGCCGCGCGGCGTGACGATCACCGGGTTGAGGTCCAGCTCGGCGATCTCGGGGTTGTCGGCGACCAGCCGGGACACCCGTGCCAGCTGGTCCTCCAGGGCGGGCACGGCGGCGGGCGGGCGGCCCCGGTAGCCCGACAGCAGCGGGGCGCAGCGCAGCGAGCGGATCATCTCGCCCGCCTCGCCGTCGAGCAGCGGCGCCGCGCGGAACACCCGGTCGCCGAGCAGGTCGGCGGCGATCCCGCCCATGCCGACCATGACCAGCGGGCCGAACCTCGGGTCCTCCAGCGCGCCGATGATGATCTCGACTCCCGCGCCCGCCATGCGCTGGACCACGGCGCCGGTCATCGCGTCGCCGAGGGCGGCGGCCATGTCCCGGTAGGCGTCCCGGACCTGCTCGGCCGTCCGCAGGTCCAGCCGCACGCCGCCGACGTCGCTCTTGTGGACCAGGGCGGGGCCGGTGGCCTTGAGCGCGACCGGCAGGCCGGTCAGCGCGGCGGCCTCGACGGCGCCCTCCGGCCCGTCCACGCTGATCGTCTCGGCCATGGCGATGCCGTAGTGCCCCAGCAGCCGGTGCGCCGTCTCCGGGTCCAGCCAGCGGCCCGACGGCGTGAAGCGCAGCTCCGCCTCGATGAGCGAACGCGCCCGTCCCGGCCGTATGCCGGGCGGCCCGGCCGCCGGGGACGCGGGCCGGCCGCGCCACTCGGCCTGGTCCACCGCGTGCCGCAGCGCCGTGACCGCCTGCTCGGGGTAGGCGTACGCGGGGACCTGGACGGCGCCGTCGTCGATCAGGGAGTCCTCGCCGACGACGCAGGCCAGCACCGGTTTGTCCGCGCCGTGCGCCGCCGCGGCGATCGCCGCCTTGGAGGCCGCGGCGCCGGAACCGAACGGCGGGGTGTAGACGGCGATGACCGCGTCGACGCCCGGGTCGGCCAGCACCGTCCGCAACGCCTCGGTGAGCTGCGCCGCGCCGCCGTCGGCGGTCAGGTCCACCGGGTTGGCGACGGCCGCCGACGGGCCCAGGGCCCGGCGCAGCGCGCTGCGGGTCGCCTCGGCCAGCTCGGGCACCTCGAGACCGCACGCCGCGCAGGCGTCGGCGGCCAGCACGCCCGGCCCGCCGGAGTTGCCCACCACGGCCACGCGCCGGCCGCCCGGCAGCGGCTGGCAGGCCAGCAGGCGGGCGGTGTCCAGCAGGTCCCGGACCGTCTCGACGCGCACGACCCCGGCGCGGCGCAGCAGCGAGTCCACCGCGATGTCGGAGGTGGCCGCGGCGGCGGTGTGTGACCGGACGGCACGGCCGCCCGCGTCGGACCGGCCGCTCTTGAGCACCACGACGGGCTTGCGGGCCCCGACCCGGCGCGCCAGCGCGGCGAACTTGCGCGGGTTTCCGAACGACTCCAGATACAGCGCGACGACCGAGGTGTCGGGGTCGTCCTCCCAGTACTGCAGCAGGTCGTTGCCGCTGATGTCGGCCTTGTTGCCGGCCGACACGAAGCTGGACACCCCCAGCCCCGTCGCGCCGGCCTGCTCCAGCAGCGCCGAGCCGACCGCACCGGACTGCGACATCACCGCCAGCCGCCCGCGCGCCGGGATGGCGGGCAGGAAGCTGGCGTTCAGGCCCTCGGCGGTGTTGACGATGCCCAGGCAGTTGGGCCCGACCAGGCGCATGCCCGCGTCGCGGCAGATCGCCAGCAGCTCGGCCTCCCGCCGGGCGCCCTCGGCGCCCGTCTCGGCGAACCCGGCCGACACCACGACCAGCGCCTGCACCCCGTGCTCGGCGCAGTGGCGGGCCACCTTGGGCACCGCCTCGGCGGGCGTCGCCACGACCGCCAGGCACACCCCGCCGGGGACGGCCGACACGGTGGGGAACGCGGGAAGCCCGAGGATCTCGTCGGTGTGCGGGTTGACCGGGTAGATCGCCCCGGAGTAGCCGCCGTCCAGCAGGTTGCGCAGGATCCGGTGGCCCACGGTCCGCGGGTCGCGGCTCGCGCCGATCACCGCCACCGACCACGGCCGCAGCACCCGCTTCAGCGACGCCACCCCGGCGGTGTGCTCGCGGGCCTCGATCGCGGTGACGAGCTCGCCGGTGCACGCCAGGGGGAAGCCGATGTCGTACTCGTGGTCGCCGAACCGCCGCCGCACCCGGAACCCGGCCGTGGCCAGCAGCTCCATCATCGCCCGGTTCTCCCACAGCACGGTCGCGGTGAACTCGGCGATCCCCCGGGCGTCCGCCTCGATCGCCAGCTGCTCCAGCAGCAGCGTGCCCAGGCCGCGCCCGTGCATCCGGTCGTCGACCAGGACCCCGATCTCCGCGCGGCCGCCGTCGTCGGGGATCATCTCCGCCAGCCCCATCGCCTGCCCGCCCATGAAGGCCACCAGGGCGTGCCCCGGCCACCCGTCGCCGGTGACCCGGTCGACGTAGGCGTGCGGGGTGCGCAGGCCGCCGGTGAAGAAACGCAAGTAGGCCGACTGCTCGGACAGCCGGTCCACCAGGGCGTGCAGCGCCGCGCCGTCCGACCGCGCCAGCGGCCGGATGTGGACCATCGAGCCGTCGCGCAGCAGCGCGTGCTCACCCGCGTCGGTCATGGGAGCCGACATCATCTGCCTCCAGGGGCACGAAGGCGGCCCGAGCCTCCCCGGACCGCGAGCCATTGCGGCCTTCACGACATCACCCGGAGGGAACAGGGCGGCAGGGGCGAAGGTCCCCGAGGAGGAGAGGGAGGTCCCCCGGAGGGGGGACCGGCTCGCCCGAGGGGGCCGGCTCCTCATGCGGCACCCACCGGCGGTCGCTCGCGGGGCGCTTGGGATCCGGGTCATCCGTCTTGGCGACGATGGGTCTTGCGGCCGCTGTGGCCGTCTCATCCCGTCCCGGTCCCGGCGGTTCCTCTGCGCCGTCGGTGGGTGTCACTCACATACTGCCCCCCTCCCTCCGGGGGGACGACCGCCATTGGCCCCGCGACGCCGGGACCAACGTCCCGGCCTGCCCGCACGCGTCCGGTGGCGTGCGGAGGTCCCCCTCACCTCGGGCCTTTCGCCTCTGGGGCGGGTCTCGGACACGGGGATGCGATGGGACGAGGACGTACGGAACCGGGAGGCGCCATGAGCAGGGGCTCGTACGTGCTCGTCGGCTATGACGGGACCAAGCAGAGCGCATACGCGGTGGGGTGGGCGGCGACGGAGGCCCGGCTGCGGCGGCTGCCGCTGACCGTCGTGCACTCCTGGCGCTGGCCGTACCCCATCAGCCACATCGACTACGAGGGCGCGGCGATCGTCAAGCGCATGGGCGAGCACGTCCTGGACCACGGCGTGGCCCTGGCCGAGCGCTCCGCGCCCGGGGTGCGGATCCACGGGCGTCTCACGGACGGACCGGCGTACGCGGCGCTGCTGGCGGCGGGCGACGACGCCGAGGTGATCGTCATCGGCTCGCACGAGCAGGCCCGCCTGCCGGTGGCCTCGACGGCGCTCCAGCTCCCGGCCCGGGCGCGCTGCCCCGTGGTCGTCGTGCGCGCCCCCGCCACCGGTCACCGGCGCGTGGTCGCCGGGGTCGACGGCTCGGCGGGCGGCGACGCGGCCCTGGACTTCGCGTTCGAGCAGGCGGCCCTGCGCGGCTGGAGCCTGCTGGCGGTGTACGGCTGCTGGGAGCCGGGCGCGGTGCCGCGCGAGGAGCTGGACATGTTCCACGACGACGAGAAGCTCAAGCGGGTCTGCGGTGCCCGGCTGGAACGGGCCGTGGCCCCCTACCGGGTGCGCCACCCGCAGGTCGACGCGTGGACGTCGCTGGTCCTCGACCCGCCCCGCGAGGCCCTGTTCGACGCGGCCGACAACGCCGATCTCGTCGTGGTCGGCAACCGGGGCCGGGGAACCGTCGACCCGCTGCTGCTGGGTGCCACCAGCAGCGCCCTGCTGCAGCACGCGCCGTGCTCGGTCGCCATCGTCCAGCCCACCCACGCCGAGACAGGCGAGACCCGCGAGGGATGACCGGCGATGCCGGAAGTGATGACGACCGCGCACTTGGGCCGCTGCACGACCGTCGAGGACACCACCGACCTGACCGGCGACCACGCCGAGCGGTGGCAGCAGTGGGACTCGTGCGCCCTGCGGGCCGAGCAGGCCCGGGCCGGGCGGGCACGAGGAGACGAGGAGGTGGCCGCGCCATGACCGGAGTGACGATCGAGCAGCTGGCGGGCCAGGCCGTCTTCGCCGGGATGGACGGCGTCGATCTGGCCCGGCTCGCGCCCGCCGCGCGCCCGGTCACCGTTCCCGCCGGCCGGCGGCTGTTCGACGAGGGCGGCACGGCGGACCGGTTCTGGATCATCCAGGACGGCACCGTCGCCCTGGACCTGCACCTGCCGGACCGGGGAACGATGATCGTCGAGACGCTCGGCCGCGGCGCGATCGTCGGCTGGTCCTGGCTGTTCCCGCCCTACCGGTGGCGGTTCGGGGCGGTGGCGACGCGGCCGGTGCGGGCCCTGGAGTTCGACGCCCGGCTGGTGCGCTTCATCTGGGCGCTGGACCCGCGGCTGGCGCACGAGCTGACCCGGCGGTTCGCCGAGGTGGTCGTGGACCGGCTGCAGGCGACCCGGATCCGCCTGCTGGACCTGTACGCGGACGCGGCGGAGACCCGATGGCGCCCATGACGCCCGCGGCGTACCGGATGCCCGAAGCGCTGCGCGTGCTCGCCATCGAGGGAGCCGAGTTCGGCTGACGCTCCCGGTCGCCGGCGCCGTGGCGCCACGCGGATCGGATCGTCTCCCTCCTGGCCCGCCGCCAGACGCCTCAGGCGGGCGGTCCGCCTCGCGGTGGGGGACGGTCGACGTAGCGCGGGACGTACCACCGGGTGCGTTCGCCGCCGGCCGGGGCGGGCAGCGCCACACGAGCGGGTTCAACCGGCGTAGCGGCGGTCCAGCTGCTCCCACGCCCTGTCCCACGACGCGGCGCGACGGCGGTCGCACGCGCGCCGGGTCAGCGTGTACGCGAGCGCCAGGGGCGCGCCCACGCCCATGACGGCGTAGCAGGCGGCCAGCGCCGCGTTCACCACGACCTGCTCTCGCCGCAGCGGCTGGCCGACGAGGTCTCCGGAGGCGTTCACCCAGATGCGCCGGGTGCCGTCCTTGCCGGCGGACGGCCAGGCCGGGATCTCCCCGGTACGGGCCGTTCCGTCCGGTGCGCGCCAGCGCGCCCACACCGTGGACGGCGACTGGTCGCCGGTGACCGCCACGGCGCCCGCCGGACGCCGCGTGATCGTCGCGACGGCCGGGTACCGGCCGACCTTCTGGGCGGCCTCGTCGCGCAGGCCCGTCCGGTAGGAGTGGCCCGCCGCCCAGACCGCCAGCGGCGCCGCCAGTGCCAGGAACACGACGACGAGCGCGACGCCGACGGCGCGTTGCGCGCGGTCGACGGGACGCCGCAGGTCGCTGTGGCCGAATCCGAGCCTCCGGACGAGCCCGCGGACGAGCGGGCGCACCCGGGCGAGTGGACGCGGCCGGGCGCTCGCGCGCGCCGGATGTGATCGCCGCATGGCTCCTCCCTCGGTTCCCACCGACGCTAGAAGCCGGCGGCACGGGCCGGGAGGGGCTTTGTGCCCTGCCCCGGCGGACCGAAAGGCTTCTTTCCACGGAGGCCGGGCAGTCTTCGCCCCGGTCGCGGGGGCCGGGGCCGGCCTGGCGCCGGCACGCTCCCCCGCGGCCGTCGCGACCGCTACGTGGACTTCTCGCCCGGATAGAGGTGTTCGACGTACACGCCGCCCGGATGCAGGGGGAGGCGGCGGCCGGACACGTGGCGGATCGCGATGCGCACGTAGTCGGGCTTGGGATCCGGCGCCCACGGCGCCAGCCGCAGGGACTCCAGCCGGCGCAGCTCGTCGGCGTCGGTGATGATCGTGGCGGGGCCCTCGGCCACGACGCTCCAGCCCGTCTTCAGGGCCGGCTCCACGTCGTCGGCCTCGAAGGTGATGGGACGTCCCGCCGCGACGGCGGCGAGCTTGGCGCCCGCGGCGCTGCGGAAGACGACGGTGTCGCCGTCCAGCACGAAGTTCACCGGCAGCACCGTCACCCGGCCCCGGTCGTCTGCCCAGGCGACCCGGCCGATCGGGACGCCGCCCAGCAGGACCAGGCAGGTCTCGCGGTCCAGCACCTGGATCGGCTCCTGTCCGCCGGGCATCGTCAGAAGTCCTCGATCATGGACTGTTCGGCCGGGCGGCGCACGCTCGCCCGCGCGGCCTCGGCCCTGCCGAGCCGCAGCAGCATCTGCGGGTGCCGGCCGCGGCAGAACCGGCCGCGGACCAGCGCGCGCAGCTCCGGGATCTCCAGGGCCTGCGTGTGGAAGGCGGCCGAGACGTCCTCCTGCGCCCCGCGCAGCAGGACCCGTTGCAGCGCCTGCCCGGCCCGCAGCCAGTCGCCCGGCGCGTCCCCGGACGTAGTGATCAGCATCACCAGGCCCGTCACCTGCTCCTGCGCGCTCCCCGCGCCGGGGCCGGGGGCCGCCCCCCAGCCCTGGCCGCGGGAGAAGTCGCGCCCGGGGAAGTAGGGCTCGGTGCGCCGCTCCCGCCGCGGATAGGCCTCCTCGTGCACGCCCTCCGGACGCGAGGTGCCCGGGCGGGGCGCCCAGCGGGCCGACTCGCGCAGGTAGGACGCGTCGAGCTGCTGCAGGTGCTCGGCCGCCTCCGTCAGCGCGGCCAGGGCGCGCAGGGCGTGCGGGTCCTCGACGACCAGCAGCCCGGCGCCCTCCCGCTGCGCCTCCAGCCGCATCTTCGCCTGCAGGGCGGGGGAGACGCCGGGACCGGGCACGAAGCCGCCGCGGTGGGTGCGCCGCCGCCGGATCTGGTCGTACAGCCGCCGGTCGTCGTCGTTCTCGGCGATCCGGGCGCCGAGGATGACGTCGGCGAGCAGGTTGGGACGGTCCGGGTCCGGCAGGAGGCGCACCTCCGGTTCGTATCCGAGCCACCGGACCGCGACCCGCAGGCTGAGCAGGGCCGCGCCGCAGCTGATCACCATCTCCCGGCCGGTGGGGTCGGCGACGCCGAGCCGCCGGTCCGGATCGGCGCGCAACGTGATGCGGGATCCGCGGTGGCTGAAGCTCCAGGGCTGGGTGTTGTGCACCGACGGGGCCCAGACCGCGGCTTCGACCGCCCGCCGCACGTCCTCCGCCGGCGTCTCGGAGACGTTCCGGACCCGCGGCCACCTCGGTTCCATGCTGACTCCTCGTGCCGACTACAGGCCCAGTACATCGGCCGCCGCCCTTCGCAATAAGGGGCGAACGACTCATTTCGGGTGCCGTACGTCCCGGCGCCGCCATGTTTCGGATGTCCGCAGCGGCCACGCCTGGCGTAAGGAAAGGAAGTGGTAGGTCATGTACAACACTCCCCCCATCGGCGGCGCCGCCGCGGCCTCGCCGTGGCTCGGCGTCCAGGCCCTGTGGCTGGGGCTCGCCGTCTTCACCCTGGTGTCGGCGGGAATGGCCGTGAAGCGCGTGCTGCCCAGCCGGAAGGGCTGACGGCACGTCGTGCCCGGGTGCCCGCCATGGCCGCGGGCGACCCGCCGTAGGAGAGCCGGGGTCCTCACGCCCCGGCTCTCGTCGTCGGCGCATCATGAAGCGGTGGACCGCTTCCGGGTGATGGGCGTGGACGCGTGCCGGACGGGCTGGATCGGCGTCGTCCTGACCGGCGGCGCGCCGATCGCCTGCCACGCCACGGAGATCGGCGACCTGGCCGCCACCGCCGCCCGTGACGCACCGCTCGACGTCATCGCCGTCGACATCCCCATCGGCCTGGCGGACACGGGCCGGCGCCGCGCCGACGAGCTCGCCCGCGAGGCCGCCGGGCCCCGGTGGGCGTCGGTGTTCATGACACCGGTCAGAACCGCGTTGCGCGCCGCCGACTACGCCACCGCCGCCAGGGAGAGCCGGCGGATCTGCGGCACCGGCATCTCCGCCCAGTCCTACGCGCTCAGAAGCAAGATCCTGCAGGTCGACCGGTGGATCCGCCGGGCCGGGACGCGGGTCGTCGAGGCGCACCCCGAGGTGTGCTTCGCCGAGATGGCCGCGCTGTCGGGCGGCCCCCTCACCGCGGGCAAGAAGTCATGGGCCGGGATGCGGCAGCGCGCCGCGCTCCTGGCCCGTCAGGGCATCGACCTTCCGGCCGACCTCGGCGAACCCGGCGCCCTGGCCGGGGCCGACGACGTTCTGGACGCCGCGGCCGCCGCGTGGACGGCCCGCCGGGTGGCCCGGGGGGAGGCCAGGTCCCTGCCCGACCCGCCCCAGGTCTTCTCCGACGGCCTGCCGTGCGCGATCTGGGTCTGAACCGCCGCCGGCCCCGGCGCCGGGACGCCGGGGCCGGCCCGCTCGGCGGTCAGTGGCAGTCCCAGTGGCCCTCGTGGGCGGCGTGGCGATGCCCGTCGTGCAGGTAGTCCACGTGGTCGTCGTGCGGGACGGCGACGTGTCCGCAGCCGGGCCCGTGCTGGTGCTCGTGCTCCTTGTGGGCCATGTGCCCCTTCGGCGCGCACTCGTCGACGTGATCCTCGTGCAGGACGTGGAAGTGCCCGTCGTGCAGGAAGTCGACATGGTCGTCGTGCGGGACGGCCACATGCCCACATCCCTCGCCGTGGACGTGCGAGTGCTCGCGGTGGGTGCGATGCCCGGTGGCAGCCGTCATGGCCGATCTCCTCGTTGAGCAGGTGTTCCGGCATCCGAAACGGTCGACACCCCGGGTCCTACCCGCCACGGCGGCGGAGGCACGTTTCCGAACGAAGCGGGCGTGCCCGCCGTTCCCGCCCCGGGGTGAGATGCCGGAGTTTGGGGGTAGGGGGTGCGGACGCGACCGTATGGCTAGGGGGAAGCCATGACAGGCGATACGGCGGGCGCACGGCCCGGCAACTCCGTGACCTTCGTGGGCAACGCCACCACCATCATCCGCTGCGGCGGTTTCACGCTGCTGACCGACCCGAACTTCCTGCGCCGGGGCGAGCGCGCCCACCTCGGCTACGGCATCACCACCACGCGGCTGCGCGACCCGGCCCTGACGGTGGACGAGCTGCCCGACCTCGACGGCGTGGTGCTGTCGCACCTGCACGAGGACCACTGGGACAGGGTGGCCGAGCGGAACCTGGAGCGGAACCTGCCCATCCTCACCACCGGCGCCGCCGCGCGCACCCTGCGCGCCCGCGGATTCGGCCAGGCGATCGGGCTGCGCACCTGGCAGCCGCACGAACTGGTCAAGGGCGACCGGATGGTGCGCGTCACCGCCATGCCGGGCCGGCACGCGCCCGGTCAGCTGCGGCGCCTGCTGCCGCCGGTGATGGGCTCGCTGCTGGAGTTCGGCCCCCGCGGCGGCCCGCCCGACCTGCGGCTCTACATCAGCGGCGACACGCTGATGTACGACGGGATCGCCGAGATCGGGCGGCGCTATCCGGACATCGACGTCGGCATCGTGCACCTGGGCGGGACCCGGCTGATGGGGCTGCTGACGGTGACCATGGACGGGCGGCAGGGCGCCGAGTGGCTGGAGACGGTGCGGTGCGCCACCGCGATCCCCGTTCACTACGACGACTACACCGTCATGAAGTCGCCCCTGTCGGACTTCGAGCGCGAGGTCGAACGGCGCGGTCTCGAAGGAAGGGTGCGCTACCTGCGCCGTGGCGAGCAGTTCCAGCTCGTCCCCGCGCACCACTAGCGCTCCGTCACAACTTCGTGGCGAGTCGCGCGGGGCTCGTCCCGGCGGGGATGCGGGCGTCCGGCCCCCGCCATTCCAGGAGCAGCACGCTGGCGTCGTCGTCGAGCCGGCCGGCGTGATGGTCCAGGATGCTGCGGATGAGACGGCGCAGCGTCTCCGGGACGGGCAGCCCGTCGGCGTTGCGGCGGATGATGAAGTCGACGAAGCGGTGCAGGCCGAACTCCTGTCCGCGGCTGTTGCGGGCCTCGACGATGCCGTCGGTGTAGAGCAGGATGCGGTCGCCGGGTTCCAGCTGTTCCTGGCACAGCGCGGCGTCGCTGCCCAGCCCCGTGCCCAGCGGGGCGGTCGGCGGGCAGTCCAGGGTGGTGACCCAGCGGCCGTTGCGGATCACCACCGGCGCCGGGTGGCCGTGATTGGTCCACGACAGCAGGCCGGTGCGCGAGTCGAGCTCGGCGAGCAGCGCGGTGACGTAGCTGGTGGCGGCGAACTGCCGTTCCAGGATCTTCTCGATCGCGTCGCCGGTCCCCAGCAGGTCGGCGCCCTGCAGGCGGCTGTTGCGGCAGGTCGCCACGGCCAGGTTGGAGGTCAGCCCCGAGGTGGTGTTGTGGCCCATCGCGTCGAAGATGGCCAGGTGGACGATGTCGCCCGCCAGGCCGTAGTCGAAGGCGTCCCCGCCGAGCTGGTAGGCCGGTTCCAGGAGCGCGCCGATCACCACCCGGTCGTTGGCGAAGGTTCGCGGCGGCATCAGCCGCCACTGCATCTCGGCGGAGACCGTCATGGGCTGGCTGCGCATCAGTTTCGCGTAGGTGTCGCTGAGCGGCCGCTTGCTGACGACGATCAGCCCCACCAGGCCCGCGAGGCGCCACAGAAAGGGCATGACGTCCCGGTCCCCGGGGGGCACGACGATCTTCAGGACGCCCAGCCGTTCGATGCCGTCCAGTATCGGCACCCACCACACGGTGCCGCCGTCGTCGGCCGTGGGGCCCTGAACGCCGGCGACGTTCTGGAACGCCCGTCCTGCCAGGGTCCCTTCGACGCGGATCTCGCCCGGCGCGCACCTGGCGTGCGGCAGCTCCTCCTCGTCGCGTCCCCTCAGCAGGCGCAGCACGCTCTGCTGGATGTCGACGAGGTAGATGAGCGCGTCCCGGTAGCCGGCCCGCCCGGCGATGTCGGCCACCACCACCGGGATCTGCTGCATCGAGATGGCATGGCTGCTGTCGAGCAGCTCGCCGAGCAGTTGGTTGTCCCGGTCAAACTCCATCGGTCTCAGTCCCCCGGACGGGCGGCCGCGGCTGGGCGCGGAACCCGCCTCGGTCCCTACATTCCCGGCATTCACCACGCCATGCGGCCGCTCACGGCCGGTGTCCCGCCCGGACCGGACGCCGCGCGCGGTCCCCGGTCACCGGCGGGGGAGGGCGTCGACCCGGTCGGTCGGCCTGTCCAGCGCCCGCAGCACGGCGCGAAGCTCCTGGCGCTCGGCGGCGGTGATCGGCGCGTCGCACAGGCAGAGGGCCGTGACCAGGTGGTCGACGGCCTTGTCCCAGCGTTCGCCGGCCGCGGCCCGCGTGACCTGCCGCAGGGCCGCGGGGCCGAGCCGGTCGCGGTAGCGGTCGGGCAGGCGCCGTAAGGTCTGCTCCAGCCGGCGCCGTCCCACCGCCGGTACCGTCGCCGGTTCCACGGGGTCGGCGGCCAGCGCCATGGCCAGCGCCCTGGGCGCCCCCATGGTCGGACGCGAGGTGTCGCCGTACAGCGGGGGGTCGTCGTGGGCGGTCAGCCCGAGGAGCCGTAGGAAGTCCTCCATCACGCCCATCGCACACCTCGCGCTCCCCTTGGCCGCGGTGCGGCTTCCTGACCACCTCGACACACGCATCGTAATCAAATCGTTGCAGTACGTCATCATGGGGCCACCGTGCGCGCAGCTCCCAGAGTCTGAACCCGGCTGATCCCGGCGTCAGGCGAGCACGTGCCCGGCGGGGGCGGGGAGCAGCACCGAGCGGTAGACGTCCAGGACGCGGGCGCCGAGGTGCTCCCACGTGTAGCCGCGTACGAGCTCGTGGGCGGCGCCGGCCAGTTCCCGCGACAACACGGGATCGTCCAGCAGCTCGCGGAGCGCGGCGGCCAGGGCGGCCGGTGCGTGCGGTGGGACGAGCAGGCCGGTGCGGCGGTGCCGCACCAGCTCGGGAACACCGCCGACATGGCTGGCCACGACGGGAACGCGGCAGTGCATCGCCTCCAGCAGCACCGTGCCGAGTTCCTCGTAACGGGACGGGTAGGCCAGCAGGTCCACGTCGTCGAGCACGCTCGGGACGTCCTCGTGCGGAACGAAGCCGGTGAAATGGGTTCGGCCGGCGATGCCCAGACGCTGGGCCGAGCGCCGCAGCCGCGCCCGTTCGGGGCCGTCGCCCACGATCACCAGATGCGCCGGGTGGGCCATCCCCAGCGACGCGAAGGCGCGCAGGAGCGTCTCGACGTCCTTCTGCGGGTGCAGCCTGCCCACGTAGGCGACGCGTGGACGCGGGATGTGCGCGGGAAGGACCGGCCGCCTCGGCCCGGTCGTGAACTCGCGGCCGATGCCGGACGGTATGACATGCACGTGGGCGGAGGGCATGTCACGGCGGAGACGGTGGGTCAGGACGATGACCGCGTCCGCCCTGGCGCTGCCGTACCGCTCCAGGAGGCCGCCGGCCGTCTTCAGCACCAGCGAGCGCGGCCCGCCCACCCTGAGCGTGCGGCGAAGGCTGCAGTGGATCGTCAGCACCAGGGGCGCGTCGGCGAGCGCGGCCGCGTGCATCGCCAGCGGCACGATCGCCAGGTCCTCGCCGAGGTGCGCGTGGACCAGGTCGACGCCCCGGGTCAGCGTCGCCGCCTGCCACCAGGCGGGCAGCCAGAAGAACTGGCGGCAGCGCGGGACCGGCACGCCGAACCTGACCACCGTCCCGTGGCGCCCGAACGGCGCGGTGGCGGGCGCGGTCGGCGGCCTGCTCGTCACCACGGTCTGGCGCACGCCGAGTTCGTCCAGGACGCGGCTCAGCTGGGCGGTGTGGTTCTGCATCCCCCCGGCGGGGTCGAAACGCACCCCGCGTCCCGACAACGCCGTCACCGGAGCCTCGAACACCGAGCACAGACGCAGTACCCGCATGGCCCCCGTTCCTCCGCACCCTGCCGTTCGCGCGCCGTCGGGCCTGGCCGTTCCTTCACCGAAACCCCAGGTCAGCCGGGATGTTCCACGACATTTGAGGCCGAAACGTCCGGTGTGCGAGCCGCACTCACATGCCCGCCCCTGTCCAGCGCGCTCCCCGGGGCCACGTTCCGGCGACCCGATCAAGGACCTGCTCTCACACAGAGTTAGCGACGCGGACTCGGCGCCGTCTGCTCGCCGTTGCGTGGGCGGTTATGCGGGGGTGATCAGGCCGTAGTGGCCGTCGTAGCGGTGGTAGAGCACGTTGCCCCGCCCGGTGGCGGTGTCGAGGAAGAACAACCACGGCATCCCGGACGTCTCCAGCCGCTCGGTCGCCTCCAGAAGGCTCAGCCGGGGCGCCGGGTGGGCGCTGATCGTCAGCGGGACCGCGAGCGGGGCGCGCCGGCTCCGCCGCGGCGCCACCTGGGCCAGCCGGTAACCCCCTTCGGCACGGTAGATGACGCTGTCCTGGCCGGTCTCGACGTCGGCGAACAGCAGGAAGCCGTAGTCCAGCGTCTCCAGGTCGAAGGCCGCCTCGTCGGGGGTCTCGGTGGCCAGCGTGAACGACTTGTGCCGCACCAGCTCGCGATCCTCCAGCGGACGCGGATACCAGGCCGGGCGGTGCGTCCGCTCGGCGCCGTGCCGCCACTCGCGGGGGTCCGGCGCCGGCCGGCCGCCGCGGCGGTACTCCGCGTGCCGGCCGATCCGCTCCAGCCGGGCCAGCAGCCGGTCGTGCAGCCGGTCGATGGCCTCGCGCATCGTCTCCGCCGTCACCTGCACCCGCACCGGGCGGCCGTTGACGTCCAGGTTGGCCTGCGCGACGGCCGGGCGGTCCACCGCCGGGTCCGGCGCCATGGTCAGTTTCGCGCGGGCGAACAGCACCGGCTCGGGCGCGTGCCCGAACACCGCGGCCACCTTGGCGCGCGCGTAGTCGGCGGAGCCTTCCGGCACCGCTCCCCGGTGTTCCACGGCCACCTCGGGGGCGACCTGGGTCGTCGGCCGATTCATGACGTTCCCCTCTCACCGCGATCCGGCGCGCGCCTTGCTCGCTTCCAGCCTTGGCCCACCGGACCCGCCCGGACAGTGGCCGAAGGTCACCGCCCGGAGGGACGTCCGGCCGTCGGCCACCTTGAGGGGACGATCTCCGGCACGGCCGCCACGCGCGAAAGGCGGCCCGGGCGCCGGGTTCCGAGCGCCCGGGCCGCGCCTTCACACGAGGTCGGACCGGCCGTGGGAGACGGAAAGGACGGGCCGGGGGCTGCAGCGGTGCAGCGGGACGACGGGGGAGCGGTCCCGCTGCGCCGGCAGCCGGAGGATCGACTGGGTGAGCCGCGCGGTCTCGTCGTCGGCGTCCGCCGGATCGGCCATCGCCTGCAGCCGCCGGATGACGACGCCCTCCCGCAGCGCCCACGGGCAGATCTCGAGCTGCTCGATGTCGAAGATGGTCATGACGGCCTCGGCGACGATCGCGCCGGCCAGGATCTGCGGAGCCCGCGCCCTGGAGATGCCGGGCAGCTTCGCCCGGCCCGCGTAGTCGGTGCGGGCCAGGACCGGGATCTGCGCGCGCAGCCGCTCGCGGTCCAGCACCCGGCGCGCGTAGGGGCCGGCCTTGTGCTTGGGCGCCCCGGTCAGCCGGGCCAGCTGGGTGAACGTCCTGGAGGTGGCGAGCGGCCGCATCGGCTGCGGATCGTCCCGCCGCGCGGCCAGTCGCGCGGCCAGCTCCCCGGTGGCCTCGGTGAGGCGCCGCCGGACGAGCCGCCGCAGCCGCCGCACCCGTTTGGGCGACGGCGGGTCGCCCGGCAGGTGCTCGCGCGTGAGCCGTCCGGCGCCCAGGGGAAGCGACAGCGCGGTCGTCGGCTCCTGCCCGTCACCGTGGGCGATCTCCAGCGAGCCGCCGCCGATGTCGGCCAGCAGCAGCCCCCCGGCCGACCAGCCGTACCAGGCGCGCGCGGCCAGGAACGTCAGCCGGGCCTCGTCCCGGCCGGTCAGGAAGCCCAGCCGCAGCCCGGTCGACGCGGTGACCCGCGCGACGATCTCGTCCCGGTTGGCGGCGTCGCGCACCGCCGAGGTGGCGAACGCGATCAGCTCGTCGACGTCGTGCCGCGCGGCGGCGCCGATCGACCCCCTGATCGCCTCCGTCAGCCGGCCGATCGCGGCGGGCTCGACCGTGCCGTCCGCGCCGGTCGCCTCGGCCAGCCGCGTCGGGTGCTTCACCGTCGCCACCGTGCGGTGCGGCCGTCCCACGTCCACCTCGACGACCTTGAGATGGGCAGAGTTGGATCCCACGTCCAGAACACCGAGTCGCATGTGGCGCGCTTTACCCGGGGGAGCGCTTTCCTATCCGTACACGGCATCTGACCAGCGACGTAACCTCGACCGGCTCCGGCCGAAACCGACATGACCTCGAACGGTGACCGCGCCCGCCGAACGCTATTTCAGCCGGGCCAGGAGCTGGTCGGGACGCGCCACCGTCACCGTCGCCGTCGGATGGCGTATCAGGTGCAGGGGGTCGATCGCCGGTACCGGGGTGCGGAAGCGGACGCACACGCCCCCATCGCGGTTGGTGGCGAAGGTGATGCCGCGATCGGCGAGCGAAAGATGCGCCGGGCCGGCGGTCTTCAGGAAGGCGTAGGGCCCGGAGACCTCCTCCGCCTCGGCGACGTTGTCCAGGTTCGTGGTGAGACGCCACGGCCCGAACCGGATCTCCAGCGCGACCTCCGTCACGATGACGCACGCGGACGACGACGTGACGCCGAACGGCAGCGCCGCCACCCGGTACGCCGAGCTGAACCGGAAGGGGAAGACTTGGCGTTCCGTGGTCATCGGCTCGTTCCTCCTCCGGGGGCCCGCCGTCGCGCGGCCAGCGCGGCCCTGGTCAGTTCCTCCATGCGCCGGCAGGCCCGCCTGTGGTACCTGACCTGCGTGGTGCGGCCGAAGAGCACGAAGCCGAGGCGCACGATGGGGTTCGCGATGGGCGCCATCTGGGAGAAGGCGTGGATGTGGAACTCCACCTCACCGGTGTCCAGCCACTTGCGCACCTCGTGATCCATCTGGCCGCGTTCGAGATGCCCCTGGAGCGTCCGGTAGTTCCACCCCCACACTCGTGCCCGGCGCCCGTCCTGCTCGACGACTCCGTCGACGACCGCCCCGATTCGTACCCCGAGGTAGAACCGCAATCCGTAGAACCGGCCCTCGAGCAGCATGTCCTGGCCCGCCGCGGGACGGCCGCCGCCGTAGGCGTGCCGGATGAAGGCCGGATCGGCGAACTCGTAGTCCCGTACGAGGCGACGGGCGATCTCCCAGCTTCCGTCGGGCAGCGGCGGGCCGGGCGGCTCGGCGGGCAGGGGCTGCCGGTAGTCGTCGATGTGCCAGCCGGAGTCCGCGTCGCCGCCGGGTTCCTCCCGCGGATCGAAATTGATCGGCCGATGCCGCAGCTCGGCGTGCAGCCGCCGCAGTCGTCGCTGAACCCGCGTGTTCTCGCCCATGACATCGAGCTTCTCCGCCTGGCGGTGTGTGACGCTCAGAGTGTGACGTCGTCGGCGGGGCCGGCGACCTGGCGGACGGCGGCGTAGGCGGGGCCCCGTATCTGCTGCAGCGCCCCGGCCGGCGGCAGCCCTGGAATCTGGTGCCGGGCCGGGGCGAAACGCATCGGTGCGCTGTCGTCGCTGCGCGCCGGACCGGTGAGCAGCAGCTCGCCGAACCTCTCCCACGAGCCGAACTCGGTCGCGATGACCAGGTCCAGCGGCAAGGGGCTCTCGCCGACGGCCCCGGCGAGCGCGGCGTCGCCGGCCGGGACGATACAGGGCCGCCGCGCGACCGCGCCCAGGAAGACGCGGCGGTCACCGGCCGCGTACGGCAACAGGGAACCGTAGAAGGCCGGACTCCACCTGATCGCCGGCCGTGGCAGGTGGCGGCCGAGCAGGCCGTGCCCGGCGGTGACCAGGAGCAGCTCGGCGACGGCCGGCTCGCCGTCCGGCGAACCCCCGCCGGACCCCGGCGAGACGTCCGCGGGTTGCATCCACCGCAGCGCCAGCCCCAGCACGTCCGGCAGCGGGGGAGGCAGCCCCACCGACCTGGACAGCCGCGCCACCCCCCGCAGCTCGGCCGCGTCGTCCAGGAAGGAGACGCCCCAGGGCCGGGAGGTGCCGTGCAGGAGCAGGGTGGCGTCGCACACCAGCCCCTTGGGGTGCAGAGGCCGCCCGCCGCGCAGCCGCGCCGCCGTGGTGAACAACCGCGTGAAAGCGGTCGTGGCGACCTGGGTCAGGTGCTGTGCGTGCAGCCTGCTGTCTCCGGCGACCTCGGCCCGCTCGGTGTGGACTTCCACCTCGCCGGTCACCCGGCCGCCGGCCATCTCCGCGACGCGCGAGCAGAAATGGGTCCACATGTGAAGCTGCATCTCCTTCGCGATGCGCAGCCTGTCGTACAGCACGTCCGCCAGGCGGCTACCGCTGCGCGCCCATGACTCGATGGTGAAGACCACGTCGCCGTCCCGGGTGTTCACCGCCCGGAACTCGATCTCTCCCGCCTCGATGTGACCTTCCAGGGTCGCGAAGCGGAATGACCGCGGCTCGCGTTCCACCACGCGCACCGGACAGTTCCACGGGCCCGGCATGTGCACGTCGTACTCGTCGCCGAGGTCCAGGCACCGCGAGTCGCCCGACGTCTTGTCGAAGACGGCGAACTCCACCGGTGACGCGGCGTTGATGTCGGCGCACAAACGGCCGATCAGCTCTTCGGCGCTCAGCGGGCTGCCGGTGATCCGGACGGTGTAGCGCCGCTGGAAGGCCGGCCCGGCGCCCTGCCGCGGATGCTGCAGCCGGTCTCCGCCACGTTCCGGGATCTGCTCGATCTCGGCCACCACACTGGTGCGGAGCCGCCGCCGCGCCACCCCACGGGAACCGCGCAGCCACCGCCACGCGGCCAGGCCGATCCCCACGGGCCAGCGCACCATCCGCACACGCTGCCGCCAACGAACTCGCACGGCGCCCCCCGATGATCGTCTGCCCGTCGTCGCGCCCGCCCCCGGACGCGACAGCCGTGCCCGCCATGAGTACCCCAGGCGCCCACCCCCAACCCGCCCCGGACCCGGGAGCAGCTGATCGACGGCACGCGACGCCCGAAGCGGCAGCGGCCCTGCGCCGAGATCTACGGCCTGTTCCGGCGCCGCCAGAAAGGGGCCCGCGACGGGGCAGGCCGGCGTCGCCGGTGGGCGCGAGGGTGCGTGAGGGTTTACCGGCTCGCCTTGAGCAGGCGCCTGATCGTCCCTGCGGTGCGCGTTGTGGCCGGGACGCCCAGCCTCGCCTCCAGCTCCGCGGTGGGGTTGCCGACCCGTGATCCGGTCTTGCGGATGACGCCCAACGCGACGCCCTGGGAGAACTCGATGATGTCGACGTCGCCGCGGCGGTTCGTCCAGGGAACCGGAGCCCCGAAGTCGTGGTCGCCGTCGAAGAAGGTGAACGTCTCCCGGTAGGTGCGCTCGTCCGTGGAACCGGCGAACGGGTTCCGGTCGAGAATCGTCTCCAGGTGGTCGACGGGACGCACGATCGCGGCATCCTTGTAGCCGCTGACCGCCGTCAGGCGCGGCGCCGCCCGGTCGACCACTTCACGAGGGTCCTCGTCGCCGACCTTGACCAGTACCGTCCCGTTCGTCTGGAACGACCGTACGAAGGACGCTCCGGCCTCGCGCAGTGCGTCCTCCAGCGCCGCCCGGTCAGGGCTGTTCTGATGGCCCAGGTTCATGTTGCGGTAGAAGACGACGAAGACTGTTGACATGCGCAGAGTGTCGCAGATCCGCGGTGACCATCACGGACGGTCGCACACCACCCGGTGCGCCTCGATACGTCGGCCTGGAACCCGGCAGCCGGGGTCCAGGCCGACGTGAGGCGGTCAGCGGGTGAGGTGGTCAGTCCGTCTTCCGCTGCGCTGAGCCCCAGCCCTGGAGGCCGGCGCCGTAGGGGTAGAGCGGGTTCCCGTAGCCGGTGGGGACGGGACGTCCGGCGTCGATGTGGGAGCGGATCTCGGCGCGCTGCGCCGGAGTGGCGCCCAGGTCGTACGGGATGGTCCAGTCCTCGACGGCGTCGGCGGGGACGTCCGCGCCGCCCGGTGTGAGGATCTGGTCGAGGGAGCGGGGCATCTGCCAGGGCAGCCGTCCGCTGGGGGCGTAGTCGCCGAACAGCAGGGCGGCGGTCGCCGGGCCGACCTCCTCGCCGCCGCGGTAGGTCAGCACGATGGCGTCGGCCAGGTCGTGCCATTCGGTGATGACGGTGGGCCGGGGCAGGGTCATGACCACCACGACGGGGACGCCCTGGTCGTGGAACCGGCGGATGATCGCGAGTTGTTCGGGTGGCAGCTGGGGTTTCTCCTTCACCCAGGCGGTGGCGTGCGTGTAGCTGGGCTCCCCGACGGCCACGACGGCCAGTTCGGGGTCGGTCGCGGTGTCCTGGTGGACGGTGACGCCGGCGGCCGCGGCCCGGGCTCTGACCGCCTGCAGCAGGGTCTGGGAGCCGTGTTCGGCGTGGAAGAAGCTGGTCCAGATGCAGCAGGCGCCGCCGTCGGTGGCGGTGGGTCCGGCCACCACGATGTCGTCGCCGGGCCGGAGCCTGACGGGCAGGACGCCGTTGTTCCTGAGCAGGGTGTTGGACTCCCGCGCGGCCCGCTCGGCCAGGGCGGCATAGGACGGCTGGTGGAACCGGAAGGGTCCGTTCACCGGGTCCCCGTACGGACGCTCGAAGATCCCGAGCTGGAACTTCAGCCGCAGGATCCGGGTGACCGCGTCGTCGATGCGGGCCATGGGGACGTCGGCCAGGAACCGGGACATGGTGAACCCCTCGGCGCCGGGGTCGGCGCCGCCCATCACGTCCGAGCCGGCGTTGGCGGCCTTCGTCCAGACGCCCGAGGGCAGCCAGTCCGTGGTGATCAGGCCCGTGTAGCCCAGGTTGTTCCGGAGGTAGTCGAGGATGGGCTTGCTGTCTCCCGCGCCCGATCCGCCGGGATCGAGGTACTTGCTGCCGGCGTACCCCGGCATGATGTTGACGGTGCCCGCCTCGATCGCCGCCCTGAACGGGATCATGTGGTACTTGATGGTCACCTCGTCGTAGGTGATCTGGGCCTCGCCGCCGGCGCCCTCGCCGGGCCAGTGCTTGACCGTGGCCAGGACGGAGTTCGGGTTCAGTTCCGGCCCGCCCTGCAGGCCCGTCACCAGTGCCCGGACCTGGGCCGCGGCGACCTGGGCGTCCTCGCCGTTGCCCTCCTGGATCCGCGGGTAGATCACCTTGGTGCCGACCTCGGCGAGCGGTCCGAGCACGCCGCGGGTGCCGACCTCCAGCTGCTCGCGCCGCTGCATGTCGCCCAGTTCGCGGTCGAGCGGATAGTTCCTGGCGGCGGCCAGCGTGCTCTGCAGCGGGTAGGTGGTCTGGTACCCGGCGATGGTGTCGCCCGCGGAGACCGGCGGGATGCCGAGGCGGGTTCCGGCCGAGCCGAGCAGCACGTTGTGCAGGTCGCCGGGCTGCGCGGGCCCGAAGTGCCATCCCGACCGCGGGTACTGCTGGGCGCCGTAGAACATCTGGTACGCCTTCTCCTCCGGCGTCATCCGGCCGAGCAGGTCGCTCACCCGGGCCTCCACCGGCCGCCGCCAGTCCTCGTACGGCTCGATCGTCCCGTTGCGGTTGAGGTCGCGGGCGCCGCCGACGATCGGGACGCCGTCGTCGACCCGCTCGATCTCCGGGAGGTAGACGCTGAAGGTGCGGACGGCCGAGGTGGTCCGGCCCCCGGACCCGTCCACGGCGACCACGAACCACCGGTACGTCCAGCGGTCGGAGATGTCCCAGGTGGGGGTGTAGCCGGTGGCGGTCGTCTCGGCGACCTTGGTGTAGAGGTCGAGCAGGCTGCCGGACGCGGTGAAGTCGTAGTCGGCCCGGCTGACGTTGATCCACACCTCGTAGCGGACGGTCCCCGGCACGGCCGACCACGACAGGGCGGGCCGCCGCGTGTCGGTGATCATCGCCCGGTCGGGCGGGGCGGACAGCGCGAACTGGCCGGTGGTCCCCGGTGCCCTGGTGGGTCTGGACAGCAACGGCGGGGTGTCGGCGGTGGTGTCGAGGGTGCCGTGGACCTGGAACTCCCACAGCGAGTAGCCGTAGCCGGTCGCGCGGGCCGTCCCGGTGAACCGGACGTAGCGGCCCTTGCCCGAGACCGTCAGGTTCTCGACGCCGCCCTTTCCGGCGGTGGTGCTGTGGAGGGTCCTCCAGGTGGAGTCGTCGTCCGAGACCTCGACCCGGTAGCCGGTGGCGTAGGCCGCCTCCCAGTTCAGGGTCAGGCCGGTGATCGTGCCGATGCCGCCGAGGTCGACCTTCAGCCACTGGTCGTCGCCGGTGAGGCTGGCCCACCGGGTGGTGGTGCGCCCGTCCAGGGCCGCGGCGGGCGCGTTGCCGCCCTCCCAGGACGAGGCCGACACCTTCTTGAACGCGGAGATCGGCGTTCCCGAGGGGACGGCGGTGTCGGCGGTGTGGACGGCCATTTCCCACAGCGAGTAGCCGTAGCCGGTGCCGCGCGCGGTGCCGTACATGCGCAGGTAGCGGCCGGTGCCGGTGACATCGAGGGTCTGGGTGCCGCCGGTTCCCGTGCCGGTGGTGTAGATGGGCGTCCAGTTCGACCCGTCGGTGGAGGTCTGGAGCTGGAAGGCCCGCGCGTGGGCGGCCTCCCAGGTGAGCACGACCCTGCAGATCGACTTCGTCGCGCCGAGGTCGACCTGCAGCCACTGCGGGTCGGAGAAGGCGCTGGACCAGCGGGTGCCGCCGTCGCCGTCGACGGCGGCCGAGGCGGGGAAGGCGCCGTTCTCGACGGACGAGGCGGTCGCCGGACGGTTCAGGGCCGCGTTGGCGGTGCCGCAGGCGGCGGCCGCCGCCGGACGGGCGGTGACGCTCACGGCGCAGGCGGCCAGCAGCGACAGCGCGCCCAGTGTCACGGACAGGGCGCGGGGACGGTGTTTCATGGGCGTTCCTCCAGGGAGCGGGGAACCTGGCCTGCGGGGCCCGGCGGCGGCGCCCGCCGGGCCCGGCAGGGGCGCTGTCACGGGTAGGAGACGACCACGGACGGGGTCGTGGAGGTGCCCGACGTCGGCGCGCCGGTGTCGTTGATGACGTGGTTGTACTGGCCGTTGCCGCCCAGCGACACCACCAGCGCGTGGTGGAACCTGATGCCGGGCTTGACGGGGGTCTGGAAGCCGTGGTGCTGCCGGATCGTCGGGTCGACGTTGTAGTAGCAGTACGAGCCGACGCCCCACGCCTCGTGGGTGTTCACCGAGTCGGCGACCCGGTAGGCGGCGTAGCCCTGGATGGAGCCGTTCTGGATCGCCGCCTGGTTGGGCGCGTCGTACGCCTTCTCGTTCTGGAAGAAGATCGTCCGGCCGCGCTCGCCGAACCACTGCACGTCGTACTTGTTGAAGTGCTCGACGAACAGGCCGGTGGCCAGCACGTCGTCGCCGTTGACGACCAGGCCGTAGTCGGCCCGGTTGGTCTCCCAGCCGACGCCGGCGCCGTGGTCGGCGCGCCAGATCCAGGTGTGGTCGATGATCACGTCGTCGCTGTTGACGACCATGCTGGTGGTGGCCCGGCCGGGCCCGGCGCCGCCGATGCGGATGAACACGTCCTGCAGGGTCGTCGGGTCGGCGGCGTGGTCGGCGGCGGAGCCGGACGGGCCGACCTCGACGAGCGTGGCGGAGTTGGCGGGCCCGGCGTCCACCAGGAACCCGGCGAGCCGCACCCCGTTGACGTCGGCCACCTTCATCGCGGTAACGCCGTTGTCGGGGATGAGCGTCGCCAGCCCGAGGCCGAGCACGACGGTGCCCGCGCGGTTGACGTTGATGGGCTGGTCGAGGTGGTAGATGCCGGGGGTCAGCAGCAGGTGCAGGCCCTGGGCGAGGGCGGTGTTGATGCGCGCGGCGCTGTCTCCGGGCTTGGCCACGTAGAACTGGGTGAGCGGGAGGGAGGTGCCGGGGGTGGAGCCGCCTTCCCAGGTCGTGCCGCGGGCGTTGGTGCGCTTGGCGGGGACGAACACGCGGTAGTCGGCGCCGTCCAGGTAGATGTACGGCTTCTCGCGGCTGATCGGGGTGGTGTTCAGGTCCGTGTACGGCGGCTGGGGGAAGGTGTCGCCCGGGGAGCCCTGGACGCCGGAGAACACCATGTTCCACACGCCGTTGAGCCACCCGCCGATGGAGCTGTCGCGGGTGTACCACTGCTGCTGCGAGTACGGGCCGACGGTGCCGTCGATCTTGCTGTCGGCGATGTAGCCGCCGCTGGCCCAGCCGTATCCGGCGGGCGCCAGGTTGAGCCCGCCGCGCACGTGCATGCGGCGGAACGGCGCGGCCTGGGCGACGGCCCACCGGTTCGTGCCGTTGACGGGGGTGACCGACAGGTTCTCGGTCGAGCGCCAGAAGTTCTGGGTGGCGTTGCCGCCGAACCAGCCGGCGTCGACGGTGATGTCGCCGTTGATGGCCACGTCGTCGGGGTTGCGGCCGAGCCCGTGCACGGAGGTGTAGAAGCCGATCTGCGCGTTCAGCCCGCTGTAGCGGCCGGGCTTGAAGAAGATGGCGTGCCGTCCGGTGCCGAACTGCGCCGACTCCTGCTGCCGGAAGATCTGGTCGAGCTGGGACTGGACGGCCGAGGACGGCATCGACGGGTCGAAGACGTGCACGTTCGGGCCGAGGTCGCCCCCGCCGGTCGGCGGCGGCTCGTCGCCGTCCTCCACGTGGACGGCGAACTCCCACAGCGAGTACCCGTAGCCGGTGCCGCGTGCGGTGCCGTACATGCGGACGTACCGTCCCGAACCGGTGACGTTGTAGGCGGCGGTGCCGCCGGTGCCGCCGGTCACGGTCGCCAGGTCGGTCCAGGACGTGCCGTCGCGGGACGCCTGGATCCGGAAGTCCCTGCCGTAGGCGGCCTCCCAGCTCAGGTCCACCCGGCAGATGTTCCGGGCGGAGCCGAGATCGACCTGGACCCACTGGGGGTCGGAGAAGGCGCTGGACCAGCGGGTGCCGGAGTCGCCGTCGAAGGCCGCCGCGGCCGGGGTGCCCGCGTTCTCGGCGGACGAGGCGGTGGCCGGCCTGTTCAGGGCGGCGTTGCCGGACCCGCACGCGGCGGCGTGCGCGGGGGAGGCGGGGACGGTGAGCAGCGCCGCCAGTACTGCCAGGGCCGGCAGGGCGGTGCGGGCGGGGTGGGGTTTCATCACACTCCTCGTGGGGGGTGGCGGTGGGTGCGGATGATCTCGGCGTAGCGGTGGCCGCTGGCCTTGACGGTGCGCGCCTGGGTGGCGTAGTCGACGTGGACCAGCCCGAACCGCTTGTCCAGGCCGTCGGCCCATTCGAAGTTGTCCAGCAGCGACCAGGCGAAATAGCCCTTGACCGGTGCTCCGTCGCGGGCGGCGCGGGCGACGGCGGCCAGGTGGTCCTCCAGGTAGGCGATCCGGTCCCGGTCGTCGACCGAGCCGTCGGCGCCGACCTTGTCGTCCCAGGCCGAGCCGTTCTCGGTGACGTAGAGCCGGGCGGCGCCGTAGTCGCGGCTCAGCCGCAGCAGCAGCTCGGCGAGCCCGTCGGCGTGGACCTCCCAGCCCATCGCGGTGACCTGCGCGCCCGTCACCGGGAGCTGCCGGAAGTACGGGGCGGGCCCGGCCGGGTCGTCCGCGACGATCTGCCGGAAGTAGTAGTTGACCCCGTCGTACTCGACGGGGGCGGCGATGGTCTCCAGGTCGCCCGCCCGCACGGGCGGCTCGACGCCGTAGACCTCGATCATGTCGGCGGGGTAGCCGTGTCCGTGGGCCGGGTCGAGCCACCACCGGTTGATGTGGCCGTCCGCCCGGGTCGCGGCCTGGACGTCCTCGGCCCGGTCCGACGCCGGCTCGATCGGGCTGAGGTTGTTGACCAGCCCGATCGAGGGCGGCGCCGCCGCGTGGGCGCGCACCGCCGCGGCGCCGAGGCCGTGCGCGAGCAGCAGGTGGTGCGCGGCGTGGACGGCCTGGCGCAGGTCGCGCAGGCCCGGGGCGAAGCGCCCTTCCAGGTGCCCGATCCAGGCCGCGCACAGCGGTTCGTTGACGGTCGTCCAGTCGGTGACCCGGTCGCCGAGCCGGGCGGCGACGACGGCGGCGTAGTCGGCGAAGTGCGCGGCGGTGTCCCGGGCCGGCCAGCCGCCCCGCTCCTGCAGCGCCGACGGCAGGTCCCAGTGGTAGAGGGTGACGAACGGCCGGATGCCCGCGTCGAGCAGCGCGTCGACGAGACGGTCGTAGAAGTCCAGGCCCGGGCCGTTGACCGCGCCGGCGCCCTCCGGGACGACCCGGGGCCAGGCGACGGAGAACCGGTAGGCGTCCAGGCCGAGCCGCCGCATCAGCGCGACGTCCTCCCGCCAGTGGTGGTAGTGCTCGCAGGCGTCGTCGCCGGTGTCGCCGCCCGCGACGGCGCCGGGGACGCGGCAGAAGTCGTCCCAGATGGACGGCAGCCGGCCGTCGGCGGAGACCGCGCCCTCGATCTGGTAGGCGGAGGTGGCGGCACCGAAGAGGAAGTCGGCGGGAAGGTTCAAGGCAGTCTTCTCCCAGGGAGGCGGCGCGCCGGCCTGTTGCCCGGCGGGCGCCGGCGCTGAACGGTTGCTTGGGGGGCGAGTGGCGTTTACCGGAGGGGGCCGGGTTACTTGACGGCGCCGGCGGTGAGGCCGGCGACCAGGTAGCGCTGCAGGAGCAGGAAGCCGGCGACGATCGGCACCGACACGATCAGCGAGGCGGCCATGACCTGGTTCCAGTAGACCTGGACCTCGGTGGAGTACTCCTGCAGCCCGACCGCGAGGGTCCGGGTGCCCGAGTCGGTCATGACGGACGCGAACAGCACCTCTCCCCAGGCGGTCATGAACGAGTAGATGGCGACGGCGACGATCCCGGGGGCGGCGGCGGGCACCACGATCCGCAGCAGCGTGCCGATCGGGCCGTTGCCGTCGACCAGCGACGCCTCGTCCAGCTCCTTCGGGATCGAGTCGAAGTACCCGGCGAGCATCCAGATGGCGAACGGCAGCGAGAAGGTCAGATAGGTCAGCACCAGCCCGAGCCGCGTGCCGTAGAGCGCGACGCCGGTGCTGTTGCCGATGTTGACGAAGATCAGGAACAGCGGGAGCAGGAACAGGATGCCGGGGAACATCTGGGTGGACAGCACGCTCATCGAGAACAGCCGGCGGCCGGGGAAGCGGTACCGGCTGATCGCGTACGCGGCGAGGATCGCGATCACGACGGACAGCGCCGTGGCCGCCCCGGACACGATCAGGCTGTTGAGGAAGTAGCGGCCGAGCGGGATCGTCGTCCAGATGTCGGCGAACGGGCGGAACGTGATCGTCGAGGGGATCCAGCGCCAGTCGCGCTGCACGTCGCCCAGCGGTTTGAGTGCCGAGGTGACCATCGCGTACAGCGGCAGCCCGGTGAACAGCACGAGGAATCCCACGACGGCACGGCGCGCCCAGCGCACCCCCCGCGGCTCACGCATGGACCCGCCCCCTTCGCGACGTGACCGCCAGGTACCCGGCCGTGACCAGCAGCAGGAACAGCAGCAACAGCACCGACATCGCCGAGCCGAGCCCGAAGTTCCAGGTCACGAACGAGCTCTGGTAGATGTGCACGGAGATCAGCGACGCCTCGCGCGGCGCGGACTCGCCGAACAGCACGTACGGCGTGTTGAAGTCGTTGAACGTCCACAGGAACAGCACCAGCAGCAGCACCTGGTTGACCGGGCGCAGCAGCGGCTGGGTGACGGTGCGGAACCGGCGCCACCAGCCCGCCCCGTCGAGCGCGGCGGCCTCGTACAGGTCCCGCGGGATGTTCTGCAGCCCGGCCATGACGATCAGGAACGCGAACGGCCAGGTCCGCCACACCGACACCACGACCAGCGACCAGAAGCTGTTGCCGCCGATCAGCCAGAACGGCGCGTCCGGGCCGTCCAGGCCGAGCAGCCCGTTCACCATGCCGGTGTCGCGCTGCAGCATGAACGCCCATGTGATCACCGCCGCGTACATCGGCAGCGCGTACGGCACCAGGAAGAACGCCCGCAGCGCGCCGCGGCCGCGGAAGACCGGCTGCATCAGCACGGCGGCCGAGGTCCCGAGCAGCCACGCCGCCCCGACCGAGGCGAACGTGAACCCGGCCGTCACCCAGAACGAGTGCAGCAGCTCGCGGCCGACCGCGGAGTCGAAGTCGAGCATCACCCGGTAGTTGCCGAACCCGGCGTGCGGAGCCGCCGACCAGTCGCGGATGTAGAACTGGGTGAGCTTGCGGAAGCTCATGAGGATCCCCACCAGCATCGGCACGATGTGCACGAGCAGCTCCAGCGCCAGGGCGGGCAGCAGGAGCAGGTAGGGCAGCGCGATCCGGCGGCCCCGGGCGCGGGCGCGCCGGCGCGGAGGGCGGTCCCCCGCCGCGGGGGCGGCCGGGGGGTGGTCGGCCAGTGCCGTCATGGGCCTCAGCCTCCGGCGGCCAGCTGCTGGTCGGCCTGGGCGAGCTTGGCCCTGATGCCCGCGGCGTCGACCGTCCGCCCGGCGGCGACGTCGGCGAACATCGACTTCATCGCGGTGCCGACGAGGGTCTCGAACTGGCTCTCCTGCGGCACCTGCGGCATGGGCTCGGCGGTGCCGCTCAGCACGCTCTGGAACACCTTGACGTGCTCGGTCTGGAACGCGGGGTCGGCGTAGGCGTCCCTGACCGTGGGCAGCGAGCCGTAGGTCTTGTTGAGCAGCACCTGCTCCTCGGTGCCGGTCATGAACCGCACGAACTTCAGCGCGCCGTCGCGGTTCTCGGTGTTCTTGAACACCGCGAGGTTGATCCCGGCCACGAAGCTGTTGACCCTGCGGCCGCCGGGCGGGGGCTGGTCGGGCAGGGGGATCGGGGCGACGCCGAGCTCGTCCATCTTCATCCCGACGGCCTGGAACGAGCCCGCCGACGCCTGGTTCATGAACATCGCGGCCCTGCCGTCCGCCAGGTCCTTCAGCGACTTGGCGGTGTCGGTGTACTCGGCGTTGCTCGGGTTGACGATCCTGTGGACCTGCATCAGGTCGAGGTACTGCTTGATCGCGTTGGCGGCGGGATCGGACGCCAGCGTGGGCTTGGCGCCGTCGAAGAACCGGGCCCCGTGCTGCGCGCCGAGGATCGCGGCGTGGTGGGCGTTCTCGGTGACCTGCCCGGCCTGCAGGGTGAGACCCCACCGGCCCGGCTTGGTCAGCTTCTTGCCGACGTCGACCAGCTCGTTCCAGGTGGCGGGCGGCTTTGTGATGCCCGCCTCCTTGAACAGCCTCTTGTTGTAGTACAGGCCGTACGCCTGGCCGTAGAGGGGGACGGCGGTCGGCGGCTTGCCCTCGGCGCCGGTGGCGGCCAGGCAGGGGCCGAGGAACCGGTCCTTGCCGCCGACCTTGGCGAGCGTCGCGTCGTCGAACGGCAGCAGCGCCCCGGTGGCCTGCAGGGACGCCGACCATGTGTTGCCGATGTTGAGCACGTCCGGGCCCTCGCCGGACGTGGTGGCGGCCAGGATGCGGTTGAGCAGGTCGGGCCAGCCGATGACCTCCAGCTTGACCTTGATTCCGGTCTGGCGGGTGAACTTCGCCAGCTCGGGCTCCAGCACCCGCCGGTCGTGGTCGAGGCTGGTGCCCTGGTTGGAAGCCCAGTAGACGAGCTCCTTCGGGCCGCCGGCGGACGAGCCGCCGCCTCCGCAGCCGGCGGCGGTCACGGCGAGCAGCGTCAGCGCGGCCGCCGACGCCATCTGTCTGATGCCCATGGAGGGGTCCCTCGGGGGTCGGGGTGGAGGACGGAGGTGACGTGACGTACGCCACACTCCTTTTTTCACGGCTTGATTTAATCCTGGGGCCAGAGGGCCGTCAACACTTCCGGATGACTTTTTTCGCGCCGTGAAGGAAGATGGGGGCGAACAGCGGGGGAGGTGCCACGATGGCGCAGCGCAGGCGGGGAACGGTGCGTGACCTGCGCCGGGACAACCGTGCGGTACTGCTCAGGGCGCTGTACTTCAGCGGCCCGCGCAGCCGGCAGGAGCTCGCCGCGGAGACCGGGCTGAGCCAGGCGTCGGTCAGCAACGTGACCCGCGAGCTGATCCGCGACGGGATCGTCGCCGAGATCGGCTCGGTCGACTCCGAGGTCGGCCGGCCCCGGGTGCTGCTGCAGGTGAACCCCGAGTACGGCTACGTCGTCGGCGTGGACGTGGGGGAGACCCGGGTGCAGGTCGAGCTGTTCGACCTGGCGATGACCGAGCGGGCCAAGGCCGACTTCCCGCTGGACCCGGCGCGGCATCCGGCGCCCGAGGTCGTCTCCCGGATCCTGGCCGGCATCGAGGCGGTCCTCGCCGACGGCGGCGTCCCGGACGAGGCGATCTTCGGCGTGGGCATCGGCGTGCCCGGCGTCGTCCAGCAGCGTCCCGAGGTCATCGTGGACGCCCAGACGCTCGGCTGGGACCGGGTGCCGCTGGAACGGCTGCTGTGCGCGGGCACCGGCCTGCCGCTGCTCATCGACAACGGCGCCAACACCATGGGCCAGGCCGAGCTGTGGTTCGGCGCCGGCCGCGGCACCCAGAACATCGTGGTCGGGCTGATCGGGTCCGGGGTCGGCGCCGCGATCATCTCGCAGGGCACGGCCGACCGGGGCTCGCCCGCCTCGGCCGGCGAGTGGGGCCACACCCCGGTCGTCGTCGGCGGCCGGACCTGCCGCTGCGGCAACGTCGGCTGCCTGGAGGCCTACGTCGGCGCCGAGGCCATGCTCGACCGCTACGCCGAGGCCGGCGGGACGATCACCGCGGCCGACCAGGAGTCCGCCCTGGCCGCCATGATCCTGGAGGCCGGCACCCCGGGCACCGTCGGCGCCCGGATCGTCGACGAGACCATCCGGTACCTCGGCGCCGCCATCGGCGGGCTGATCAACCTGCTCAACCCCGAGCGCGTCATCCTCGGCGGCTGGGCCGGCCTGCTCCTCGGCGAGACCTACCTGGACGCCATCCGCGAGGCCGCCCGCGGCCACGCCCTGAAGCACCCGTTCGCGACCACCTCGATCGAACTGTGCACCCTGGGGCCCGACGCGGTCGCCCTGGGCGCCGCCACCCTCCCCCTGGAACTCTTCCTGAACGGCCGAGGCGGCTAGGCCGCGTTCAGAAAACGTGGGGCCGGCGACAGAACAGGGCCCGCTCCCCTTTTCCGGCATATCCGGTGAGCGGGCCCTGAGCGTGGACAGATGTCCAATCACACCGACAGGTGAACCTTCTCGGCCGCACGGCGCTTTTGGCCACTGAACGCCTTGTGCCGAGCAATAGGTGTCCTACCCGGGGCGGCCCGAAAAAAGCGTTGCTCACGCCAATATTCGGGTCAATGTCCGGCATGGATGATGATCAGTGACGGGGCCGTACATGAACGCGCCCGAAATGCACTTATTTTTCCCCCGGGAGCCAGCGCGCGGGATCGTCCACGACGTCGGCGAGCTGGACCAGGGCGGCGCCGGTGGCGGCAGGGGCCGCGGTGCCGGCGGGGGCGTGCACCTCCGGCGCGGCCCAGCGGGCCGACAGCACCCGCCGGTTCAGATGCTCGCGCAGCGGCGGGACCAGCAGGTCCGCGAGCTCGGCGAGGTGCCCGCCGAGCAGGACCGTCGGGATGTCCAGGATGTTGACGGCGCCCGCCAGCGCCACGCCGAGCGCCCAGGCGGCCCGGTCGATCGCCCGGCGGGCGGCGGGATCGGCGGCCCTGACGGCGGCCGTCAGCTCCGTGAGGGGACGGTCGCCCGGCAGGCCGGCCGCCGTCAGCAGGGCGGCCTGCCCGGCGTACTGCTCCAGGCAGCCGGTCGACCCGCACCTGCACGGGGGGCCGCCGGGGTCGACGCAGACGTGCCCGATCTCGCCGGCCCTGCCGTGCCGTCCGGTCAGCACGGTGCCGTCCAGCACCGCGGCCCCGCCCAGCCCGACGTCGCCCGACAGGTAGATGAAGTCGAGCAGGGGGCCGGGGCGTCCCGGGGCGACCTCGGCGGCCGCGCGGGCCGCCAGATCCGCCTCGTTGCCGACGCGGAGCGGCAGTCCGGCACGCGACGCCCGGCGCAGGTGGTCGGCCGGGCGGATGCCGGACCAGCCGAGGTTGGGGGCGACCAGCAGATCGCCCGACCCGGCCGCGACGATGCCGGGCAGGGCCAGCCCGGAGCCGATCACCCGCACGTCGCCCGGCACGCGGTCCAGCAGGCGCGCCGCCAGCGCGTCCAGCCGCGCCAGCACGGCGGCGGGATCGCTGTCGCGGAGGTCCCCGGGCTCGGTGTGCTCGGCCAGCACCTCGCCGCCCAGGGTCAGCACGCGCCCGGCCAGGAACGTCACGTTGACCTGCAGGCCGAGCGCGGCGATCCGGCGTCCGCCCGCCAGGGGGCGGGCCGGCCGTCCCCGCCCGGTGACCGGCGGCGGGTCCCGCTCGTCCAGGACGCCTCCGGCGACCAGCTCGTCGACGAGACGCGCGGCGGTCGCGCGGGTCATGCGCGTCGCGGCCGCCACGCCCGCCCGGGTCAGCGGTTCCGGGGCGGCGAGCACGGTGCGGGTGACCAGGCCGAGGTTGGCCTCGCGCAGGGACGACTGCCGCAGCGACGACCGCTCCGCGGACGGGGGGCGCGCGTCGGCCGCGTCCCGCGCGGCGGGGGAGGGCCTGGACATCACGCTGTTGACCCTAGCGGGCACCCCAATTATGTTCATCCGTGAAACAAAAACGAGGAGGTACCCGCGATGAGCCGTCGACCCACCCCCGCCGACCGCTTCTCGTTCGGTCTGTGGACGGTCGGCTGGACGGGCGTCGACCCGTTCGGCGTGGCCAGCCGTCCGGCGCTGGACCCGTGGGAGTACGCCGAGCGGCTGGCCGAGCTGGGCGTGTGGGGGGTGAGCTTCCACGACAACGACGTCTTCCCCTTCGACGCGTCCGAGAGCGAGCGGGACAAGCGCGTCGCCCGGCTGAGGGAGGCCGCCGACCGGGCCGGGCTGGTGATCGAGATGGTCACCACCAACACCTTCACCCACCCGGTGTTCAAGGACGGCGCCCTGACCGCCAACGACCGGTCGGTGCGGCGCTTCGCGCTGCGCAAGGTGCTGCGGGCCGTCGACCTGGCCGCCGCGGCCGGGGCCTCCACCTTCGTGATGTGGGGCGGACGCGAGGGCGGCGAGTACGACGGGTCCAAGGACGTCTTCGCGGCGATGGAGCGCTACAAGGAGGGGCTGGACACCGTCGCGGGTTACATCAAGTCCCAGGGCCACGGGCTGCGGATCGCCCTGGAGCCCAAGCCCAACGAGCCGCGCGGCGACATCTTCCTGCCGACCGTCGGGCACGCCCTCGCCATGATCTCCGAACTGGAGCACGGCGACATCGTCGGGCTCAATCCCGAGACCGGGCACGAGCAGATGGCCGGGCTCAACTACACCCACGCCCTGGGCCAGGCGCTGTGGCACGGCAAGCTGTTCCACATCGACCTCAACGGCCAGCGCGGGCTCAAGTACGACCAGGACCTGGTGTTCGGCCACGGCGACCTGATGTCGGCGTTCTTCACCGTCGACCTGCTGGAGAACGGCTTCCCCGGCTACCCCGACGGGCCGCGCTACACCGGTGCCCGGCACTTCGACTACAAGCCGTCCCGCACCGAGCACATGGACGGCGTCTGGGAGTCGGCCCGCGCCTGCATGGCGACCTATCTGATGCTGGCCGACAAGGCGCGCGCGTTCCGCGCCGACCCCCGGGTGCGGGAGGCGATGGAGTACGCCGGGGTGACCGCACTGGCGACCCCGACCCTGGCCGAGGGGGAGACGGCGCAGTCGCTGCTGGCGGCCGACGACGGCTTCGACCCCGACCGGGCCGCCGAACGCGACCTGGGCTTCGTCCGCCTCCAGCAACTGGCCGTCGAGCACCTCATCGGCTGACCGAAGCCCCCTCGCGCCGGTCACCGGCTCATCGGCGAACGCCGTCATCGCGGCGGGGATCGACGCCGCCCGCCGGGCCGGACGGCGGGTGGTCGTCCGCTCCGCCGCGCCGCTGGCCGGCACGTCCGCGCGTCCGGTCACCCCTCCGCCGTCGCGCGCCGTGCTCGTCGCCTGCGGCTCCCACACCGACGGCGCGACCCGCCGGCTGGACCGGCTTCCCGTGCCCGCGCGCCCGCTCCCGCCCGCCGAAACGCTGCTGGACCCCGGCCACGACCCGACGGCCGAACTCGACCGGCTCGCCGAGCCGCTGCGCCACGACCGGGGGCCGGGGGACACCGTCCACCAGGTCGTGGTGCCCGGCAACGTCGGCGACGACAGCGTGCTGCTCGACATCGTCGGCATGCTCCGCCCGTCCGAACGGACGGAAGCGACACCGTGACAGCCCCCCGGCCCGAACACGGCGCCCGTACACGGCGGTGCCTCAGGAGCCGGAGGGCCGGGCCGCGGGGGTCGCGCCCGCGGGCCGGTCCTGGGCGCGGACGACCCGGGCGACGTCGCGGACGACCACGCGGGTCTCCAGCGGCCAGGTCAGCCAGGTGACCAGGGGGAATTCCGGCTCGGCCAGCGGCAACCACGGCCAGTCGGGCAGCAGGCGCCGGGCCGAGTGCGCCATGAGCAGCACCGCGTCCGCCTTCACCGCCTCGGCGAAGGCGCGTGCGTGCTGGGAGAACTGGGCGAACTGCCACAGCGGCACGACGCCGGCGTCGTGCGCCGCGACCACCAGCCGGTCGTCGACGACGGGGACCTGCTGCCTGCCGTGGGCGAGGATGCGCAGGTTGTCCAGGTCCTGCATCCGGCAGGCCGTGCCGTCCGCGAGCGGGTGGCCGGGACGGACGGCGAGCCCGAAGGGGAAGGCGAACAGGTGCTCGGCGTGCAGCCTGCCGGGCGGATGTTCGTGGACCAGACCGAGGTCGAGGCGGCCCTCACGGATCATCCGCAGCTGCTCGGTGCTGCTGGCCTCGGTCAGGGTGACCGCGGCGTGCGGGAGCTCGGTCTCCAGCGTGGCCAGGACGTCCAGCAGCCACCCGTCCGGCACGCCCGGTGGGACGCCGATGTGCACGATCTCGCGGGTGCGGCCCATCGCCGAGCGCGCCATGTCGGGCGCGGCGTCGGCGAGGCGGAGCAGCAGCAGCGCGTGGTGGTGCAGGGCCGCGCCGGCGGGGGTCAGCGACGTTCCGCCGGGGGTGCGCTCGAACAGAGGTGCGCCGACGTCGCGTTCGAGCTGGCGGATCTGCCGGCTCAGCGACGGCTGGGTCAGGTGCAGCCGCTCCGCCGCGCGCGACAGGGAGCCCTCCGCCGCGACCGTGGTGAAGTAACGGAGATGACGCAGTTCCATCGGTCTCCTCGCTGACGGGGGCATGCCTGACAGGCATGGCTCTTCTGATTTACGGGCATTGGACGCGCCGCTGTCAATCAGTGTGTACTGACCCGCAGCCGGGTGACGTCGAACGTTACGTGCGGTCAACGCGCCGAGGGGCTGTGCTGGCGACCTTCGCGCAGGGCCGCCCCCTGCCTTGGAGGCAGAGCGCCCGGCGTCGCAGAAGGGAACACCCAACCATGAGTCTCACTTCGGAACCGGTGGTCGTCCGGCATCCGTACCGCTGGGTGGTGCTGGCGCTGGCATGGGCCGCGTTCACCATGACCGCCGTGGACCGCTCCACCTGGGGCCCCGCCTCGGTCTCGGTCGGCGAGCACCTCGGCGTGTCGCTGGCCGGGCTCGGCGTCTTCGCCACCGGCTACTACGTCGGCTACGTCATCTCCAACGCCGCGGGCGGGGTACTGACCGACTGGCTCGGCCCCCGTGTGGTGATCGGCTGCTCGCTCTTCCTCGCCGGCGGGTTCATGATCCTGTTCGGCGAGACCGACTCGGTGGCCATGGGCATCGCGTTCCAGGCCGGGGTCGGCGTGTTCGCCGGGTGCGACTACTCCGCCGGGGTCAAGCTGATCTCCCAGTGGTTCCCGCCCAAGGACCGCGGCTTCGCCATGGGCGTGTTCATGACCGCCACCTCGCTGGGCACCGTGATCGCGAACGCGGTGGTGCCGAGCCTCATCGCCGCGTCCGGGTGGAGCGCGTCGTACCACCTGTTCGGCGCCGGCTCGATGGTCGTCGCCGTCCTGTGCCTGGTCCTGCTGCGCAACTCCGACGCCGACGCCGGCGCCGCGCGGTCCGCGCCCGCGGCCCGGCGGGCGCCGGACCTGCGCCCGCTGGCCCGCAACCGCGACCTGTGGCTGATCGGCCTGGCCGGGTTCGGCGGCCTGTGGGGCACCTACGGCTTCATCACCTGGTCCAACGCGCTGATGATCAAGGGCAGCGGCATCTCCGCCACGCAGGCCGGCACCGTGGTCGCGATCTTCGGCGTCGCCGCCATCGTGGCCAAGCCGTTCATGGGCGTGGTGTCCGACCTGTTCGGCGGCCGGCGCAGGCTCCCGACCGTCATCGTGCTCGGCGCGTTCGTCGTGACGCTGCTGGCGTTCGGCACCCGCGACAGCCTGGCGGGGTTCCTGTGGGTGGCGCCGTTCCTCGGCGTCGCGGCGTACGTCTACAGCCCGCTGATGATCGCACTGATCCCGGAGATCGCCGGCGTCGGGCTCGCCGGGTCCGCGGCCGGCGCGACGAACGCGTTCTGGCAGCTCGGCAGCACGATCGTGCCGGTGGTGCTCGGGGCGGTGTTCCAGGCGACCGGCTCGTTCTTCTGGGCCTTCGCCACGCTCGCCGTGGGCCCGCTGCTCGGCATGTTCCTCATGCTCGGGGTCCGGGAGGGCGACGCCGCCGTCCGGTCCCCCTCGGTCAGGGCGCAGGCCCTCGTCCGGTGAAGACGGCCAGGAAAGGAACCGTACTGTGACCGAACACTACGACGTCATCGTGGCCGGGGGCGGGTCCGCGGGCATCGCGGCCGCGATCGGCGCGCGGCGTGCCGGCGCGCGCACGCTCCTGGTCGAGCGCGGCCCGTGCCTGGGCGGCGCGGCCTCCCTGCGCAACGTCGTCACCTACTGCGGCCTGTACACCGAGGACCTGCGCCAGGTGGTGTTCGGCGTCGCCGAGCAGATGCTGGCCGGGCTGCGGGACATGGGCGCGGTGACGGAGCCGAAGCGGTTCACGGCCGTGGCGGTCGTCTTCGACCCCGAGGCGGTCAAGCGCGTCGCGGACGAGCTGTGCCACCGCGCGGGCGTGGACGTGCTGCTGCACTCCCACCTCCTGCAGGCCACCCGCCAGGACGAGCGGATCACCGCGGTCCGGGTGGCCGACCACTCCGGACTGCACGAGTACACGGCGGCCGCGTTCGTGGACGCCACCGGCGAGGCCGACCTGGCCCACCACGGCGGCGCGCAGGTGCGGTATGGCAACGACGGCCGGGTGCTCAACGGCACGCTCGCGGTCCGCTTCGGCGGCATCCCCGCCGACGTGCCGGTGACCCGCCAGGCCCTCGCCGCCGCGGTCCGCGCGGCCAAGCGGAGCGGCGGGGGGCACCTGACCGGAGAGGCCGGGCTGGTCGCGCGGATGCCGGTGTCCGGGGATCTGATCACCTACCTGGCCGACGAGGGCTACGACGCGCGCAGCGCCGCCGACACCAGCCGCGCCGAGCGCAGCGCCCGGCGGCAGGCCCAGGACTACCTGCGGGTCCTGCGCACCCTGCCGGGATGCGAGGGCGCCTACATCGTGGCGACCGGGCCGGAGCTGGGCACCCGGGAGTCCCGTCACCTCGTCGGCCGCGCCCAGCTGACCGAGGCGGACGTGCTGCGGCCCGGGCCGGTGGACGACGCGGTGGCGATCGGCGCCTGGCCGATCGAGTCCCACCCCGGGCCGGGCCTGCCCGTGGAATGGAAGCACATCGGCGAGCCGGGCTACTACGGCGTCCCGCTCGACGTGCTGCGCAGCCGCAACACGCCGAACCTGTTCGCCGGCGGCCGCACCGTCGACGGCGACCACGGCGCGGGCGCGTCCCTGCGGGTCATGGGCACCGCGTTCGCCACCGGCCAGGCCGCCGGGATCGCCGCGGCCTTCACCGCCCGCGACGGCGACGTGGACACCGCCGCCGTGCGGGACGAACTCGACCGCCAGGACGCCCGGCTGCCCCACTGACCGTCCCGGCGCCCGTGGAACTCACCGTCCCTGACGGCCGACCTGGCGACGGCGGCACTCGCCGGAGGTGTCGCCGCGCGGATGAAACCGCACCACGCGGCGACGCGCTGGACGGTGACGTTCCGCAGCGCCGGGTCGGCCAGGGCGCGACGTGCCCGTTCCAGGCGCTGCCAGCGAATCCAGGCCGGGCCCCTGCCGAAGGGGGCGTTCGGGGACCTGGGGGGCAGCGGAGTGGAGCCGCGGGTGGTGGGGCGGCGGTGACCAGGGCTGTCGGCAGCAGCCCGAGGGGGCGCCGCGTCTGCAGCCGGCGACTCTCCAGGCGGCGTTGGTGCCCAGATCGGCGGCCGGGATGCTGGGGGAGATCTTGATGCTCTGAGTGTCGATGGCGGCGGAGGCTGTGGTGGCGGGGCCGTTCTCCGCGCGTACCGGCGGTGCGGCAGCCTGGAGAGGTGGGTGAAGACGCCGTCGTTGGAGGTCGACGCCAGGTGTCCCGTGGCCGGCAGGGCCGAAAATGAGAGATCCCCAGGCTTGACATGAAGTCCGACCTGGGGATGGTGTGGTGGGCGATACTGGGATTGAACCAGTGACCTCTACCGTGTCAAGGTAGCGCTCTCCCACTGAGCTAATCGCCCGAGCCCGCGCCTACCTCGACACGGGGGTTGAGGTGGAGACGGGATTCGAACCCGTGTACACGGCTTTGCAGGCCGTTGCCTCGCCTCTCGGCCACTCCACCGGGGAGTTCAGCCCGGCCGTATACAGGGCCTCTCAGAGCGGACGACGGGATTCGAACCCGCGACCCTCACCTTGGCAAGGTGATGCTCTACCAACTGAGCCACGTCCGCCTGCCTTTCCGGGGATCTCCCCGGGGGCGCAGTGATTACTTTAGCGGAAACTCCGAGTGCTTGCGTACTCGTCGCCGCGGGACACCTCCGCGTGCAGGGAGTTCCAGAAGGAGAGCTCCTCGTCCTCGCGCAGGTGGGCGATGCGGCCCCAGAACTCGCGGTCCTCGGCCTCCTGGGCGACGGCCGCCGACAGCGCGGGCATCACGGTGGTGCCGGCGTCGGCGGCGTCCAGGTCGGCGGGGGTGATGTCGGGCGGGAGGGTGACCGGGGTGGCCGGGCGGTGGTGCTTGCCGCGCTTGCGGAGCCGCACGGGGGGCGACGAGGGCGCCTTGGCGGCCGCGGCGCGTCCGGCGGCCAGGGCGAGGGTGCCGCACAGGACGAAGGCCAGGACGCCGCCGAGCACCGTCTCCTGGGCGGGGAGGTGGTGGTCGGGGGAGGACGGCTCGTGCTTGCGCGTCTCCGTGCGGGCCGTGGCCGGGGTGTCGGTGAGCTTCTCGACGGACGGCGGGGGAGCGGCGTGCTTGGGGGCGTACTTCTTCTCGACCTTGACCCTGCCGGGGAAGCCGAAGCCGACGACGGTGTCCATGCTGCGGGTCTTGCGGGTGAGCTTGTAGCCGTCGGCGTTGGCCTCGATGGTGTGGAGGGTCTTCCCGTCCACCTTCTCCACCAGGCCCACGTGGTCGATCTGGTCGATGTCGCCCGAGCCGCTCCAGTCGAAGAACACCAGGGCGCCGGGTTCGGGCTCGGTGCTCCAGGCGTCGTGCTTCTTGAACCACTTGGCGTGCTGCACGGTGGCGGCGAACTGGCCGGCCTGCTCGGTGACGCCGGCCTTGTCGGCGGCCCAGGCCAGGAACATGTCGCACCAGGGGGCGGTCTTGAAGTAGGAGTCGCCGTCCTCGATGTTCTTGGCGTACCAGTCGCCGTACTTGGTGTAGCCGTCGCCCTTCTCGGTGTATCCGAGTTCGTCCTTGGCGATTTCGAGCAGCTTCCTGCCGATGGGGTCCATGACGCTCCCTGTGCCGCCGGCCTGGTCGGCTGACGGGTCAGGGCGCACGCGCCCGACCCGGTCGACACGCCACCCTGGGTTTCAAGGTCACGTGCTGGTCTCGGTGGAATGTAGCGAAGGTAAAGAGCGAGGGGCAAGTGACGGCATGGAAAACGGGTGATTCGGACTATGTGGTCGTGACCGGGCAGGGTCAGATCACGTATAGCCCCTCGGGAGCACCGCGACGGGGCACGGTGCGGCGCGCAGCACCTTCAGCGCGTTCTCGCCGAGGAAGACGCGGTGGGCCGTGGCGTCCTCACTGCTGGCGCAGACCAGCAGCTCGGCGTCGCTCCAGCCGACGGCGTGCAGGGCGTCGGCGATGTCGTCGCCCTCGCCCAGCTCGGCCTCGACCGACTCGGCGTCCAGGCCGGAGGAGTCGCGGGCCAGCCGGATCGCCAGGGCCAGGTCGTCGCGGAGCCGTTCGGCCTGGTCGGCGTCGACGGCGAGGGTGAGCAGCCGCAGCGGGATGCCGAGGACGGTGGCGGCCTGGGCGGCCCGGACGACCGCCTCGTCGCACTGGGGGCGGCGGACGTAGGCGACGGTGATGCGGTCGAGCTCCTCGCGGCGCTCGTACCCGGCGGGTGCCAGCATCACCGCCTCCGTGGCCGAGTGCAGCAGGTGGTCGCCGGTGCTGCCGACCGCGATGCGGCCGCGCGCGCCCCCGGCGGGGGATCCGATGACGATGAGGTCGGCGCCGGCTCTGCTGGCCAGCACCGACAGCCCGCGTGCGACGCCCCGGCTCTCGTGGGCGACGAACTCGGCGGGCTGGTCGTCCAGCAGTGCCGCGGCCTGTTCCAGGAGCGCGTGGGCCTCACCGGCGGCCGCGGGGCGGTCGGGCGGGTGGACGGCGGCGACGGTGAGCCGTCCGCCGCTGCGTGCCACGACCCCGCGGGCCAGTTGCAGGGCCTCGCGGCCGCCGGCGTCGGGGGTGAAGCCGGCCAGCACGTGTTCGCCGATCATGCCGGGGTCATTCCCCCGTTCGGCGGCCGGTCACCGCTGCGGCGATTTCTCCCCGGCACTGGGGCGCTGAGCAGGGGATTCGCGGACCAGGAGGCGGCGAGCTCGCCGAGTTTGCGGTAAATTCACCACTTCCGACCGCTTTGTTGATTTTTGGGGGATTTGTGATTCCAGCGACGGAAGCGCCGGACCTGGTCGCCGGGAGGTGGACCATCGATCCGGCGCACTCGGAGGTGACCTTCGCGGTCCGCCATCTCATGACCACGGTCCGGGGCAGCTTCGCCGAGTTCAGCGGCGAGATCCTGGTCCGCGAGGACCCGCTCGCCTCGACCGCCGCCGCCGAGATCGCGCTGGCGTCCGTGGACACCCGCAACGCCGAGCGGGACGCGCACGTGCGCTCGGCCGACATCCTGGACGTCGCGACGTACCCGTCCATGACGTTCGTCAGCACCCACGCCGAGCGGGCGCTGGTCGGACGGCGGGCGCGCCGTCCGCGCTACCACGTGGACGGCGACCTGACCATCAGGGGCGTCACGCGGCCGGTGCGGCTGCTCACCGAGTACCACGGCGTGTCCAGCGACCCGTGGGGCGGCACCCGCGCCGGGTTCACCGCCACGACGTCCATCAGCCGCAGCGACTTCGGCATCGAGTTCAACATCCCGCTGCAGGGCGACAAGGTCGTCCTCGGCGACTCCATCGCCGTCGGGCTGGAGATCCAGGCCGTCCTCGCCGACGCCTGACCCGCCCCGGCCCGGTCATGCGCGGCGCCCGGCCCGGCCGGGCCGTGTCATTCGCCGACGACGCCGTCGGCCAGCTCGCGCACCACGTCCAGGTGACCGGCGTGCCGGGCGTACTCCTGCAGCAGGTGGAACAGGATCCAGATCAGCGACGGGGCCGGTCCGGAGGCGCCCAGTCGCCCGCCGGCGGACGCGACGTCGTCCAGCCGCGCGCCCGCGACGATGCGCCGGGAGTGCGCGCACGCGTCCAGGAACGTCGCCCGCACGCCCTCGAAGGTCTCCTCCGCGGCGACGTGCCAGCGGCCGCCGGGACCCGGATCGGCGGCGGAGCGGTCGCCCCACGGATCGGGGACGGGCTCGTCGGCGAACCTACAGCGCAACCAGCGCGTCTCCACGTACGCCAGGTGCTTGAGCAGCTCCAGCGGGGTCCAGCCGGACGGGAGCCGGGACGTGCGCAGCTGCTCGTCCGACAGCCCGTCCAGCTTGCGCAGCACCGCGTCGCGGTAGTGGTCGAGATAGCCCGTGAGCAGGTCGCGCGGGTCGGTCAGCGTCACGTCCGGTTCCGCCGGGGGCTCGACATGGGTGACCATGGGGCCACCCTATTAGTGCTCGGGGTGCAGCGCTCCGCCGATGTACGAGGCGGCCAGCAACGTGAAGATGTACGCCTGCAGCAGCTGGACGAACACCTCGAACGCGGTCATGACGATCGTCATGACCAGGCCGACCACGCCCACCCCGAACCCCGCCGGGGACAGCGCGTCCACCAGGAACCAGTACGCCACGGTGGCGAAGAACGCGATCAGCAGGTGCCCGGCGAACATGTTGGCGAACAGCCGGATGGCGTGCGTGACCGGACGCAGCACCAGGTGGTGCAGCAGCTCCAGCGGCGCGTAGAACGCGTACACCCACACCGGCAGCCCGGGCGGGAACATGATCCCGCGCAGGTAGCCCACCAGGCCCTGGTGCCGCACGCTCAACGCCACGTACAGCACGTACACCACCAGCGCCAGCAGCAGCGGGACCGCGAAGTGCGAGGTCGCCGGGAGCTGCAGGCCCGGCACCACGCCCATCAGGTTCATCACCGCGACGAACAGGAACGTCGAGAACAGGAACGGCATCCAGGCGTCGGCGTCCCTGCCCAGCATGGGACGGGCGACCTGCTCGCGGACGAACAGGTACAGCACCTCGCCGGCGTTCTGCACGCCGCGCGGCACCAGACGGGGGCGGGCGAACGCCCGGGCGCAGAACCCGATCACGACGAGCGCCGACAGCCCGATGATCAGGATCGGCTTGGTCAGCCACCGCAGCCAGTGCGGACCGCCGGGGAACAGCGGACCCCAGTCGAAGATCTCGGTGCCGGGCGCCTGGAACCCCGGTTCTCCTCCGGAGGCGAGTACCGTGACGACGCTCACCCCGTCCCTCCTTCCGGGATCTCGTCAGCCGAAGGCGGTCAGGGACAGCCAGTGGTCCAGCAGCGGCCGGTCCCCCGCGACGGCGACGTGGGGCTCCTCGGGCGGGACGCGCCGGGACAGCACGAGCAGCAGGTCCGTCACCGATCCGCGCAGTGTCACGTCGGCGTCGGCGTCGGCCGTGCGCTGGCACGCGACCCCGTCCGGCCGCCGGGTGATCAGCCAGCCGGTCACGTGCGGTTCGGACGGGCGCAGGGCGATCCGCTCGCCGTCGCCGCGCAGCTTCGCCAGGGACGGGTTGAGCGTCGCCGCCCTCGGCCCGGACAGCATGTCCATCGCCTCGTCGATCGCGTCCGCCGCGAGGTCGGAGGCGAGGGCGTAGCCGTCCAGCCGGTCCACGCTGATCGCGGCGTCGGCGTGGTGGACGGCGGTGTCGTACAGCATCCGGCGCACCCAGAAGCGCGCGGGGCGCGGCCCGAGGAACGTCCACACGGTCGTGTCCGGGCCGGCCGTGTCGACCGCGTCGAGCAGGCGCTCCGCCCCGTCCCGCAGCCAGCCGGGCCACTGCGCGGGGTCGTCCGGCGCCTTCTCGGGGACCATCGGGAGGAGGTCGGCGGAGCGTTCGGCCACGAGCGTCGCCGCCCACCGGTGGCCGTTGCCCACGTGCGCGACGAGGTCGCGCAGGCACCATTCGGGGCAGGTCGGCACGTGCCGCTCGGGTGCGGCGCCGTCGGTCATGCGGGCCAGCCCGGCGGTGTGCTCGCGCAGTCCTTCGCAGAGGAGTTCCAGAGACGGCTCTGTCACGGTGATCCCCCTTGTCGTCGTGTGAGTGGGACGCCCGTACCGTAGAAGCTCCACCCGGGTGGAGGTTCAAGTGGCTGTGACCGACGACACGACGCGCGATCCCGGCCTGGGGATCGGGGACCTGGCGCGCCTGACGGGGGTGCCGGTCCGCACGATCCGCTTCTACTGCGACGAGGGGGTCCTGGACGCTCGCCGCAGCGCCGGCGGGCACCGCAGGTTCGACCGGGACGCGGTGGACCGGCTCCGGCTCGTCCGGCGGCTGCGCGGCTTCGGTCTCGGCCTGCCCGCGATCGTCCAGGTGCTGAACGAGGAGCGGTCCCTCGGCGAGGCGGTCGCCGCCGAACGCGCCGCGCTCGATGTCGAGCTGGCCGCGCTCGCCTGGCGGCGCGCCCGCCTGCGCGCGCTGGAGGAGGCGCGGCCGGCCGGCCGCGCCGCGCGCCTGGAACTGCTGGAACGGGTGGAGGACGGGCACGCCGCCCGGGACGCGCTGGTCGCGTTCTGGCGCGGCCTCATCGTCGGCCCGCTGCCCAAGCCGCTCCGGGACGCGTTCGTCGAGGTGTCGGTGCCCGAGCCGCCGGACGATCCCACACCGGCGCAGGTCGTCGCGTACGCGGAGATGGTCACGCTCGCGCAGGACCGGTCGCTGACCACCAGGATGCGCGCGCTCGCCCGGGGCAACGCTCCGCAGATCGCCGACCTGGGCGCGCTGATGGTCGGCGTCGGGGAGGCGTGGCGGCTGGTGGCCCCAGCGCTGCTCGCCGGGCGGACGCCCGAGCCCGGCCCCGCGCTGGACCGTTTCGTCGACGCCCACGTCCAGGTACGGCACGGACGGCGCGATTCCCCGGAGTTCCGCCGTGAGCTGTACGAGATCCTGGAGCCGGACCTGGATCCGCGCCTGGAGCGCTACTGGCGCCTCGTCAGCGAGATCACCGGCGACGTCGCCACGCTCGGCGCCGCGCAGGCCTGGCTGGTGCGCGCCCTGTGCGGCTGCGTGCGATCCGAACAGTAGGGCCCGCCGGGGGACGGGCCGGGTGGACGTTGGCCGTCCGGCGCGTCCACCCGGCCACCCCCTTCCAGCGTGGCGGCGACATCCCCGGTCGGTCGCCGTGCCGCTCGTCCCGTGGTACGGACCCGTGCGCCCGCCGGTTCATCCGGCGTCCCGGCCGATTGCGATCATGGGGAATGACCGGGCCGCGCACGCGGTTCGGTAGGATAGTTGAAAGTTCTACAAACTCTGAGAGGTCGGGTCATGCAGTTCGGGATCTTCAGCGTCGGCGACGTCACGCCCGACCCCACCAACGGCCGGACGCCGACCGAGCGCGAGCGGATCAAGGCGATGGTGACGATCGCCCTGAAGGCCGAGGAGGTCGGCCTGGACGTGTTCGCCACCGGCGAGCACCACAACCCGCCCTTCGTCCCCTCGTCCCCCACCACGATGCTCGGGTACGTCGCCGCGCGCACCGAGCGGCTGATCCTGTCGACCGCCACCACGCTGATCACCACCAACGACCCGGTGAAGATCGCCGAGGACTTCGCCATGCTCCAGCACCTGGCCGACGGCCGCGTCGACCTGATGCTGGGCCGCGGCAACACCGGCCCCGTGTACCCGTGGTTCGGCAAGGACATCCGCGACGGGATCCCGCTGGCGATCGAGAACTACAACCTGCTGCACCGGCTGTGGCGCGAGGACGTGGTCGACTGGGAGGGGCGTCACCGCACGCCGCTGCAGGGCTTCACCTCCACCCCGCGTCCGCTGGACGGGGTGCCGCCGTTCGTCTGGCACGGCTCCATCCGCAGCCCGGAGATCGCCGAGCAGGCCGCCTACTACGGCGACGGCTTCTTCGCCAACAACATCTTCTGGCCCAAGGAGCACTTCCAGCGGCTGATCGGCCTGTACCGGCGGCGCTACGAGCACTACGGGCACGGCAGCGCCGACCAGGCGATCGTCGGCCTGGGCGGCCAGGTGTTCATGCGCAAGAACTCCCAGGACGCCGTCCGGGAGTTCCGGCCCTACTTCGACAACGCGCCGGTCTACGGGCACGGGCCGTCGCTGGAGGACTTCATGGCCCAGACGCCGCTCACCGTCGGCAGCCCGCAGCAGGTGATCGACCGGACCCTGGGGTTCCGCGAGTACTTCGGCGACTACCAGCGGCAGCTGTTCCTGATGGACCACGCGGGCCTGCCGCTCAAGACCGTTCTCGAGCAGCTGGACATCCTGGGGGAGGAGGTCGTCCCGGTGCTGCGCAAGGAGTTCGCCGCGCTGCGTCCCGCGCACGTCCCCGAGGCGCCCACACACGAGTCCCTTCTCGCCGCCGCCGGTGCGAAGGCCGGGGAAGCGGAGGCCGCGCGATGACGGCGCGTTCGGCGGGCGGGCGGACGATCGCGGTGGTCTCGGCCGGGCTGGGGCAGCCGTCCTCGACGCGGCTGCTGGCGGACCGGCTCGCGGCCGCCGCGGCCGACGCCCTGCGGGAGCGCGGCGCCGGCGCCGAGGTCGTCACGGTGGACCTGCGCGACCACGCGCACCAGATGGTGGACGCCACGCTCACCGGGTTCACGGCCGGGGCGCTGCGCGACGCCGTCGAGACGGTGACCGGCGCCGACGGCCTGGTCGCGGTCACGCCCGTCTTCAACGCCTCCTACAGCGGGCTGTTCAAGACGTTCTTCGACCTGCTGGAGCGCGGTTCGCTGGAGGGCCTGCCGGTGCTGATCGGCGCCACCGGCGGCACGGCGCGCCACTCGCTGGTGCTGGAGCACGCCGTCCGCCCGTTGTTCGCCTACATGCGGGCCGTGGTCGCGCCGACGGCCGTCTACGCCGCCTCGGAGGACTGGGGTTCCGGACGGTCCGGCGGCGTGGACGGGCTGCCCGAACGCGTCGCCCGGGCCGGGGACGAGCTGGCGTCGCTGGTCGCCGCACGTCCCCCGGCGGCGGCCCGCCGGGACGCCGAGGACGCCGACCCGTACGAGGATCCTGTCCCGTTCGAGCAGTTGCTGGCCTCCGGCGGGCAGTGAACGCCCGTCCGGATCAGGAGGCGGGACGGAACGGCACGACTCCGGCCGCGAGCATGCCCTCGGCGGCGGCGCCGCGCAGGCGGTCCTCGAAGTCGCCCAGGCCGCCCGCGACGCCGACCGTTCCGGCGAACAGCATGATGTAGCCCAGCATCGCGGCCCGCTCGGCCCACCCGGGCGGCGTGCCGACGCCTTCGGCGCGGCAGAACGGCCGCCCGGGAGGGTCGAGCGGGGACCGGACGGTGAACGCGCCGTCGCGATCGAGCGACGCGCTCCACTCGGGGGCCAGCGGTACCTGCAGGTCGGGCGCGTCCGTGGCCAGGCCGAGACCGCCCCGCAGGCACGCGGCGACCAGCGCGCCGGTCGGCTCCCGGCCGTGCGACCCGGGAGCGGGCGTGCGGTCGGGGTCGTCCAGCAGCGCCAGCGGCACCGCCCCGTTCGGCGTGGGCAGCGCGCTCAGCATCACGTCCAGCCGGAACACCTCGGCGCCCCGGCGCGGCGGCGGGCCGCCGCCGGGCGTTTCGTTCATGCCTTGCGCTCCCGTTTCGCGCGGTACGGAAAACGCGACCGAGTTTGAGAGGCGGCCGGGCCCGGGGCGGTGCAAGGGGAGTGGCTTTCCCCTGGGGCCCGGCGGCCTCGGTCCCTCTCGTCAGGATCGCTGCGGGGCCACGGCCGGGGGCGAGAGGCCGAAACCCCTGGGTGAGGAGAGGGACTATGACCATAACTCCGCAGGTCAGCGGCGTGAAGTGACCTGGTCCTTACAGTTGTTCCCTACTCTTGTCAGGATTCAGACGTGACTAATCACCATTTGCGGACAAAGATCCACTGGGTGTGAGGGGCCTCCGTGCCCACGCGGCTCGTGGGCCGGTTCGGCTCGGAGGCACGGCTCATTCGAAGTCGTCCGGGTTGAACTCCTCCGGGCGCTGCCCCCGCGGCTCGCCGGGGGAGCCCGCCATCTGCTTGGGCTCCGGCGGGCCGGCCGGTGTCGTCGTCTTCTGCTCCGCCGCGGTCGCCTCCCCGGTGGCACCGGGCTCGGCCGCGCGGGCGTCTTCTCGTCCCCTCATGATCCGCTCCTGATCCCCCGCTCATTCCGGACGCTTTCATCTACCCGTTCGGGAGCGGTTCATTCCCGCTGGTCACCGCCTTCCGCGGGGCGGGCTGTCACCCAAGGCACACACATGCCTTTCCAGCGCGCCAGGCATTGAGCGCGCCCCAGCGTCTCATCATCCCCATACCGACGGTGATAGGAGTTGCACGCAAGGTCATGAATCGGCTCGGGGGTGGATCGTGGGAGACGGGGATGCTCTTCTATGTCGCGGCCGCGATATGCGCGATCGGCGTGGTGATGATCGCCGCGCTGCTGTTCCGGCGGCTGGACCGGGTCACCGACGACGCCCAGCCTGACGGCCCCACCGGGGGGCACGCCGGGGCGATGCTGTCGGCGCTGTTCCTGCTGGCGTTCGCCATCGCCATCGTCGTGCCGTGGACCACCAGCGACTCCGCCCGCGCCAACACCTACGTCGAGAGCCAGGCGGTGGCGGAGGCCTACTGGGCCGCCAGCCAGCTGCCCGCCCCGGCCGCCGCTCGGGTCCAGGCCGGGCTGCGCGAGTACGTCGACCTGGTACGGGGCCGCGAGTGGCGGATGATGGCCGACGGGCGGCTCAGCCCGGAGGGCTGGCGGCGCCTGGAGGCCCTGCGGCGCGACGTCATGGCGCTGTCCGCCGCCGACGACCAGGCCAGGGACGACCGTGACGCCGTCACCGACCGGATCGAGGAGATCACCGCCGCGCGCCGCCAGCGCGCCATGGACGCCAAGGCCGCCCCGCCGCCGGGCCTGCTGGCCACCACGGTGGGCACCGGCATCGCCGTCGTGCTGTTCCCGTTCCTCGCCGGCGCCCGCCCGCGCGGCATGACCATCGTGCCGCTGGCGCTGATGGCGGCGATGCTGGGCCTGGGGGTCTACCTGACGTTCGACATCCAGCACGCCTTCACCGGCGGCCTGGCGGTGGGCCCCGACGCCTTCACCGAACTGCTGCCCGAACTGGACCGCATCCCGGGAGGCAGCTGACCGTGCGCGCCGCCGCGCTGCTGCTGGCCGGGACCCTGGCGGCCCTGACGTGCACCGCCGACGCCCGCCCGGCCCGCACCGACGAACGCGCCGCCGCCGTCCCGGCGCCTCCCCACCAGCCCTGGTCCCCGGCCCAGACCGCCGAGGCCGTGGTCACCCTGCCCGTGGCGGCACACGTCCGGCATCCGCACCCGCCGCACGACTCGCCCGGCATCGGCGTCTGCCTCCAGCTCGGCGGCCTGAGCATCCAGGCGGGAATCGGCACCTGGCCCTGCCCCCCGCCCCCCAAGCCCAAACCGCCGAAGCCACCGAAGCCACCCAAACCGCCGAAGCCCCCGAAACCCCCCAAGCCTCCGAAGCCGCCGGAGCAGCCTCCAGAGCCCCCAGAACCGCCCAAGCCTCCCGAGCCGCCCAAGCCATCACCACCGCCACCGGCGCCCTCTCCCACCCAGCGGCCCACACCCCCGCCGACAGCGGCACCAACGCCCGTACCCAGGCCGCCGAGACAACCGTCACCATCCGCCCGGTCGACGCCGTCCGCGACGCCGCGGCCGCCACGCCCCGCGGCCGAGCCGCCCATCGTGACGAAACGCCCGGCGCCCACCCCGTCCCCGGCGGCCCGCCGCCCCCTCCGCCGCGCCGAGCCGCCCCACCGCAAGCAGACGCTGCCGACTCTGGTGATCGTCGCGGTCCTGGCAGCGGCGATCGCCTCGGGCACCGCCTTCGCCTTCGTCCGCTGACCCATCCACCCCGCCGGACCTGCCACGACCCGCCGGACGTGCCACCGCACGGCCCGCCCCGGCCGACATCAGAAGACGAGCCGGACCACAGTCCGACGCCGGCCGTTGGGTGCCGGTTTCGGCTGGGGGGTGGATGGGAGGAGGGCGGTGCATCATGATCTGGTGGTGGACGTTCATATTGTGCCCGTGCCGCGTCGGCTTCGGGTGACCGGTGAGTCGGGGCCCTTCGGCGGTGAGCCGCGGGTGGGCGTCGATCCGGCGCTGCCGTCCGAGGGGTACCGGCTGACGATCGGGCCGGACGGAGCGACGATCACGGGCGGCGGTGAGGCGGGGGTCTTCTGGGGGCGGCAGACCCTGCGTCAGCTGCTGGGCCCGGACGCGTACCGCCGCGCGCCGATCCGCCCGGCGCCGCGCGCCCTGCCGTATCTGACGATCGAGGACGAGCCGCGCTTCGCCTGGCGGGGGTTGCTGCTGGACGTGGCCCGCCACTTCATGCCCAAGGACGGCGTCCTGCGCTACCTCGACCTGATGGCCGCGCACAAGCTGAACGTGCTGCACCTGCATCTGACCGACGACCAGGGCTGGCGCGTGGAGATCAGGCGCCGGCCCAGGCTCACGGAGGTGGGGGCCTGGCGGCGGCGCACCAGGCTGGGCTGGGGCGATCCGCCGATGTGGGACGAACGGCCGCACGGCGGCTTCTACACCCAGGACGACCTGCGCGAGATCGTCGCCTACGCCGCCGCGCGGCACATCACCGTCGTCCCGGAGATCGACGTCCCCGGCCACTCGCAGGCCGCCATCGCCGCCTACCCCGAACTGGGCAACGCCGACGTGGTGGACACCGCGAGCCTGGAGGTGCGGACCGGCTGGGGCGTCAGCCCCAACGTGCTCGCGCCCACCGACCAGGTCCTGCGCTTCTACGAGGACGTCCTCACCGAGGTGCTGGAGATCTTCCCGAGCCGGTTCGTGCACATCGGCGGCGACGAGTGCCCCAAGGACCAGTGGCGGGCGTCCGCGACCGCGCAGGCCCGCATCCGCGCCGAGGGGCTGCGGGACGAGGCGGAGCTGCAGTCGTGGTTCATCCGCCACTTCGACCGCTGGCTCGCCGAACGGGGACGGCGCCTCATCGGCTGGGACGAGATCCTGGAGGGCGGCCTGGCCGACGGCGCGGCCGTGGCGTCCTGGCAGGGGTACGCGGGCGGCATCACGGCGGCCCGGGCGGGCCACGACGTGGTGATGTGCCCGATGCAGGAGGTCTACCTCGACCACCGGCAGGCCGACGGGGACGACGAGCCGGTGCCGTTCGGCTGGGTCCGCACGCTGCGGGACGTGTACCGCTTCGAGCCCGTGCCGCCCGAGCTGGCCGGCACGGAGCACGCCGCCCGGATCATCGGCACCCAGGCCAACATGTGGACCGAGGTCGCCGACTCCCAGCAGCGCGTCGACTACCAGGTCTTCCCCCGCCTCGCCGCGTTCGCCGAGGTGGCCTGGTCGCACCTGCCCGCCCCGGACGAGCGCGACGTCGAGGACTTCCGGCGGCGCATGGACGCCGCCCACTACGCGCGCCTGGACGCCATGGGCGTCGCCTACCGGCCGCCGTCCGGTCCGCTTCCCTGGCAGCGTCGCCCCGGCATCCCGGGACGCCCCTTCACCGGCCCGCCCCGCGAGAGGAACCGTCCGTAGCCGGTCACCGCGAGGCGCGGGGGTCAGAGGCGCATGTAGACGCGGATGGTGGTGCCTTCGGGGGTGGTGTGGAGGCGGACCAGGTCGGTCAGGTGGTTGACCATCAGCAGGCCACGGCCGCCGTCGGTGCTCAGGTCCACGGGCAGGCGGCCCACCAGGGGGTCGGTGATCCGGCCGTCGTCGCGGACCTCGCCGACCACGTGGCCGTCCTCCGGCCAGATGCGCAGGACGCCCTTGCCGCCGGCGTGGACGACCGAGTTGGCGCCCAGTTCGTTGACCGCGAGCTCCAGGTCGCCCGCGCGGCGCTCGTCGAGACCCAGGGCGGCGCCGCGGGCGTACGCGAACTCCCGCATGCGCGGCAGGGTGTCGACGTCGTAGGGGAACTCGTCCGGCGTCGTGCCGGGCGGGGGGTCGGGCAGCGGGCGGTTGTACCGTTCGATGACGCTGTGGGGGGCGTAGTGGGGGCTGCGGCGCTGCCCGTCCCGGTCGATCACCGTCGGGTGGGTGGCGTGCGCGTCGGCGAGGGCCTGCGCGTCCAGGGCCGAGGTGTCGTACGGGCACAGGATGGTGGCGTTCCGGCCCGCGAACGCCAGGTTGATCAGCGCCTCGTGCTGGACGCAGGCCGGGTACTCGTCGGGCGAGCGGCCCGCCCAGACGGGCTCGCCGATGATGCGGACGCGGGCGGCGCGGTGCCGGTCGGCGAACGCGCGCAGCACGCCCGGGATGATCCGGCCCGGGTTGCGGCCCGCCACGGTCATGTCGATCCACTCCACCCTGGCCGCGGCGGCGCCCAGGCCGGCGCGTATGGCGTCCAGGCGCGGCCCGGGCACGGCGACGGCCACGGGCTCCCCGGCATCCAGCCCCGCGCGGACGAACGGCACCGTACCGCTCAGGTACTCGCCGTCGTCGCGGTAGAACAGAGCCGGATGCCCGAAGGGACTTCCCGGCTCGGTATCGGACCGGTCGCTCATCGGTCCGTCACCTCGAGAGCGGAAAGGTAAGGAAACATCACTTCGAGGGTACGCGTCAGTGCCGACGGTGGGCGATGCAGGATCATCCGGCTGCCCTCCCGCAGTCGTCCCGCGGACCTCACGAGGACGGCTACCCCTCCGGCGTCGATGAAAACGAGCCCCGCCAACTCCAGATCGACGGTGCCGCCGCGCCTCACCAGACCGCCCAGTTCACTCGCCCAGTAGGCGCGGTTGGCGACGTTCACCTCGCCCTCCACCCGCAGGCCCGTGCCCGTGGCGAGCGGGCGCAGGGTCAGCCCGGGGGCCCGCCGAGCGCGGCCGTCGATGCGCGGCGCCGTGGCGGGCGGCTCCTGCCGTGGTCGTTCCGTCAACGCTTCACCGCCCTTCCCTCCATCCGCACACTAGGTGCACCGGCATGTCAAGGCGATGGATAAGCCGAAAACGACGCGTGTACCCGGCCGATCCGGTTCCCGGGCGGCCGGAGGAGCATGGCGTCCACGACGTCGGACAGCAGCTCCCGGCGGCGGTAGGCGGCGCGCTGGCGGTCCGCGCCGGTGCCGTGGTCCAGCAGGAACCGCACGCCGGCGGCGACGCGTTCCAGGTCGCCGCTGTCGCTCAGCGCGGGCCGCACGTGCGCCACCAGGTCCTCCACCAGCCGGCGCTGCGGGACGGGACGTCCGGTGAACACGTCGATGCCGCCGCCCGACAGTCCGTCGCGCGCGGCGAGCCAGTACGCCGCGCGCAGGATCTCCGGGGACGGGTTGGGCGGCGCGGAGCCCTCCTCGACCGCCGTGAGCGACACCTGCACCAGCGCCCGGATGAGGGCGGCGAACAGCACCGCCTCGTCGGCCGTCGGCACCACGTCCCCGAGCCGGACCTCCACGGTCGGCAGGTGCGAGGACGGCCGCACGTCCCAGAACAGGGTGCCGACGTCCAGCAGCGCGCCGCAGCGCAGCAGCGTCCCGACCAGGTCCTCGAAGTGCTGCAGCGACTCGAAGAACGGCGGCGGGCCCGCCACCGGCCAGCGCGACCAGGCCATCACCCGCCAGCACGCGTACCCGGTGTCGCGGCCCGCCCAGTACGGCGAGTTGGCCGCCATCGCCATGAGCGTCGGCAGCCACGGCCGCAGGTGGTTGCTGACCTGCACCGCCTGCGCCCGGTCGGGCATCTCCACGTGGACGTGGCAGGAGCAGATGCACTGCTCGTCGTCCAGCGCCCGGTAGGTGGCCAGGCCCTCGGCGTAGCGGGCGCCGGCGCTGATCGGGGGCGGCAGCACCTCGCCCAGCACGGGGGTGCCGGTGGCCGCCAGCCGCACGCCCTCGCGCTCGGCGGCCGTCGCCATCGCCGCGCGCATGTCCCGGATCTGCTCGTCGAGCTTGTCCAGGTCGTCGCACGGCGCGGTCTTCGCCTCCGCCAGACAGGCGATCATCTCCGTGGAGGCGCGGTCGCCCAGCTCCGCCGCCGCCCGCCGCACCACGGCGCCGCCTCGCGCGACGACCTTGCGGGAGCCGGGAGCGACGACGAAGTACTCCTCCTCGACGCCGATTCTGAGGGTCATCCCACCACCTCGTGCCGGTGTCGGAGGGCACCGCGTCATCTCGACGGTACGCGCCGGCGGGCCGCTTGGGCACCACCCGGCACGCCGTCGCGCACGCCCGGGGGCGTCGCTTTGCGGCCGCTTTACCCGCTACCAGGGCGGGCACCGTGACGGTGCGACGGGCGCGGCAAGCCCGGCCGTGGTGAACACGGCCCCGATAACGCGACCGCCCCCGCCCTGCCCGCGAGGCGGGAGGGACGGGGGCGGCTCACGTGCCGGTCGGTGCCGGTCGGTGTCCCGTTCGGCGGCCGGTCAGCGGCTGCCGTCGTCGACGACCACGTCGCTCATGATGTCCACGGCGAAGGCGATGATGCCGCCGAGCACCACGATGCCCGCGCCGACGAGGAACACGGGCCAGTTCGGCCCCATGGCGATCGCGACCCCGCCGACGATGAAACCGATGAAGATCACCGCCACCGCGGCCCACGACTTCGGCCGTCCGGCGTGGCTCCCACTCGACATGCGTCTCTTCTCTCTCAGACCTTCGACCAGGGACGTACTACGACGCTGAACACTAGCAACGCCACGCCCGGGCCGTGCTCCGGGGTGCCTTTCCGCGGCGGCGTGCGGCGGGCCCCGCGGCGCCTGGCTCCGGCGCGGTCGCGGCGGCCGCGCAGGGCGCACCCCGCGCAATTCCGGGCGTAGGCGCTCGCTTACCATCCAGGGCATGACGGTGCCGCCTGAGGAACTGGAACTGGCCGCCGTCTTCCCCCCGGTCCAGCGGGACCGGTGGCGGGAGATGGTCCGAACGGTGCTGCGCAAGTCCGGCGCCGCCACCGACGAGACGCCCCTGAGCGAGATCGAGGGCCTGCTCACCCGCGAGTCGTACGAGGGCGTGCCCATCGCGCCCCTCTACACCAGGGACGACACCGTCCCGGGGCGTCCCGGGCTGGCGCCGTCCGTGCGGAGCGTGCGGCCGGACGGCGAGGGGCTGGCGGGCTGGGACGTGCGGCAGCGGCACGTCCACCCGGACCCCGGGACGACCCGGCAGGCGATCCTCGCCGACCTGGAGAACGGCGCCACCTCCGTGTGGCTGACGCTGGGCGACCACGGCGTGCCCGTGGCGGCGCTGCCGGAGGTGCTCCGGGACGTCCACCTGCACCTGGCGCCCGTGGTCCTGGACGCGGGCGCGCGGACGGACGAGGCCGCCGAGGCCTTCCTCGGGCTCGTGGCCGAACGCGGCCAGGCCGGCGACGCGCTGGGCAACCTGGGCGCCGACCCGCTGGGGCTGACGGCCCGCACCGGCGTGCCGGCCCCCCTGGAGCCGGCGGCGGCGCTGGCGGTGCGGTGCGCCCGCGAGTTCCCGCACCTGCGGGCGATCACGGTCGACGCGACCGTCCACCACGACGCCGGGGGGAGCGACGCCGAGGAACTGGGCGGCGCGGTGGCCGCCGCCGTCGCCTACCTGCGGGCCCTCACCGACGCCGGGCTGGACGTCGGCGCCGCCTTCGGGCAGCTGGAGTTCCGCCTGGCCGTCACCGCCGACCAGTTCATGTCCATCGCCAAGCTGCGCGCCGCGCGCCGCCTGTGGACGAGGGTCGCGCAGGTGTGCGGGGCGGAGGAGACCGTGGCGCGGCTGCACGCGGTGACGTCCTCGCCGATGATGACCCGCCGCGACCCCTGGGTGAACATGCTGCGCACCACCGTCGCTGCGTTCGCGGCCGGGGTCGGGGGAGCGGACGCGGTCACCGTCCAGCCGTTCGACGCCCGCCTGGGGCTGCCCGACGACTTCGCCCGGCGCATCGCGCGCAACACCCAGACGCTCCTGCTGGAGGAGTCCAGCCTGGCGCGCGTCGTCGACCCCGCCGGGGGCTCCTGGTACGTCGAGCGTCTCACCGAGGACCTGGCGCAGGCCGCCTGGGACTGGTTCACCCGGATCGAGAAGGCCGGGGGGCTGGCCGCCGCCCTGGAGTCGGGCATGGTGGCCGAACGGCTCGCCGCCACCTGGGAGCGCCGCCGCAGGGACATCGCCCGCCGCAAGGCCCCCCTCACGGGCGTCAGCGAGTTCCCCAACCTGGACGAGAAGCTGCCCCCGCGCGCCCCCGCGCCCACCCCGGACACCTCGGGGGGCGGGCTGCCGGTCGTACGGTACGCCCAGGACTTCGAGGCCCTGCGCGACCGCGCCGACGCGCACGCCGACCGCACCGGGACCCGCCCCAGGGTGTTCCTGGCGACGCTCGGCCCGGTCGCCGTGCACACCGCGCGCGCGACGTTCGCCGCCAACCTGTTCCAGGCCGGCGGGATCGAGACCGTCAGCGGGCCGCCGGAGGAGTTCGCCGCCAGCGGCGCGACCGTGGCGTGCCTGTGCTCCAGCGACGCGCTGTACGAGGAGCGGGCCGCCGACGCCGCGCGGACGCTCAGGGACGCGGGCGCCTTGAAGGTGTGGCTCGCGGGTAAGGGTTCCTTTGACGGGGTGGATGCCAGGATCTTCGCGGGCTGCGACGCCGTGGACGTCCTGGAGACCACCCTCGGCGATCTGGGAGTGAACTGATGATCCCCGACTTCTCCGAGGTCGAGCTCGGCGCCCCCGTCCCCGCCGACGAGGCCGCCAAGCGGTGGCGGGCGGCGGCGGCCGAGGCCACGGGGCAGGACCCCGACGCCCGGCCCTGGGACACCCCCGAGGGCATCGCCGTCCGGTCGCTCTACACCGCCGACGACCTGGCCGAGGTGGACTTCCTCGACACCTACCCCGGCATCGCCCCGTACCTGCGCGGCCCGTACCCCGCCATGTACGCCACCCAGCCGTGGACCATCCGCCAGTACGCGGGGTTCTCCACGGCCGAGGAGTCCAACGCCTTCTACCGGCGCAACCTGGCCGCCGGGCAGAAGGGCCTGTCGGTCGCGTTCGACCTGGCCACCCACCGTGGCTACGACTCCGACCACCCGCGCGTGCAGGGCGACGTCGGCATGGCGGGCGTCGCGATCGACTCCATCTACGACATGCGCCGGCTGTTCGACGGGATCCCCCTCGACCGGATGAGCGTGTCGATGACCATGAACGGCGCGGTGCTGCCGGTGATGGCGCTGTACATCGTCGCCGCCGAGGAGCAGGGGGTGGCGCCCGAGCGGCTCGCCGGGACCATCCAGAACGACATCCTCAAGGAGTTCATGGTCCGCAACACCTACATCTACCCGCCCGGGCCGTCGATGCGGATCATCTCCGACATCTTCGCCTACACCTCGCAGCGGATGCCGAAGTTCAACTCGATCTCGATCTCCGGGTACCACATCCAGGAGGCCGGGGCCACGGCCGACCTGGAGCTGGCCTACACCCTCGCCGACGGGGTCGAGTACATCCGCGCCGGGCTGGACGCCGGGCTGGACATCGACGCGTTCGCGCCCCGCCTGTCGTTCTTCTGGGCGATCGGCATGAACTTCTTCATGGAGGTCGCCAAGCTGCGCGCCGCGCGGCTGCTGTGGGCGCGGCTCGTCAGGGACTTCGAGCCGTCCAACCCCAAGTCGCTGAGCCTGCGCACGCACTGCCAGACCTCCGGCTGGTCGCTGACCGCGCAGGACGTGTTCAACAACGTGGCGCGCACCTGCGTCGAGGCGATGGCCGCCACCCAGGGCCACACCCAGTCGCTGCACACCAACGCCCTGGACGAGGCGCTGGCGCTGCCCACCGACTTCTCCGCCCGCATCGCCCGCAACACCCAGCTGCTGCTGCAGCAGGAGTCCGGCACCACCCGCACCATCGACCCGTGGGGCGGCAGCGCCTACGTCGAACGCCTCACCCACGACCTGGCGCTGCGCGCCTGGGGCCACATCCGGGAGGTGGAGGCGGCCGGCGGCATGGCGCGGGCCATCGACGACGGGCTGCCCAAGCTGCGCATCGAGGAGGCCGCCGCCCGCACCCAGGCGCGCATCGACTCCGGGCGCCAGCCGGTCATCGGCGTCAACAAGTACCGCCCCGACGCCGACGAGCACATCGAGGTCCTCAAGGTCGACAACGCTGCGGTGCGCGCCCAGCAGATCGACAAGCTGCGGCGGCTGCGCGAGGAGCGGTCGGCCGAGGAGGCGGACGCCGCCCTGGCCGCCCTGACCCGCGCCGCCGACGCCGCCGTGCGCGGCGACCGCGGTCCCGGCCTGGAGGGCAACCTGCTCGCCCTGGCCGTCGACGCCGCCCGCGCCAAGGCGACCGTGGGGGAGATCTCCGACGCGCTGGAACGGGCGTTCGGGCGCCATGCCGCCAACATCCGTACCATTTCAGGCGTGTACCGGGAGGAAGCAGGCCGCGTGAGCGCCATCGAACGGGCCCGCGAGGCGACCGACGCGTTCGCCGCGGCCGAGGGCCGGCGGCCCCGCATTCTGGTCGCCAAGATGGGGCAGGACGGCCACGACCGCGGCCAGAAGGTGATCGCCACCGGCTTCGCCGACCTGGGCTTCGACGTCGACGTGGGCCCGCTGTTCCAGACCCCCGAGGAGGTCGCCCGCCAGGCCGTCGAGGCCGACGTGCACGTCGTCGGCGTCAACTCGCTGGCCGCCGGGCACCTGACGCTGGTGCCCGCGCTGCGCGAGGCGCTGGCCGCCCTCGGCCGCGACGACATCATGATCGTCGTGGGCGGCGTCATCCCGCCGCAGGACTTCGACGCGCTGCGCGCCGCGGGCGCCTCGGCGATCTTCCCGCCCGGCACCGTGCTGGCCGACGCCGCCGTCGACCTGCTCAAGGAGCTGTCGGCACGGCTGGGACACCACGCGGCGTGAGCGGCGACGGGAGCCGGCGGCGCGGCCTGCCCGGGCTGGACGAGTACGTCACGGGTGTGCGCAAGGGGGCGCGGGCGTGGATCGCCCGCGCGATCACCCTCGTGGAGTCGACCCGTCCCGACCACCGTGACCTGGCGCAACGGCTGCTGGTGGAGCTGACCCCGTTCGCGGGCGGCGCTCGCCGGGTCGGCATCACCGGCGTGCCCGGCGTCGGCAAGTCGACGTTCATCGACGCGCTCGGCACCAACCTCACCGGGGCCGGGCACAAGGTCGCCGTGCTGGCCGTCGACCCGTCGTCCACCCGCACGGGCGGCAGCATCCTCGGCGACAAGACGCGCATGCAGCGGCTGGCCGTCGACCCGCAGGCGTTCATCCGTCCCTCGCCCACGGCGGGCACGCTCGGCGGCGTCGCCAAGGCCACCCGCGAGGCCATGGTGGTGATGGAGGCCGCCGGATACGACGTCGTGCTCGTCGAGACGGTCGGGGTCGGGCAGTCCGAGACGACCGTCGCCGAGATGGTCGACTCGTTCCTGTTCCTCACCCTGGCCCGCACCGGCGACCAGCTCCAGGGCATCAAGAAGGGCGTCCTGGAACTGGCCGACGTCATCGCCGTCAACAAGGCCGACGGCCCGCACGAGATGGAGGCGCGCAAGGCCGCCCGCGAGCTCGCCGGCGCCCTGCGGCTGCTGCGCAGCGACGAACGCGCCCGCGCCGTCCCCGTCCTGACGTGCAGCGCCCGCGAGAACCGCGGCCTGGACGAGATCTGGCGGCACCTGGTCGAGCACCAGGACCGGCTGGCGGCCGGCGGCGAACTGGAGACCCGCCGGCGCCGCCAGCAGGTCGGCTGGACGTGGGAGATGGTGCACGACCGGCTGCTGACCGAACTGCGCGACCACCCCGCCGTCCGCGCCATCGCCCCCGACCTGGAACGTCAGGTGGCCGAGGGCCGCCTGACCCCCGCCCTGGCCGCCGAGCGCATCCTGTCCGCCTTCACCCGCTGACCACGCCCGCCCGGCGCCGCCCGGTCGTGCGGTGCCGCCTTCGCGCGGCGTGCCCGCCGGAGGCGCCCGCAGCGCATGCAGGCTGCGGGCGGCACGGGTCGCCGGGGGAGCGGCCGGCGTACCGAACCGCATTCCAGGGGGATGGGTTGGGACGGGCGGGGCCTGTGGCGCTCCGGGATCCGGTACAAAAGGCGGATGGACGTCATCGCGCTCGATGATCCGGCCCAGGGGGAGATCCGGCGCTGGCACGCGGTCCTGGCCGCCGCGCACGCCGCCGACCTGCGCGACGAGCCCGCGCCGGACCCCGAGCAGACGGCCGCCCGGCTGCGCGCCCCCGGGCGGCGGCTGTGGGCCGCCGTGGAGGGCGGCGACATGGTCGGCGTCGCCGAGCTGCGGCTGCCCGGCGGGCCCGGCGCCGACCGTCCCGCCGAGATCGACATCCAGGTCCGCCCCGACCGGCGCCGCCGGGGCGTCGGCACGCGGCTGCTGGCCGTCGCGGCCGAGGGGATGCGTGCCGACGGCCGCACCAGCGTGATCGCCCAGGTGATGGCGGGCACCCCCGCGATCCCGTTCCTGGAGTCGCACGGGTTCGAGTGCGTGCTGACGCTGCGCGGGCTGCTGCTGCGCCTGGACGACGTCCCCGCCCGCCGCGTGGAGAAGCTCGTCGCCTCCGGGCCCGCCGGGTACCGGCTCGTGCGCTGGCGCGGCACCGCCCCCGACGAGCACGCGCTCGCGCTGGCCCGCGCCAAGCACGCCATGGCCGACATGTCCGCCTACGAGGGGCTGCCGTGGGACGCCGACCGCGTCCGCGAGATGGCCGAACTGGTCGCCAAGCGCGGCGACGACCTCTACACCGTCGCCGCCGTCCAGGGCGACGGGATCGCGGGGTTCACCGAGGTGGTGGTCTCCGCGGAGACGCCCGAACGGGCCGCCCAGTACGACACCGCCGTGGTGCCCGAGCACCGGGGGCGGCGCATCGGCATCTGGGTCAAGGCCGCCATGCTGCAGTGGCTGCGCCGGGAGCGTCCCGAGGTCCGCGAGATCGAGACCGACAACTCCGGCGACAACGTGCACATGCTGGCCGTCAACGAGGAGCTGGGGTTCCGCCGCCAGCGCGAGTCGCGGGAGTACCAGGCCTCCGCCGCCGACCTCCCGTCGATCTGACCGGCGGGAGTTATCCCCAGAACGAGATTCTGCTGCCGCGTGCACGGGGGCGGGGCCAGCCTTGACGCATGACCTCGCTCCCGCTGGGTCACCCGGAAACGGTCGCCTCCCGCTTCCTGGTGTCCACCGACGAACCCCCGCCCGCCGACGTCTCCGGCCTCCTCACCGGCGGCGACCTGGCCGCCCTCGCCCGTGAACTGCACGCCCGGTCGGCGCTGAAGCTGCGCGAACACCGCCCGGAGGCCGACTGGCTCGCGCGGCTGGGCGGCTCCTCCGGCCGCCTGCGGCGGTTACGGAACGCACGGCACCACGTGCTGGTGCGCGTCCAGGGCGCACCCGACGACGCCCCGCGCCATGCCCAGGCGGCGCGGCAGGCCGCCCGCCTGCTCGCGGCGGCCGCCGGCGGCCTCGTCGTCGACGTCGACTCCCACCAGGTCGTCGGCACCTCGCCGGTCGAGCGCGAACACTTCGTCCTCGGTGACCAGTGGATCGGGGTGTTCGTCGTCGGCGAGAGGGCGCTCGTCCGCGCCGACACCTGGGGTCTGCACCGGTTCGGCCTGCCCGAACTGACCGTGCGGGGCGCCCCGTACGGCCACCTGCTCACCGCCGCGAATCTGCTCCGCGTTCTGGCCTTCCGGCTGTTCTCCCGGCGCCGCGCCGAGGCCGTGCCGGGCACGCTGCTCCTGGACGGCGCCGACCTCCTGCGCTTCTGGGGCGCCCGTCCGGCCCCCGCCGGACGCTTCATGGTCCGCCTCTCGCTCGGCGCCGGCAACTGCCCCGGCTGCCGCCCCGCCCTGGAGGTGGGCGCGACGGCCTTTGCTGGTGGGACGACGGGCGCCGGCTGGTGGGACGACGGGCCCGGACGCGCCCTGCCCAAGCTGCTGTCGGCCCGGCCCGAGCCGGGCCCGACGGAAAATCCGTTGCCCGCCCGCGACTCCGATAGGCACCCTTAAAGACGTCCGGAAAGCCCCGAAGCACAGTGAATTCCCGGCCCATTCCTCTGTAGTTCAATGGCAGAACGCCGCACTGTTAATGCGGATATCCAGGTTCGAGTCCTGGCGGAGGAGCGGCGAGGAGGTGACCGATGACCGTTCTCGTCCTGAACGCGTCGTACGAGCCGTTACAGCGTGTCAACGTGCGGCACGCCATCCGCATGCTCGTGCGCGGCGTGGCCGTCGTGGAGGAGGCCGAGGAGGACCGCACCATCGGCCCCTTCCCGGTGCCGCGCGTCCTGCGCCTGGTCAAGTACGTGGTCATGCGCTGGCGGCACGGCAGGCGCCCGCCGTGGAGCAAGCGCGGCGTCTATCTGCGCGACCGCGGGCTGTGCGGTTACTGCGGGCGCCGCGGCGACACCATCGACCACGTGCTGCCGCAGTCCCGCGGCGGCGGCGACACCTGGGACAACACCGTCCTGGCCTGCGGCAGGTGCAACAACCGCAAGGGTGATCGCACCCCCGCCGAGGCCGGGCTGCTGCTCCGGGTCGCCCTCCGCACCCCCCACTGGGACGAACTGGTGGACCTCTGACCGAGGCCCCCGTCCGCCGAGGACGGGGGCCTGCGGCACGTCACCGATCGCGGATACGCCCCAGCTCATGCCGCGGCAGGAAATCGGCGCGAACGGGGCTCGTCCGCCGCCCTGACAACCCCGGGCAGGACGACCCCCGAACAGTCATCGGCCACCGCACGGCCCACAAGACCCACCGCCCTTGTACGCCGACATGTCCACCTATTCGGTGCCTCGTCGGCGCCTTTGCCCTGATCAGCGGCCGGGCCTATGGGGCGGTCTCTCCGGGTGTGCTCGGACCCGGTGAGCGGTGGCAGGGGCGCTGCCTGGTATTGCACCTGTGGCCGCCGGAGGCTCGGTGGTCGCTTGGGTGTTCGTCGATGTCGCCGTTTGGGGGTGCGTGTCCGGTGTCGGGGTGATTTATAACGGTGTTGTTCTGGGCGGCGAGGCCTTTATCACGATGTGCCATGGCGGAGGGGCGGGAATGTGGGAAATCTCTGGAGGAGAGCGGGAACCTCGCGCCGGTCGCGGCTGTGAGCTGGGCGGATGCGGGCGGCGGAGGGGCTGGTGATCTTACTGTTATGGCCGCTTTGTAATTTTTGTGTGACGCTGTGTGATTGTCGGATGAGGCGGGAGCAATTGGGGGTTTGTGGTAGCGTGCCGCCAATCTTCTGACGGTTTCTAAGGAGAGTTCTGTGGCGGCCCACGATCCCCTCGACCGGAAGCGGCGACCCGGTGGCGGACGGACGGCGGCGCGGCGGTGCGCGGCCGTGGCGTTCGCGCTGGCGGTGTCGGCGGCGCTCCCCCCGGTCCCCGGCGTCGCGGCTCCCGCGGAGCCCAAGGACTCCAAGAGCGAGCTGGCCAAGCTGCGCAAGCGGGCGGACGCGCTGGCCAAGGAGTACCGCGGCGAGCTGATCACCCTGGAGGAGGCCAAGAAGGCCGCGCAGAAGGCCGCGCAGGACGCCGAGCGGCTGTCCAAGGAGTTCGAGACCCGGCGCGGCGACGTCAGCCGCCTGGCCGCCACCTCGTACATGACCGGGCGCATGGACACCATGTCGATGGTGACGGCGGAGGACCCGGGCGCCGCCATCCGCGACGCCACCGTGGTGGAGCACCTGGCCCGCAGCAACGACATGCGCATCAAGAACCTGGAGACCCTGGCGGCCAAGGCCCAGCAGTCGCGCAAGAACGCCGACGCCAAGGTGGCGCAGGTGCGCAAAGAGGTGGAGGACCTGGAGTCCCAGCGCGAGCGGGTGAAGAAGCTGCTCGCCAAGTACAAGCCGGAGCGGCCCTCCGGCTCGTCGGGCGGCGGCGCCACGGCGGGGCGGCCCGACGGGGCGAGCGGCACCAAGTCGCCGATCGTCGGCAACACGATGACCGCGCGGATGCGCACGCTCATGCAGGCCATCGACGGCAGGTTCGGCGCGTTCCCGACGATCGGCTGCTACCGCGCGGGCGACCCGCAGGACCACGGGTCGGGCCGGGCGTGCGACTTCATGGAGAGCACGGCGGGACGGATGCCCAGCGCGTCCGCGCAGGCGCACGGCGACCAGGTGGCCCAGTTCGTCATCGACAACGCGAGCAGGTACGGGGTCAAGTACGTCATCTGGAAGCAGCGGATCTGGGACACCCGCGGCAGCGGCGGCTGGCGGCAGATGGAGGACCGCGGCAGCATCACCCAGAACCACTACGACCACGTGCACGTGTCGGTGCTGTGACCGCCGTGCGACGCTGGGCCCCGTGGCATACGACATCGAGCAGCCGTACGGACCACTGATACACGACGACGCTCCGGGTGGCGACCTGGAAGCCGACCTGCGCTACTGAACCGCGGCGGTCACCGGAGGGACACGACGCGGGACTCCCGGGCGGCGACGACGGCGGCCTCGATGACCTCCAGCCCGGTGATCGCGTCGGTGAGGGTCACCGGGGGCGGCGCCTCGCCGCGCAGGGTGCGGGCGACGTCGGCGTAGAAGTCCTGGTAGGCGCCGGGGTCGGTGGGTTCGGCGCGGTCGGCGCCGGGGGTGCCGACGCGGCCGTACGCGCGCACCGGGGCCACGCCCCAGTCGGCGTCCAGTGGGGTCAGGCCCCTGCGCAGGGCGTCCTCCTGGACGTCCATGCCGGACACCGTGTAGGCGGCGCGGTCGCCCAGCACGCGGAACCGGGGGCCCAACTGGGCGGCGGTCGCGCTCATCCACAGGTGGGTGCGGACGCCGTCGTCGTGGGTGAGCGCCACGAACACGTCGTCCGCGGCCGAGGCGTCGCGGCGGCGGACGTCGATCTCCGCGTAGACCTCGCGGGGCCGTCCGAACAGGTGGACCGCCTGGTCGATCAGGTGCGAGCCCAGGTCGTAGAGGATGCCGCCGGCGTCGCGGGGGTCGGCGCTCTCCTTCCAGCCCGGCTTGGGCTGCGGGCGCCAGCGTTCGAACCGCGACTCGAACCGCAGCACGTGGCCGAGCGCCCCGGAGCCGACCAGGCGCCGCACGGTGCGGAAGTCGCCGTCCCAGCGCCGGTTGTGGAACGGGATGACCGGCAGGCCGCGCACCGCGCTCAGCGCGGCCAGGGAACGGGCCTCGTCCGCCGACGTGGCCGCGGGCTTGTCCACCACGACGGGGATGCCCGAGGTCAGCGCGGCCCGGGCGAGGGGGACGTGCTGCCGGTTCGGCGTGGCGATCACCACCAGGTCGTAGGTCCCGGTGGACTCCCAGAGCCGGTCGGTGCTGTCGAACACGCGGGTGTCGGGGTAGCGCGACCGCACCGCCTGCTGCCGTCCGGGGTCGCCGGTGACCACGGCCGCCAGCCGCAGGTCCGGGACCGAGGAGATCAACGGGGCGTGGAACACCGCACCCCCCGTGCCGTATCCGACCAGTGCCACCCGAAAAGCCATGGTCCGATGATTTCGGATGCGTCCTCACCTGCGGCGACCGGGGGTGGCGGTCCGCGCCAGCGCGAGCGGCGCCCGAGGGGCCGTACGATTCCCGGAGACGGGGAGAGCGAGGGGACGGCGCCGTGACCAAACCTGTGATCATGACGGTCGACGACGACCCGGGAGTGTCCCGGGCGGTGGCGCGCGACCTGCGGCGCCGCTACGCCGGGACGTACCGGATCGTGCGGGCCGAGTCCGGGTCCCAGGCGCTGGCGTCGCTGCGCGAGCTGAAGCTGCGCGGCGACGACACGGCGGTGCTGGTGGCCGACCACCGGATGCCGGGGATGACCGGGGTGGAGTTCCTGGAAGAGGCCATGGACCTCTACCCCTACGCCCGGCGGGTGCTGCTGACCGCCTACGCCGACACCGACGCCGCGATCCGCGCGATCAACGTGGTGGACCTCGACCACTACCTGCTCAAGCCGTGGAACCCGCCGGAGGAGAAGTTCTACCCGGTGATCGACGCCCAGCTGGACGCCTGGCTGCGCACGCCGCGCCGGGAGCACGCCCAGCTGCGCGTGGTGGGGCACCGCTGGTCGGCGCGCTCGTACCAGGTCCGCGACTTCCTGGCCCGCAACCAGGTCCCCTACACGTGGCTGCTGGACACCGCGCCGGAGGGCGCCGAGCTGGCCCGCGCCGCGGGCGACCCCGAGCTGCCGCTGGTGGTGACGGCCGACGGCACCACCCTGTCGGCGCCCAGCGACGCCGAGCTGGCCGCCGCCGTGGGCCTGTCCACCGCCCCGGCCGCGGGGTTCTACGACCTGATCGTGGTGGGCGGCGGCCCGGCCGGGCTGGGCGCGGCGGTGTACGGGGCGTCGGAGGGGCTGCGCACCGTCCTCATCGAGCGGCACGCGTCCGGCGGGCAGGCCGGGCAGAGCTCCCGCATCGAGAACTACCTGGGCTTTCCCGACGGCGTGTCCGGCGCGCAGCTGGCCGACCGGGCGCGCCGCCAGGCCGAGCGGTTCGGCGCCGAGCTGATCACCACCGCGGAGGCGGCCGGGCTGGAGGCGCGCGGCCAGGCCCGGGTGGTGCGGCAGACCGACGGCACCGAGATCTCCGCGCACGCGGTGATCCTCGCGACGGGCGTGTCCTACCGCCGTCTCGACGCACCCGGCCTGGACGACCTGGTCGGCGTGGGCGTGTACTACGGCGCGGCGATGGCCGAGATCCCCGGCTGCCAGGGCGAGGAGGTGTACGTCGTCGGCGGCGCCAACTCCGCCGGGCAGGCCGCGGTGAACCTGTCCCGCTACGCCCGGCGCGTCCACCTGGTGGTGCGCGCCGACGGGTTGGAACGGTCGATGTCGCACTACCTGATCGAGCAGATCGCCGCGATCCCCAACATCGAGGTGCATCCGAACACCGTGATCGCCGAGGGGCACGGCTCGGGGCACCTGGAGGCCATCACGCTGGACGGGCCCGAGGGCAAGCGCCGGGTGGACGCCCAGCGGCTGTTCGTGTTCATCGGCGCCGAGCCGCACACCGGCTGGCTGGAGGGCGTCGTCGAACGCGATCCGCGCGGCTTCGTCCTCACCGGGCCCGACCTGGTGGCGGGCGGCCGCCGCCCCGCGGGCTGGGCCGCCGACCGCCAGCCCTACCACCTGGAGACCAGCCTGCCGGGCGTGTTCGCCGCCGGGGACGTGCGCGCCGACTCGATGAAGCGGGTCGCCTCGGCGGTCGGCGACGGCGCCATGGCCGTCGCGCTGGTCCACCGCTACCTGGAGCAGGCATGAGCGACACCGCGACCAAGGTCCCGCCCGAACGGCTGCGCGAGCTGTTCCTGTTCGAGGGGCTGGACGACGAGCAGCTGACCTGGCTGGCCGAGTACGGCTCCGCCCGCGGGTACGCGCGCGGCGAGGTGATCTGCTCCGAGGGCGACCCCGCCGAGTTCCTGTACGTGCTGCTCGACGGCGAACTGGTGATGACCAACGCGGTGCGCGGCGACCAGGTCGAGACGACCAGGAGCGACCGTCCCGGCGTGTACGGCGGCGCCGTCCAGGCGTATCTGGGCGACCGCATCGACCAGCGGTACCAGCACACGCTGCGGGCCGGCCGTCCCTCGACGGTGTTCGCGCTGCCCGCCCGCAAGTTCGGCAGGTCGGTGCGGGAGTGGTTCCCGATGGCCACGCACCTGCTGGAGGGCCTGTTCTTCGGTGCCAAGAACCTCCGCCGCCTCGTCGACCAGCGCGAACGTCTCGCCGCCCTCGGCACCATCACCGCCGGGCTGACCCACGAGCTCAACAACCTGGGCGTGGCCGCGGCGCGCGCCAGCGCCGAGCTCGGCGACCGGCTCGCGGGCGCCCAGCAGCGCCTGGCGGAGCTGGCCCGGGCGGGCGTCGACTGCGAACGCCTGGGCGACCTGGTGTCGCTGCAGGAACGGCTGCGCGGCCAGGGCACCGGCGCGGCGGCCGAGCCCGGACGCGACCCGCTGGAGGTCAGCGACGCCGAGGACGAGCTGGCCGACTGGCTGGAGGAGCACGGCGTCGACGACGCCTGGGAGCTGGCGCCCGGCCTGGTCGCGGCGGGCCTGGGCGTCGCGGAGATCGAGCAGGTCGCGCCGGTGGCGGGGGAGCAGCTGCCGGTCGCCGCGCGCTGGCTGGCCGAGGTGCTGGAGGTGACGCAGCTGCAGGCCGAGCTGGCCGACGCCACCGGCCGGATGACGGCGCTGCTGGGCTCGGCCAAGCAGTACTCCCAGCTCGACCGCGCCCCCTACCGGCGCGTCGACCTGCGGGAACTGCTGAAGAGCACGCTGATCATGCTCAAGCGCAAGGTGCCGCCGGGGGTGCGGGTCGTCAAGGACTTCGCGCCCGACCTGCCGCCGGTGCCGGTGTACGCCGCCGAGCTGAACCAGGTGTGGACGAACCTGATCGTCAACGCGCTGGACGCCATGGAGGAGGCGGGCACCCTCACCGTCCGCACCGCCCGGCACGGCGACCACGCGCTGGTGGAGATCGCCGACACCGGGCCGGGCATCCCCGAGGAGAACCTGCCGCGGATCTTCACGCCGTTCTTCACCACCAAGCCCGTCGGCGAGGGCACCGGCCTGGGCCTGGACATCTCCTGGCGGATCGTCGTCGACCGGCACGGCGGCGACATCCGGGTCGAGTCGCGGCCCGGCGACACCCGCTTCCAGGTGCTGCTGCCCCTCACCGAACCGGACTCCGCCCCCGACGCCGAGCCCGACGCCGAGCCCGAGTACGGCGCCCAGGCCGGCTGAGGCCGCGGCGGCTTATCCCGGCTTTCGGTCCCCCTTGATCGGGTTGTGCCCGACCCGCACAGCCGATCAAGGAGGCATGCATGAGACGTCCCGTCCTGACCGGGATCGCCGCCGCCGCGGTGCTCGCGGCGTCCGCCGGCCCGGCGGTCGCCGGCACCGCGCCGCCCGACGCCGCGCCGCCCGACCCCGCGCCCGGCGGCCCGCAGCGGCCGTACGAGCCGGACGTGGACGGTCCGCGCAATCTCGACACGCTGTCGGTGACGGCGACCAGGGGCGCCGGGCGCGGCGTCACGATCGCGTTCGACCGGCACAGCCGCACCGCGTCCGGGCAGGTCCCGGCGGCGGCCCGCCGCTTCGTGTTCCTGTTCGACCGCTCGGTCGGCTTCAACCCGCAGGCGTTCCCGACCTGCGCCCATGAGACGATCAAGGAGAAGGGCGCCGGCGCCTGCCCGCCCGGCTCGCGGGTCGGCGGCGGCCGCGCCACCTACCTCGACGGCTCGCGCCACGAGGTGCAGGCGTTCAACACCAGGGTCGGGAGGCTGCCCGGCGTGCTCGTGGTGATCCCGGCGACCGGCGTGGTCCTGGAGCAGACCTTCGAGCCGGTGGCCGCCCCGTACCGCGGGGACTACCGCTGGGCCCTGGACGAGATCCTGCCGCCCACTCCCACGCCCCCGCGGGACCGCCTGGGCACGTCCCGCTTCGAGCTGTCGTTCGGCGCCACCACGGCGCGCGGCGGCCGGACGGTCGGCTTCGCCGAGACGACCGCGCGCCCGGGCAGCCGGCTGCGCTTCGGGCTGTGGAGCGAGTTCGTCACCGGCCAGGTGGTGCTCCCCACGTCCGTGACCCGGCTGTCCTGAGACCCGGCCGTCCCGGAGACGGGCCCCCGCCGCCGAATTGCCGGATTGCCCGGCGGCGGGGGACGGCCAGTCGATAGGTTCACCCGGTGATCGTCGAACGGGGGAGGTGCCGCTCCTCCGCGCGACACCCCCTCCCGGAAGGAACCACCCGAGGACCATGAACCAACCCCCCGCATGGTGGGCGGCCCTGACCGGCGACCCGGTCGGGGAGCGGCTCGGCATCGACTGGCGCGCCCCCGACCAGTGGGAGCCCGCCGACGCGCACGGCGACGGCGACGCGGACGGCCGCGAGTCGTCCGGCACCGTGAGCGTGGAGCACCTGGACGACGACGACCTGGAGCTGCGCGAGGGCAAGGTGCTGGTGGGCACCGGCCCGGCGGTGACGCGGCGCGGCATGGGCTACGAGGTCGAGGCCGCCTGGTACCTCGACCCGTCCGAGCCCGACCGGCTGTGGTGCGCGCTCGGCTCGTTCTACCCGGCGTGGCTGTGGATCCCCGTCGAGCCCACCGCGGACGGCGTCGCCGAGGCGCTGGAGGGCGTGTTCCCCCGCCCCGCGCTGCGGCGCGCCGAGCTGACCTCGTTCGCCCGCGGCTTCCTCGGCTTCCGGCACGAGGTGCTGGTGCCCAACGTCTACGACGGCTCGTTCGTCGAGATCAACGGGCTGGACCTGGACCGCTACTACACGCTCGTGCAGTACGTCGAGCCGCAGTCGTGGGGCAGCGACCACCTGGACGACCCGCTGGCCGACGACGTCGAGTTCGTCCGTCCCCTCGACATGCTCGCCGCCGACCGCGACGGCGGGCACAAGCGGCAGCGGCTCGGCCGCGTCCCGTCGATGACGTGGCGGACCCTGCACTCGCGGTCCTACCTGTCGTTCGAGATCCACACGCAGGGCATCGTGTGCGCGGCCGTGCGGTACCGGCCCTCGCCCAAGTCCCACCAGACGGTGGTGCGGCGGCTCAACGACACGCACGAGGAGAGCTTCCCCCTCGACCTTCCCCTGGACGTGGTGGGCGCGCTCACCGGGTTCGACTACTGCGCCGAGGACGACCTCGTCGACCCCGACGAGATGGAGGTCGACACGCACGTCGGCGGCGCGCTGCGCATCCGGGCGGCGCTGTGGCACGGCGACCTGCGCCGCACCATGCGGCTGCGCGAGTACGCCGACCGGCCCGAGCCCGGCCTGCGCCGCCACCTGGTGCAGATCGCCGGCTGGTACAACTACCGGTTCCTGCTGCAGGAGCTCGCGCTGACCGAGACCGATCCGGAGCTGCTGGCGCAGATCGAGGAACGGCTCGACCGGCCCGCCGAGGACACCTTCAACGCCTTCGGGGACTACTTCGGCGGCGACCCGGTCATGGTGGACGACGCGGGGAACCCGGTGGAGACCTGGGACGACCTGGGCGGGGAGGACGAGGAGTGAACCTCGAGAGGTTCGGCGGCGAACGCGGCGCGGTGCTGGCCGACCACGCCGACCGGGAGGCGCTGGACGCGCTGGCGGCCGCACGCGGCTGGAACCGGATCGACGCCAGGCCCCCCGGGTTCTCCGAGCTGGGCCGGCAGGTCTGGCTCGCGGGGGACACGGCCCAGATCGTCTACCTGGAGTCGCCCGAGCTCGGCGCCCGGGTCGTCTGTGTCGTGGGCGATGAGGCCGAGCCCGCCGAGGAGGTGTTCGCCGCGGTCACGGCCGTGCTGCCGACCGTGCCGGTCGACGAGATCCTGGCGGGGCTGCTGGCCGAGCCCATGGCCGGGCCCCGCGACCTCGTCCGCGGGCTGAACCGCCTGATGGCGGCCGACATGCCGGCCTTGGCGTCCGGTGGGCGCCGTCCGGAGGACCCCCGCTACCGGCAGGTCGTGGAGCGGCTGGCCGGTCATCCCGAACGGCAGGTGCGCCGCGCCCTGCTGTCGGTGGCCGCCGGCATGGCGGCGGTGCGTCCGGAGCTGGCCGAGCCGATCCTGGCCCGCCGCGATGAGGAGACCGAGCTCGGCGACCTCATGGACGCCTTCGCCGAAGCCGTCGAAGCACGCCGGTAAAGGCCCACGCGAGAGCCGAGCGCAGGCGGACGGCCCCGTCGTCGTCGCGGCGGCGACGGGGCCGGCGTCCACCCGGCCGCGCCGGCTCCCGGCCGGGATGCTCCTATAGATGTCAAGCTGCAGGAGCAAGATCGTTTTGGTTGGCTGGTGTGGTGGATGTGCTGGTCAGGGTGCGGTAGACCTCGCGGGC